>NZ_JBVHWM010000001.1:323404-338855 GCF_055564375.1 Streptomyces sp. NPDC029138
GCGGCCCGCGACGGCCACGAGAGCGGAGCCGACGCCGACGACGGAGAACCGACCCGCGACGGCCACGGACCGGCCCGTCACAGCCGGGGAGAAGCAGTCCGTGGCGGCTGAGCGAGGCGAGCCCGGGGTGGCCGTTGAGGGGGCCCTCGTGGCGGCCACGGAGAGGCAGACCCTGACGGCCGCCAGAGGTGAGCCCGGGGCGGTCGCGAAGGAAGACCCCTTGGCGGGCGCGAGCGCGGAGCGCCTGACGGCCGCGAACACACAACCCCTGACGGCCACGAAAGAGGAGCCCCAGTGACGGCCACGGCCACCACCCCGACCGCCCCGTCCCGGCCGGCCGCCGTCCGGCCCGGTTCGGCCGGGCCCGTGCGCGGGCACCTCGGTGACACGTTCGCCCTGGCCGGCCGCCATCTGACCCATCTGCGCCGGTCACCTGGCCGGCTGGTGCTGGTCACCATGAACCCGCTGGTGATGCTGATCGCCGTCGGCTACCTCTTCCGCACCTCCATGCACATCCCGGGCGGTATGGCCTACGAGGACTTCATCATGGCCGGCATCGCCATCCAGGTCGGCCTGACGGGCGTCGGTCCCACCGCCATCGGCGTCGCACTGGACCTGCGGCACGGGCTGGTCGACCGGTTCCGCTCGCTGCCGATCTCCCCGTCCTCCGTGCTGATCGGGCGCACCCTGTCCGACCTGGTCGTCGGCGCGGTCAGCCTGACCGCGGTCAGCCTCGTCGGCCTGGGCGTGGGCTGGCGTCCGCACGAGGGCGTGCTGCGCACCGCCGCCGGCTTCGGCGTGCTGCTCGCCTTCATCTACGTGATGACCTGGGTCGGCATCCTGCTCGGCACCACCCAGCGCAACATCGAGGCCATCGACGGCACCGGCGCGCTGGTGCTGGTCGTCCTCAGCTTCCTGTCCAACGCCTACGTCCCCGTCAGCGGCCTGCCCGGCTGGCTGCGCCCGGTCGCCGAGTGGAACCCCGTCACGTCGGTCATCACGACCTGCCGGCAGCTGTGGGGCAACGACCCGGGCGTGGCGGCCTCCGGCGGCTTCCCCGCCCATCACCCGGGCCTGGTGACCGCCGTGACGCTCACGGCGCTGCTGCTCGCCGCGGTGTGGGGCGGTGTCCGCGGGTTCCGCCGTGCGGGCGGCCACTGACCGCCGTCAGCGGGCCGTCAGTTGGCGGTCATCGGACAGTCATCGCCGCTGACTAGGTTTTTGCCGAGCCGCTTCGCTGCCCATTCCGCGCAGCTTTCCCGCTCCTTTCGACTTTTCCTCGCAGGTCTTTCGCGAATCACCCACCGGCCATCCGAAAACGGAGGAACGAGCCATGACGACGGCCGCTCCCGAGCGCCTCACCCGTATCCGGGAAATCATCGCCGAGAACATCGACGTGGACCTGGAGCGCCTTTCCGACTCGGCGCTCTTCATCGACGAACTGGGCGCGGACTCCCTCAAGCTGATCGACGTCCTCAGCGCGCTGGAAATGGAGTTCTCCATCGTCATCGACATGAACGAGCTGCCGAAGATGGTCAACGTGGAGGCCACCTACCAGGTGGCCGCCGCGGCCGCCGGCTGGTGACGCCCATGACCACCACGGCATCCACCGACGGGGCCGGCCGGCGACGGGTCGTCGTCACCGGCTTCGGGGTGATCTCCAGCATCGGCACCGGGGTCGAGGAGTACACCGAGGGCCTGAGGGCCGGCCGCTCCGGCGCCCGGCCGATCACCCGCTTCGACACCGAGGGCTTCGGGCAGAACACCGCCTGCGAGGTCCCCGACTTCGAGCCGGAGCGCTGGATCCGCAACCTGCCGTCCGACCACGTGGGCCGCGCCGGCCAGTTCGCCGTCGCCGCGGCCCGCATGGCAGTGGAGGACGCGGGACTGACCGAGGCCGACCTGGCCGACCGGCCCGCCGTCATCACCGTCGGCACCACCGACGGCGAGTCCCACGACATCGCCGTCCTCCTGGAGCAGGAGCTGGCCGCCGGGGACCCCGAGGCGATGGACCCGGTGCTCGCCCGCCGTATCCACGCGGGCCGGCTCTCCACCGCCATCGCCCGTGAACTGCGCATGCCGAACGTGGAGGCGACCACGGTCACCACGGCCTGCGCGGCGGGCAACTACTCGATCGGCTACGGCCTGGACGCCATCCGCTCCGGTGAGGTCGACCTGGCGCTGTGCGGCGGCGCCGACGCCGTCTGCCGCAAGGCGTTCGCGCTGTTCAAGCGGTTCGGCGCGCTCAGCCCGGACGTGGTGCGCCCCTTCGACAAGGACCGCAAGGGCATCCTGACCGGCGAGGGAGCGGGCATCCTCGTCCTGGAGAGCCTGGAGTCGGCCCTGGCCCGTGGCGCCCGCGTCTACGCCGAGGTTCTCGGCTACGGCCTCAGCTGCGACGCCGCCCACCCCACCGCCCCCAACCGGGACGGCATCGCCCGGGGCATCCGGCTCGCCCTGGACGACGCCGGCGTCAAGCGGCAGGAGGTCGACTTCATCTCCGCGCACGGCACCGGCACCAGGGCCAACGACAGCACCGAGACGGCCGCCATCCTGGACGTGTACGGGGACGCGCCGCCGCGCACGGTCGCCGTGAAGTCGATGCTGGGGCACTCGATGGGCGCGGCCAGCGCGCTCGGCGCCATCGCCTGCGGTCTCGCCATCGAGCACGGGTTCATCCCGCCCACCATCAACCACCGCGAGACCGACCCGGACTGCCCGCTCGACGTCGTACCCAACGAGGCCGTCACGGCGGACGTCCGGATCGTGCAGAACAACTCCAGCGCCTTCGCCGGCAACAACGCCGTGCTGATCCTGGGCACCTACGGGGAGAAGGTCCGACCATGAGCAACGCAACTGCCGTCCCGCGGGCCGCGCTGCCCCCGGACACGCCCGTCATCACCGGCTGGTCGGCGGTGTCGCCGTACGGCGTCGGCCGCGAGGCGTTCGTCGCCGGCGTGCGCGCCGGCGCGAAGACGGCCGTGATGGCGGACGCCGCTCTCGGCGCGCTGCCGTCGCCGGAGGTGTGCACCGTGCCCGGCTTCGACATCCAGGAGCTGCTCGGCAAGCGGGGCACCGCCAAGATGGACCGGCTCACCGCGCTCGCCCTGGTCGCCTCCGACGGGCTGCTGCGGGACGCCGACGGCGAGCCGGCCGTCGCCACGGACGACCTGACCGGTGTCGTCCTCGGCATCACCATGGGCAGCCTGGAGAACGTCACCGACTTCCTGCGCCAGTCCTACACCAACGAGCGCCCCTTCTACGTCGACGCCGGCCGCATCCCGTTCGGCAGCCTCAACCACGCCGCCGGCGCCACCGCCATCCGGCACGGCCTGAAGGGCCCCAACACCACGGTCGCCGGCGGCCGGGCCGCCGGGCTGCTGGCGCTGAACTACGCCCGCCGGCTGCTGGCGCAGGGCCGGGCGACCAGGTACGTGGCCGGTTCCGCCGAGGAGTTCTCCGCCGCGCACGCCTGGTACGAGGCCACCGCCGCCCAGCCGGGCGAGCCCGCGCCGCTGCTCGGCGAGGGCTGCGGACTGTTCCTGCTGGAGCCCGCCCAGGCCGCCGAACGGCCTCCGCTGGCCGCCGTGCTGAGCATCGAGACCCGCGTCGACATCGACGACGACCCGTTCGCGACGGTCGGCGCCTGCGCCCGCCGCGCCCTGGAGCGGGCCGGGGTCACCGCCGACGAGGTCTGGGCGGCCGTACCCTGCGCGGCGCCGAGCGACGCGGGCCGCGCCGAGTACGAGGCGCTCGCCGCGCTGGTGCCGGCCGAGGCGCTGCGCCGGGTGCCGTCGATGGAGCTGCTCGGCGACACCAGCGCCGCCGCCGCGTCCTTCCAGATCGCCGCGGTGCTCTCCGTGGCCGCGGCCGACCCGGGCTCCCGGGGCCGGGCCGCGCTGGTGACCGCCGTCGACCGGGACGGCGCCGTCGCCGCCGCCGTGCTGCGACTGCTCGGGGAGGACGCGTGATCGCGCTGGTCAGCGGCGGTTCCCGGGGCATCGGCCGGGCCGTCGTACGGCGGCTCGCGCGGGACGGCTTCGACGTGTCGTTCTGCTACCGCTCCCACCAGGACGCCGCCGAGGAACTCGCCAAGGAGGCCGCCGAGCACGGCACCCGGGTGCTCGCCGTCCGCTGTGACGTCGCCGACCCGGAGGAGGTGCGCGAGTGGTACGCGCGCACCGAACGCGAACTCGGCCCCGTCGACGCCGTGGTCACCTCGGCGGGCATCACCCGCGACCGGCCGCTGGTGCTGATGGGCCAGGAGGACTGGGACGGGGTGCTGCGCACCAACCTGGACGGCGTCTACCACGTGTGCCGGGCCGCCGCGTTCACCATGAGCAAGCGCCGCACCGGCGTCATCGTCAACCTGTCCTCGGTGGCGGGCATCTACGGCAACACCGGGCAGGCCAACTACGCCGCCTCCAAGGCCGGGATCATCGGCTTCACCAGGTCCCTCGCCAAGGAGCTGGGCCCGCGGGGCGTGCGCGCCAACGTCGTCGCCCCGGGGCTGATCGAGACCGACATGGTCGGCGGCATGCCGGCCGCGGCCCTGGAACGCCAGCTCAAGGGCGTGCCGCTGGGCCGGCTGGGCCGTGCCGAGGAAGTGGCCGACCTGGTGGCGTTCCTGGTGTCCGACCAGGCCGCGTACATCACCGGAGCGGTCCTGGAGATCCACGGGGGCGGCGTCTTCTGATGGGGGGCCACATGCAGGGTACGGGGGAGCGGTACGACGCGATCGTGGTCGGCAGCGGCGTCGGCGGCCTGGTGACGGCCGGCTATCTCGCCGCAGACGGCCGCCGGGTCCTCGTCCTGGAACAGCACGACGTCGCCGGCGGCAACGCCCATGTCTTCCGGCGCCGGCGCAAGTACGAGTTCGACGTCGGCACCCACTACCTCGGCGACTGCGGCCCGGACGGGCTGCTGCCCGCCGTCCTGTCCGGGCTGGGGGTGGCCGACCGGGTGCGGTTCCGGCCGATGGACAACGACGGCGGCTTCGACCGCGTCATCACGCCCACCGCCCAGGTCGACGTACCGGCCGGCTGGGACCGCTACCGCGCCCGCGTCAAGGCGGCCCTGCCCGCCGAGGCCGACGCCGTGGACCGCTTCATCGACCTTGCCACGGCCGTCGCCGAGGCCGGCCGGGCCAGTCTGCTCGGCACCCCGATGGTGGAGCTGTTCCGCCGGTCGCCCGAGACCATGCGCTGGAACCGGCGCACCCTCGGCCAGGCCCTGGACCACTGCGGGCTGTCCGCCAAGGGCCGCACCCTGCTCGCCGCGCAGGCCGGCAACTACGGCGCCCTGCCCGCCGACGTCGGCTTCGCCGAGCACGTCACGATGATGGACCACTACCTGCGCGGCGCCTACTACCCGGAGGGCGGCGGCCAGGCCCTGGTGGCCGCGTTCGTGGAGGCCCTGGAGGCGTACGGCGGCGAGCTGCGCACCCGCTGCGAGGTGCGCCGCATCCTGGTCGAGCGGGGCCGCGCCACCGGCGTCGAACTCGCCGACGGCACCCGGATCTCCGCCCCGCTGGTCGTCTCCAACGCCGACTACCGCCGTACCGTCCTGGACCTGTGCGGCGGCGAGGAGACCTTCCCGGCCGACCTGGTCGCGCGGACCCGCGCGGCCAGAATGCGGGACGCGGTGGTCGCGGTGTACGTCGCCCTCGACACCGAGCTGGCCGGCCTGCCCAACGCCAACATCTGGTGGCACGGCAGCGACGACATGGAGGGCGCGCAGGCCGAGATGCTGGACCGCTACGCCCGCACCGGCACCCTGGACCGGATTCCCCAGCTCGCCTTCTCCTTCGCCTCCGTGAAGGACGCCGGGTCCCCGGCCGTGTGCCCGCCGGGCCACAGCAACTTCCAGCTGCTGACGATCCTCCCGCCCGGACACGCGTTCTGGGGCGCGGACGGCGGCCCGCTCGCGGGCGAGCCGTACCGCCGCCGGCCCGCCTACCTGGCCCGCAAACGGCAGGTCACCGAGCTGGCCCTGGACACCGCCGAGCAGGTCCTCGGCCCGTTCCGGGACCGGATCACCCATGTGGAGGCCGCCACCCCGCTCACCCACGAGCGCTACATCCGCGCCAGCGGCGGCACCCCGTACGGCATGGCCGGCTGGGGGCCGCGCGGCCAGCGGCCCGATGTGCGCACCGACGTCGAGGGGCTGTACGTGGTCGGGCAGAACACCCGGCACGGCAGCGGCATGGCCGGGGTCGCCGCCGGCGGCATGGCCGCGGTCTCCCGGATCCTGGGGCGCCCCCTGCTGCCCGAGGTGATGTCCGGCACGGTGCTCGGCGACCCCGCCCGGCTGCCCCGGCGCACGGCCGGCTGGGACCCGTTGCAGGTGTCGCGCGGACGCGCCCGGCGGCACGCCAAGGGCCTGGCCCGCATCGGCTGACCGGCCCGCCGACCGCCCCCTTCGTCAACGAACTCCCTGGAGCAGTGTTCCCATGACCTCACAGGTGTCCCAGGTCCCGTCCTTCTCCGTGATCTCCGGTGCCCAGGTGCACCAGGTGCTCGCCGGCGCCGAGGACGAGGTCGTCTCGACCGTCGAGGCCGCGTACCGGCTGCACGGCGAGGCACAGACGGTCAACCCCGACTCGTACTTCCTGCGCTTCCCGGACCGCCCGTCCTCCCGGATCATCGCGCTGCCCGCCTCGGTGCGCGGTGACGTGGACGTGCACGGCATCAAGTGGATCTCCAGCTTCCCGGAGAACGTGGCCGCCGGCCTGCCGCGCGCCTCGGCCGTCCTCGTCCTCAACGACGCGCGGACGGGCTACCCGTTCGCCTGCCTGGAGTCCTCCATCATCAGCGCCGCCCGCACCGCCGCCTCGGCGGCCCTCGCGGCCGACCGGATCAGCCGGGCGCGCGGCACCCGGCCCACCCGGGTCGGCTTCATCGGCACCGGCCTGATCGCCCGCTATCTGCACACCTACCTGGCGGCCACCGGCTTCTCCTTCGACGCCCTCGGCGTGCACGACCTGTCCGCCGAGCACGCGGAGGGCTTCACGGGCTATCTGCGGCGCGCGGCCGGGGAGGGCGCGGAGATCACCGTGCACGAGAAGCCGGAGGACCTGATCCGCGCCAGCGACCTCGTCGTCTTCGCGACCGTCGCGGGCGAGCCGCACGTGACCGACCCGGAGTGGTTCACGCACAACCCGCTGGTGCTGCACGTGTCGCTGCGCGACCTGTCCCCGGAGATCATCCTCTCCGCGTGGAACGCGGTCGACGACATCGACCACTGCCTGAAGGCCAACACCTCGCCCCACCTGGCCGAACAGCTCACCGGCAACCGGGACTTCGTCGCCGGCACCCTCTACGACGTGCTGACCGGCGCGATCACCCCGCCCGCCGACCGGCCGGTGGTCTTCTCGCCGTTCGGCCTGGGCGTGCTCGACCTGGCGGTCGCCAAGTACGTCCACGACCGCGTCCGGGACGCCGACCGACTGCACACCGTGCCGGGCTTCTTCCACGAGCTGAAGCGGTACGGCTGACCCCGTGCGCGCCGGCGCCGGCCCGGCCCGGCGCGCACGCTGACGAACGGATGACGGCTCGCTGACCGAACGGCCGCGCGGCGGGCGACCGCCTTGTCCGGCCGTTCGGCAGCCGCACAGAATCGACGCCATGAGATCTTTCGCCAGTCTGGACGAGTTCTCCGCCGCCGTCGGCGAACACCTCGGCCACAGCGAGTGGCTGCGGGTGACGCAGGATCAGGTGGACCAGTTCGCGGGGGCGACCGGCGACTCGCAGTGGATCCACACCGATCCGGAGCGGGCCGCGACCGGCCCGTTCGGCGGCACCATCCTGCACGGCTACATGACCCTCGCCCTGCTGCCCGCCATGATGCGGGCCATCTTCGCCATCGAGAAGGTGGAGCTGGGCGTCAACTTCGGCCTGGACAAGGTGCGGTTCCCGCGCCCGGTGCCGGTCGGTTCCCGGGTGCGCGGCGGGGCCAGGCTCACCGGTGTGCGCGAGACGCCCGCCGGTCACCTGGCCGCCGTCCGTATGACGGTGGAGGTCGAGGGGGAGCCCCGGGCCGCCTGCGTGGCCGACACGCTCTCGCTGTTCGTCGCACCCTGACGGGAGTTGGCCGAGAAGGGCCGCAAGAGGGGGGTTTTTACCACCGATTTCCCGGCCCCTCGGCCACCACAATGAGTGCGGGCCCCTCGGACCACGACAGACGTACGGCACCGGCGCCGCGCACGGCGGAGCAAGGCCAGGAAGGAGCGAGTCGCATGGACGACCGCACGATGCAGCTGGGCGGGATCCGCCCGCCGGACGCGATCAGAGGATTCTCGGTGTCGGCCGGGCTGACGGGCCTGCGCCGGGTGGTGACCCTGTGCTGGATGTCGATGGCGGCCTTCGGCCGTTCGCTCGCCGTGTCCGGCGCGATCAGCCTGGTCGGTCCCGGCCTCGGCATGGTGCCGCGGGCCATGGAGGGCGTGCGCAACCTGGCCGCGCAGCAGCGGGAACTCGCCCGGCGCTGGGCGGGCGTGGAGATCCCCGGCCCGCCCGGACCGCTGCCGCCCGCGCCCGCCGGAGCCTCCGGTGCCGTCGCCCGCTACCGCTGGATCATGAGCGACCCGCAGACCCGGCGGGAGTACGTCTGGGTGCTCACGGACCCGATCGCCGGCGGTTTCCTCGCCTTCTTCCCGCTCGCGCTGATCCTCAGCGGCGTCTGGGGGGTCTTCCTCGCCTTCTTCGGGGTGCCGCTGTCCACCGAGTGGGACGGCCTGTGGTACCAGTTCATCCCGATCGAGGGCCAGGCCACGGCGGTGCTCGCCGGCGTCCTCGGGCTGCTGCAACTGCCGCTGGCCCTGTGGGCGGCCCCGCGCGCGGTGCGCCGGCACGCCCTCTACACCAGGGCGATGCTGGCGCCGAGCGAGAGCGAGCTGATGGCCAGCCGGATCCAGCACCTGGCCGCCACCCGCTCCGACGCGGTGGACACGCAGATGGCCGAGATCCGGCGGATCGAGCGCGATCTGCACGACGGCGCCCAGGCCCGTCTCGTTGCCATGGGCATGACCCTGGACGCGGCCGAGCACCTGCTGGAGACCAACCCCGAGGCCGTCCGCGCCCTGCTCATCGAGGCCCGGCAGTCGTCCTCGGCGGCGCTGGAGGAACTGCGCAACCTGGTCCGCGGCATCCACCCGCCGGTCCTCGCCGACCGCGGACTCGCCGACGCCGTACGGGCGTTGGCGATGACCTGCCCGGTGCGCACCGAGGTCCAGGTCGACCTGCCCGGCCGCCCCGAGATGCCCGTGGAGTCCGCCGCCTACTTCGCCATCTCCGAGATCCTCACCAATGTCGCGAAGCACGCGGGTGCCGCCCGCGCCTGGATCGACCTTCGTTACGATCGCGGGATGCTGCACATCACCGTGACCGACGACGGCCACGGCGGTGCCGACGCCTCCCGTGGCACCGGCCTGCGCGGCATCGAGCGCCGGCTCGCCACCTTCGACGGCGTGCTGGCCCTGAGCAGTCCCGTGGGCGGGCCGACGATGGTGACGATGGAGATCCCGTGCGTATTGTCCTCGCCGAAGACCACTTCCTCCTGAGGGACGGGCTGATCCGCCTGCTCGGGGCCTACGGCCACGACGTGGTGGCCGCCGTGGACAACGGCACCGATCTGCTCGAAGCGCTGGACCGCGAACAGCCGGACGTCGCGGTCGTCGACGTCCGGCTGCCGCCGAACTTCACCGACGAGGGCCTGCGCGCGGTCCTCGCCGCGCGCAAGCGCAACCCGGACCTGCCGGTGCTCCTGCTCTCCCAGTACGTCGAACCCCTCTACGCCCGTGAGCTGCTCACCAGCGGCGGCCGGGGCGTCGGCTACATGCTCAAGGACCGCGTCACCGACGGCGGCCAGTTCCTGGACTCGATCCAGCGGGTGGCCGCGGGCGGCACCGCCATGGACCCCGAGGTCATCTCCCAGCTGCTGGTCCGCAAGGAGCGCGACGAATCCGTCGGCAGCCTCTCCGAACGCGAACGCGAGGTCCTCGAACTCGTCGCCCAGGGCCGCTCCAACGCGGGCATCGCCCAGGCCCTGTTCGTCACCGAGAAGGCCGTCGCCAAGCACATCAGCAACATCTTCACCAAGCTCGGCCTGCTCCCGACGGACGGCGACAACCGCCGCGTCCTGGCGGTGCTGGCCTACCTGGACCAGTGAGCCGACCGGACCGGTGAGCCGACCCGACCGGTGCGCGGAGCCGCCGGAGACGACACCGGGCCGCACCCCGTCCGGGCGGACGGGACGCGGCCCTGGAGTGTCGGGTGCCGGGCGGATCAGTACCGCGGCCGGTTGAACCAGGCCGAGGCGGAGCCGTTGACCATCGACGCGAGGATGATGCCGGCGAAGGCCAGGGAGATGACGCCGCCGAAGGTCGCCGAACCGCCACCGCCGTTGACGATGTTCACCAGGCTGCCGAGCAGCATCAGCGACGCGTACACGATCGTCGTGACGCGGATGCCGCCGCCGCCCTTCTTGAACTTCACGCCCAGGAAGATCGACAGGGTGCCCAGCGCCAGCATCAGCAGCGCGAACGCGATCAGCGCACCGGTGGCCATGCTGGTGTCGTCACCGGAGCCGATGCCGTTGGAGACGTCCTGCGCGGCGCCGGCGGCGATGCCGAGGAACAGGCCGGCCAGGTACTGGAAGCCCGCAAGGATGAACAGCAGCACCCGAGCCGTCTTGATCAGGCCCGGCATCTCCATCGGCATGCCGTAGCCGTACGGCTGCTGCACCGGCGGCGCGGCCGGGTAGCCGTATCCCGGCTGGCCCTGCGGGGCGCTCGGGTAGCCGTATCCGGGCTGGCCCTGCTGCGGATGGCCGCCCTGCTGGCCCTGCGGCGGGCCGTACGGGTTGTTGGGGTCGCCAAAGCTCATGGCGGTCTTCCTCCGTTTGCTCAAGTGCGGGGACGACGCGCGGCACGGTTCGGAGGAAGTTCTACAGATGCGGTCCGTCCCCCCGGTACTGCCCGCGGCACTGTCCGCTCATCGTTCTTTAACAGGCTCTTACTTGTCCAGCCGGAGGCGTCATGTGTTGTGCAAGTGCAACATCGCTGATCATGCCGTGACACCCGGATTGGAACCATGGGCGGGTCATCCGCGAGGATGGGACCATGACCGCCCAGATTCTCGATGGCAAGGCCACCGCAGCCGAGATCAAGTCCGATCTGACCGCCCGCGTGGCGGCGCTGAAGGAGAAGGGCGTCACGCCCGGCCTCGGCACGATCCTGGTCGGGGACGACCCCGGCAGCCAGAAGTACGTCGCCGGCAAGCACCGCGACTGCGCCCAGGTGGGCATCGCCTCCATCCAGCGCGAGCTGCCCGCCACCGCCACCCAGGAGGAGATCGAGGCGGTCGTCCGCGAGCTGAACGAGGACCCGTCCTGCACCGGCTACATCGTCCAGCTGCCGCTGCCCAAGGGCATCGACGAGAACCGCGTCCTGGAGCTGATGGACCCGGCCAAGGACGCCGACGGCCTGCACCCGATGAACCTCGGCCGCCTCGTCCTGAACGAGCCGGCCCCGCTGCCCTGCACCCCCAACGGCATCCTCACCCTGCTGCGCCGCCACGGCGTGGAGATCAAGGGCGCCGAGGTCGTGGTCGTCGGCCGCGGTGTCACCATCGGCCGCCCGATGCCGCTGCTGCTCACCCGGCGCAGCGAGAACGCCACCGTCACCCAGTGCCACACCGGCACCCGTGACCTCTCCGCCCACCTGAAGCGGGCCGACATCATCATCGCGGCGGCCGGCTCCCCGCACCTGATCCGCGCCGAGGACGTCAAGCCGGGCGCGGCCGTCCTGGACGTCGGCGTCTCCCGCAACGCCGAGGGCAAGATCGTCGGCGACGTCCACCCGGACGTGACCGAGGTGGCCGGCTGGATCTCCCCGAACCCCGGCGGCGTCGGCCCGATGACCCGGGCGCTGCTGCTGGTCAACGTGGTCGAGGCGGCGGAGCGCAGTGCCGGCTGAGGACACCCGCGGGCCCGCGGAACCGACCGCGCGCGACGCGATCAGCGCCCCTGACGCCGAGGGGCGCCCGCGCCGCGTCACCCGCCGCTTCCCGCTGTTCACCCGGGACACCGCACGCCCCGAGGGCGGCGGCCGGGCCGCGGCCGGCGACGCCCCGGCGCCCGCCCGGCAGTGGCCGATGCTCGTCGTGCTGTCGACGGTGGCGCTCGGCCTGCTGCTGACCGCGCTCGACGTGTTCCGCTTCGGCACCCTGCTGGTCGGCGTCGCCCTGCTGGCCGGCGCGGTCATGCGGTGGATGCTGCCCGGCGTCGGCATGCTCGCCGTCCGCTCCCGTTTCACGGACATCGTCACCTACGGCATCCTCGGCCTGGCCATCGTGCTGCTCTCGATGATGGCCCAGCCCTCGCCGTGGCTCCAGATCCCCTTCCTCAAGGACATCCTGCACTTCACGCTCGACAAGTAGCGCGCTCCGTAAGACAGGTGGCCCGCGCCTCCCCCGGGGACGCGGGCCACCGCCGTACCCCCCTGCCCGACGCTACGGCCGTCCGCCGCGCGCCGCCTCAGCCCCCGGAGCGAACCGCCGTACCGTCCAGGGGGGTACGACGGCCGGGCGCTGCAACTTACGCGGTACCGCGCACGGTTGACTCCGGGCCGCGGCCGTGCGGGTTACCCTGCGGCGATGCGACTGAGGACCCCCCGCCCACTCGTCGTGGACACGTTGATCGCGGTGGCCATGGCCGTGGTGGCGGTCCTGCTCGCGCAGGAGTCCCGGGCGCAGGGATGGCCGGAACTCGACACCCGCGCCTACGCCCTCGTCGCCCTCGCCCACCTCCCGGTCGCCCTGCGCGGCCGCCACCCCCTCGCCGTCTTCGCCGTCGTCGAGGCCGCCGCGATCGGCTACGTCAGCCTCGGCCACTGGCCCGTGGTGTGCACCTTCGGCGCCATGCTCGCCCTGTACACCGTGGCCTCCGTCCGCCCGCCGCGCACCGCGCTCGCCTGCGCCGCCTGCATGGCCGCGGTCTGGGTGTACGCCGGCGTGGTCAGCCACAGCCCCTCCATTGCGTCCGTGCTCGGCCAGGCGCTGCTCTACAGCTCGGTGCTCGTCTGGTTCGGGCACCTGGCCCGCCGCAGCGCCGAACTCACCCGTCGGCTGCGCGCCGAACAGGCCGAGCGGGCCCGGCGCGCGGTCGCCGAGGAACGCGGCCGGATCGCCCGCGAACTGCACGACGTCGTCGCCCACCACATGTCCGTCATCTCCGTGCAGGCAGGGCTCGCCCGGTTCGTCTTCGACTCCGACCCCGGCAAGGCACGCGGCGCGCTCGGCACCATAGCCGACACCAGCCGCGAGGCCCTGGAGGAGCTGCGCCGCATGCTCCAGGTGCTGCGCGAGGAGGACCCCGAGGCTCCCCAGCGGGCCCCCATGCCCACCCTGGCCCGGCTCGGCGAACTCCTGGACCGGGTCCGGGCCGGCGGCCTGCCCGTGGACCTCGCCGTCGAGGGCACCGCCCGCCCGCTGCCGCCCGGCGTCGAACTGTGCGCCTACCGCGTCGTCCAGGAAGCCCTCACCAACGCCCTCAAACACGCCGGTCCCGCACACGCGCGCGTCGAACTCCGGTACGGCGCCCACGAGCTGAGCGTCCGCGTCACCGACGACGGCGAGGGGGCAGATCCGGACAGAATGCCCACGGGCAGCGGGCACGGCTTGATTGGGATGCGGGAGCGGGCCACGCTCTACGGCGGGACGATCAGCGTCGGCCCACGCTCCGAGGGCGGCTACGAGGTCCGGCTGACCCTGCCGACCTCGGCCGCCGAACGCGACCGCGGGGGCACGCGAGAAGCGGAGCGCTGAGGGACGGCGCACGGCCGGGGGGACGATCGTACGGAATGATCAGAGTGCTCGTCGTGGACGACCAGTTCCTCATCCGCGCCGGTCTCGTCGGCCTGCTGGACGCCGCGCCCGGCTTCGCGGTGGTGGGCGAGGCGGGGGACGGCGAGCAGGCGGTGCGCCTCGCCGCCGAGACCCGGCCCGACGTCGTCCTCATGGACATCCGGATGCCCGGCGTCAACGGCATCGAGGCCACCGAACGGATTCTCGCCGAGGCCACCGACCGCCCGCCCCGGGTCCTGGTGCTGACCACCTTCGACCTGGACGAGTACGTGTACGGGGCGCTGCGGGCCGGCGCCTCCGGGTTCCTGCTGAAGGACTCCGGCCCCGAGCGGCTGCTCGCGGCGGTCACGGCGGTCGACGGCGGCGACGCCCTGTTCGCCCCCAGCGTCACCCGGCGCCTCGTGGAGGCCTTCGCCCGGCAGCAGGCGCCCGCCGACACCGCGCCCCCGCCCGACCTCGGCGTGCTCACCTCCCGTGAGGTGGAGGTCCTCAAGCTCACCGCCCGGGGCCTGTCCAACCTGGAGATCGCCGACCGCCTCTACATCAGCGAGGCCACCGTCAAGACCCACCTCAACCGCACGATGACCAAACTCGACCTCGGCAGCCGGGCGCAGGCGGTGGTGCTGGCGTACGAGACGGGACTGGTGACGCCCGGCGGCTGACCGCCGCCCTGGCATCCTTTGGTCAGCGCGTACCGCGCGGCCTGCACGGAACACGGGGGAAGAGGGGAAGAGGGGGTAGACGATGCCTCGGTGGAAAGCCCTGCCGGAGGATCTGGACCCGCAGATCGAGGAGTTCACCGTCCAGTTGCGGCAACTGGTCGACCGCGGCGGCCTGAGCACCGCGGCACTGGCCGACCGCACGGGCTACGCCAAGACGTCCTGGGAACGCTACCTGGGCGGCCGGCTCCTCGCTCCCAAGGGCGCGGTCATCGCCCTGGCCGAGGCCACGGACACCGACCCCGGCCCCCTGACCACCCTGTGGGAACTGGCCGAACGGGCCTGGACCCGAGCGGAGTCGAACGACGACCACACGATCCAGGCCATCCACATCACGGAGTCCCGAGCGGCCTTGGGCGACCTCGCCAGACCGACGGACGCGGCCGGGCGTGTGGTTGGGGGGAGGTCCGCAGGGTCGGCTGGTGGTTCCGATGGGAGTACGTCCGTGGGGGCGGCCGATCGGAAGGGTGGCGAGAAGGGCGCCGGCGAGGGCGGTGGCCTCGCGGCCGCGCTGGGGCTCGCCGGCCCCACCGGTGTCTCGCCGAAGATCCCGGCCCAGCCGACGGCCCCGGACGCCGACATCCGCGACAGCGTGCCGGACGGTACGGGGACCGGCGGTGGCCCGGGCAGGGATTCCGGCGGTGGTTCGGACAGTGGCGGTGGCTCGGGCACGGCGGGGGTGAGCGGCCGGGGTACGGCGGCGGGTGGTGGCTCGGGCGGGGATTCCGGTGGTGGTTCGGGCAGCGGCGGTGGTTCGGGCACGGCGGGGGTGAGTGGCCGGGGTACGGCGGCGGGTGGTGGCTCGGGCGGGGATTCCGGTGGTGGTTCGGGCAGCGGCGGTGGTTCGGGCACGGCGGGGGTGAGTGGCCG
>NZ_JBVHWM010000001.1:338952-472232 GCF_055564375.1 Streptomyces sp. NPDC029138
ACGGGGTACGGCGGCGGGTGGTGGCGCGGGCACGGATTCCGGCGGTGGCTTCGGTACGGCGGCGGGCGGTGGCTCGCGTGCGGCGGTCGGCCGTGGCTCCGGGGCGGCGGCGGTCGGGGACGGTACCGGTACGGCGTCCGGCGCTGACTCCCGTACCGCCGCCGGCGATGACGACGCACCCGTCAAGAACTCCTGGGGGCTGGCCGGTTACCGGGGTCCGTCGAAGGCGAGCGTCCGCCCGGACACCCTGCCCGGCCCGTCCGGTTCCGCCGGCAGTCAAGAGTCCGGCCCGGCGCGGACCCCGCCCTCCTCCGCCGGAGGCCCGGACACGCCCGCCCGGGCCTCCGGCATCCCCTCAGGCCCCTCGGCCCGGACGCCAGGCCTCCCGGCAGGAGCCCCACGCGCGTCTGCGCAGACCCCCGGCGTCCCCGGCGGAGCCCCAAGCGCCTCTGCCTGGCCCCCGGGCCTCACCGTCGGAACCCCGGCTGTGTCCCCCGGGACCCCGGGCCTCCCCGCCGGAACCCGGGCCACCCCCCTTGCCCGCACCCCGGGCTCTCCGCGCACAGCCCCCGGCACCCCTGCCCGGACCCCCGCCGTCCAGGGCCCCGGTCGGTGGTCCGCGCACCGGCAGCAGGTCGTGATGTTCTTCGCGGGGCTGGTCGGTGCCGGGGTGCTCATCGCCGGGGTCTTCTTCTTCACCCATCGGGGCGGGGACGGGCACCCGAACGCGGGTGGCAGCACGTCGCCGTCGCCGTCGGCCTCGGCGCGGACGAGCCCGCCGCCCGGCGTCAAGTGCGCCGGCGCCGCCTGTACCGGCAAGGACGCGGAGGCCATGGGGTGCGGCGGTGACCTGGTGAGCACCGCCAAGACGGCCACCGTCGGCACCACCACCCTGGAGGTCCGCTACAGCAAGGCGTGCGGCACGGCCTGGGGCCGGATCACCAGCGGCGCACCGGGCGACACCGTACGGGTCACCGTGGGCAAGGTCCGGCAGACGGGCGACATCACGGCCGTGGGGGACACCATCGGCTACACCCCGATGGTCGCCGTACGGGACCCGGCACAGGCCAGGGCCTGCGCCACGCTCGCCTCGGGCGAGACCGGCTGCACGGATTAGCGCGGTCGGTCGCGCGTCAGCGGGGCGGAAGAAACGGAGGGGGAATTTCCGGAGGCGGCGCATAGGGGGCCGGATCCTGGGCACGCGAACGGTGTATCCCCCCACGGGAGTCCGGTACGCCGGTACCCCCACCGGCGGCCGTCTCCGTCCACCCTCTCCCGGACGGGCGGCCGCCTCTTCGTACCCCTCCGCACCCCGCCCGGCAGGCGATACGTCCCCGCTGATCCCCTTGTGGGGTGAGCCACAGGGCCCCGCACGTCTCACCTGCCGGATGCGCGATAGCCTGACCGGTGGATCTCTCTTGATGCCAAGAGATCGATCATCCGCCCGGGGCAGGGACGCCCCACCGCCAGCTGTCATACGGAGAACGCCATGACCCGCACTCCCGTGAACGTCACCGTCACCGGCGCGGCCGGCCAGATCGGTTACGCCCTGCTCTTCCGCATCGCCTCCGGCCAGCTGCTCGGCGCGGACGTGCCGGTCCGCCTGCGCCTCCTGGAGATCACCCCGGCTCTGAAGGCCGCCGAGGGCACGGCCATGGAGCTGGACGACTGCGCCTTCCCGCTGCTCCGGGGCATCGACATCACGGACGACCCGAACGTCGCCTTCGACGGCGCCAACGTGGCCCTGCTGGTGGGCGCCCGCCCGCGCACCAAGGGCATGGAGCGCGGTGACCTGCTGGAGGCCAACGGCGGCATCTTCAAGCCGCAGGGCAAGGCCATCAACGACCACGCGGCGGACGACATCAAGGTCCTCGTCGTCGGCAACCCGGCCAACACCAACGCGCTCATCGCGCAGGCCGCCGCCCCGGACGTCCCGGCCGAGCGCTTCACCGCGATGACCCGCCTGGACCACAACCGCGCGCTGACCCAGCTGGCGAAGAAGACGGGCAGCAGCGTCTCCGACATCAAGCGGCTCACCATCTGGGGCAACCACTCCGCGACCCAGTACCCGGACATCTTCCACGCCACGGTCGCCGGCAAGAACGCCGCCGAGGTCGTGAACGACGAGAAGTGGCTGGCCGAGGACTTCATCCCGACCGTCGCCAAGCGCGGTGCCGCGATCATCGAGGCCCGTGGCGCGTCCTCCGCCGCCTCCGCCGCCAACGCCGCGATCGACCACGTCCACACCTGGGTCAACGGCACCGCCGAGGGCGACTGGACCTCCATGGGCATCCCGTCGGACGGCTCCTACGGCGTCCCGGAGGGCCTGATCTCCTCCTTCCCGGTCACCACCAAGAACGGCACGTACGAGATCGTCCAGGGCCTGGACATCAACGAGTTCTCCCGCGCCCGCATCGACGCCTCCGTCAAGGAGCTGGAGGAGGAGCGCGAGGCGGTCCGCGGCCTCGGCCTCATCTGATCCGACGTGGTGTGACCCGGCGCCGGTGCGCTATAGTTGATCACGCACCGGCCGCCGGAAACCCGGCACCAAATGATGCGTTGGTGGTCCAAGGAAAGACGCCCCGCTTCCTGCGGGGAGATGCAGGTGCAAGGCCTGCCCGGCGCTCCACACACGAGGTCCCCTTCCGTAGCGGCGGAGGGGGACCTCGCCTCGTTCACCCACGCGCCGGACCTCAGGCCACCGGCTCCTTCGCCGCCCGTGTGCCCGGGGCCGTTCGCGAGGCGCGGCCGGCGGGGCGGTGGCCCACGACGACCAGGGCCGTCGCCAGCAGGACCACCGCTCCGACGGTCCGCAGCGCCGGGCCCATCCCGCTCGCGAAGTCGCCGTGACCCGCGAGGGCCGTGCCGGCGACGGCGACGCCGAGGGCCGCGCCGATCTCGCGGGCCGAGGTGCCGAGGCCGGAACCGAGGCCCGCCTGCCGCGGGGGCAGGGACAGGACGACGCCCAGGGTGAGGGCCGGCATGGCCAGCCCGGTGCCCGCCGAGATGACCAGCAGCCAGCAGGCGTACAGCGCGTACGGCGTGTGCGCGTCCGCCGTGGACGCGGCGAGCAGGCCCAGGCCGATCAGGGCGAGCCCGGTGCCGACGACCGGGCGCGGACGCGCCGACCAGCGGGCCGCGAACTTCGGGACCAGGGCCATGCCCACGATCAGCGGCACGATCGCGACCCCGGTCAGCGCGGGCGCGAAGCCCTTGACCTCTTGCAGATACTGCGAGTTGACGAAGAACAGCGCGAACAGGCCGAAGAATCCGGTCGCCAGACCCAGCGTGGTCGCGCGCAGCCCGGCGGAGCGGAAGACGCGCGGGTCGAACAGCGGGGCGGGAGAACGCAGGGCGTGGACCGTGAAGGCGGCCACCAGCAGGGCGCCCGCACCGAACGCGGTCAGGATGCGCGGCGAGGCCCAGCCGTGCCCGGGGCCCTCGATGATGCCGAACAGCACGGCGACCAACCCGGCGGTGAGCAGCAGGGTGCCGACCGGGTCCGGGCTGCCCTGCGCGGAGCGGGCCGTGCGCGGGGTGGTCACCGCGACCGCGGCGGCGAGGACGGCCGCCAGCGGCACCATTGCGGCGAACAGCGCCCGCCAGGACAGGTACTGGCCGACCAGGCCGCCGCCCAGGTTGCCCGCCATGCCGCCCAGCCCGATGGCCAGCGTCCAGGACGCCATCGCCTGGGCGCGCCGCTCGGGCCCGGCCAGGTGCACCAGGACCGACATCGTCGCGGGGGTGATCAGCGCGGCCCCGGCCCCGGACAGGCCCCGGCCGGCGATCAGCAGCGCCGGACCGGGGGCGAGCGCGCTGGTCGCGGCGCCCACCGCGAACAGGGCCAGACCGGCGAGCAGGGCGCCCTTGCGGCCGTACCGGTCGCCGAGCGCGCCGGCCGGGATCAACAGCCCGGCGAAGACGATGACGTAGGCGTCGACCGTCCACAGGATCTCGGTGTGCGAGGGGTGCAGGCCGGATGAACCGAGCTGCGGGATCAGCAGGTTGATGGCGGCGACCATGCTCTGCGCGACCAGCACGCAGGCGCACAGGGTCAGCAGTGTCGAGCGTTTCAGGGCGTGCGCGGGCACGGCTCCTCCCGGGGAGCTGGTGGGTGGTGGGGGATGCGCTCTCACCGTAGGCTCGCGCCAGACCTGCTTTCCAGTGCAACCTTCGCAAGGAACCCCTGCACATGACGCAATCCACGGGCCTGGACCTGAATCTGCTTGTCGCGCTGGACGTGCTGCTGGAGGAGGAGAGCGTGCAGGGCGCCGCTCGCCGGCTGCACCTGTCCGAGCCGGCGATGAGCCGCACCCTGGGCCGCATCCGCAAGGCGCTCGGCGACCCGGTGCTGGTCCGCGCCGGCCGCCGGATGGTGCCGACCCCGCACGCGCTCGCCGTGCGCGCCGAGGTCGGCGCGGTGGTGGAGCGGGCCCGCGCCCTGTTCACGCCGGGCCGGGACACCGACCTGCGCGAGGTCACCCGCACCTTCACGATCCTCGGCCACGACGCCGTCGCCGCCACCCATGGCGCGGCCCTCTTCGCCCGCGCCGCCCGCGAGGCCCCCGGCATCCGCCTGCGTTTTTTGAGCGAGAGCCATGTGGACGCCCCGTTCCTGCGCCAGGGCACCGCCGACCTGGAGGTCGGGGTGATCGACTCGGTGGCGCCCGAGGTGCGTGTGGAGACGGTGTACGAGGACCGCATGCTGGGCGTCGTACGGGCCGGACACCCGCTGCTGGACGGCGAGTTGACACCCGAGCGGTTCGCCGGGGCGGCGGGACACCTCATCGTCTCCCGGCGCGGCAGGCAGCGCGGCCCGGTCGACGACGCCCTCGCCGAACTCGGCCTGGAACGCCGGGTGGTGGGCAGCGTCGGCACCTACCCGGCCTCGCTGTTCGTGCTGCGCGAGACCGACCTGATCGGGCTGTTCAGTCAGTGGGGCCGCCCACTGGCCGAGGCCCTCGGCCTGGTCACCTTCGAGATCCCGCTCCCGCTGCCCGCCGTCGACATCGGCTTCGCATGGCACCCGCGCCACGACGCCGACCCGGCCCACGCCTGGCTGCGCGGCTGCGTACGGGATCTGATGCTCCAGCGGTCAGCTGTGCTCTAGCTCCCGCTGGAGTTCGGAGACGTCCACGGACCGCGCCGCGGCCGGGGTGGCGGACGGGACCGGCTCGTCGTAGCCCGTGAAGGTCAGGTCCTGATCGGTGCTGGCGTCCCGCTGGGCGGCCCGGACCAGACGGTGCGGGGTGGCCGAGGTGACGTAGAGGGCGATCTTCTTCCCGCCGTGCTCGGTGCCGGTCAGCGGGATCACCTTCGTGCCGTCGACCTTCGTCTCCTTGCCCTTGGTCAGCGCGGCGCGGGGGGAGGACTCGGCGGCGGCCGCCTTCTGGAAGGCGGTCAGGTCGCAGGTGTCGGACATGCCCCTGAGCACGGTGTCCTTCGTGGAGCCGTGCAGATAGCGGTTCTTCAGGCGTGCGACCACTTCATCGCCCTGGCGGCCGGGCAGCTGGGCCTTCCAGAACGCGGTGTCCGGCTTCATCCACACCTGGTCGCCCCGCTTGATCAGCGCGACGCTGCCGCCGCCCGCGCCCATGACCAGCTTGCCCACGCAGTTTCCGGCACGGTCGAGCGTCAGGTCCAGGGAGGCCGGGGCGGCCCGGTCGGTGCCCGCGCGGTGATTCGTGTACCTGAGGTGCACCGAGCGCGCCTTGAGCAGGTTGCTCCGCGCCTCGTCCGCGAGGGCACGGGCGCTCGGGCCGCTGTCGTCGGCGAGGGTCTTCGGGGTGCCGTCGGAGCGGGGCAGGGCCGGGAGGCCGGGTGCGGTGGCGGTCGGAGCAGGGGCCGTCGCGGGCACAGCGGGGGCCGTGGCGGGCAGGGCGAGCGGGGTCAGTAGGGCCAGGGTGACGCTTGCCCCCGCACAGAGTCGCGATCCACGAGTCATCGTGCCACCTCCCGACACCCCTCCTCACCCTACTTTTGTCCCTTTTCGACCGCATTTTCAGTGACGCGGCGCACTTTCGGCACCGATTGCGCATGCGACGCGGCGCCCCGGGCAGGCGGCGACGGTCCCCAGGCGAGACAGCCCTGTCACGCAGGGGCATGGATCAAAAACGGAAGGCAAGACCGATCATGGCGGACAGAACGGAACGACAGGCCCGCGCGACCATCCACGCGGGCGGCGAGTGGCTGGCGGCGATCTCCGGCGCGACCCGGGAGATCCTCGACCCCGCGGACGCCCGGCCGTTCGCCGTGGTCGCCGAGGGCGACGAGAAGGACGCCGAACGCGCGGTGGCCGCCGCCCGGCACGCGTTCGACCAGGGCCCCTGGCCGCGCACCCCGGTCGCCGAGCGCGCCGCCCTGCTGCGCCGCGTCGCCGACCTGCTGAAGCGCGACCGCGAGGAACTCGGCCTGCTGGAGAGCCGGGACGCGGGCAAGACCGTCGAGGAGGGCCGCGTCGACATCGACTGCGTCGCCGACGCCTTCCGCTACTTCGCCGACCTGGTCGCCGCCGAGGCCCCGGGCCGGGTCGTCGACGCGGGCTCGCCCGACATCCACAGCGTGGTCGTCCATGAACCGGTCGGCGTCTGCGCGCTGATCACCCCCTGGAACTACCCGCTCCTCCAGGCCAGCTGGAAGATCGCCCCGGCGCTCGCCGCCGGCAACACCTTCGTGATCAAGCCCAGCGAGATCACCCCGATGACCACCATCGCCCTGATCGGACTGCTGGCCGAGGCCGGCCTGCCCGCGGGCGTGGCCAACCTCGTCACCGGCCCCGGTCACACGGTCGGCGCCCGGCTCGCCGAGCACCCCGACGTCGACCTCGTCTCCTTCACCGGTGGCCTGGCCAGCGGCACCAAGGTCGCCCAGGCCGCCGCGCCCACCGTCAAGAAGGTCGCCCTCGAACTCGGCGGCAAGAACCCCAACGTGGTCTTCGCCGACGCCTGCGCCACCGAGGAGGACTTCGACACCGCCGTCGACCAGGCCCTCAACGCGGCCTTCATCCACAGCGGCCAGGTCTGCTCGGCCGGCGCCCGCCTCATCGTCGAGGAGTCGGTCCGCGAGCGCTTCGTCGCCGAACTCGCCCGCCGGGCCCAGCGGATCAGGCTCGGCCGCGGCACGGCCGACGGCGTCGAGTGCGGCCCGCTCGTCTCCGCACAGCAGCGCGCCAAGGTCGAGGCGTATGTCGCCTCCGCCCTCGAAGAGGGTGCCGTGCTGCGCTGTGGCGGCAAGCGGCCGGAGCCGTCACCGCAGCGCCCCGAGGCCGGCTGGTTCTACGAGCCGACCATCCTCGACGCCTGCCACCGCGAGATGAAGGTCGTCCGCGAGGAGGTCTTCGGCCCGGTCCTCACCGTCGAGACGTTCGGCACCGAGGAAGAGGCCGTCTTCCTCGCCAACGACACCGAGTACGGCCTCGCGGGCGCCGTCTGGACCTCCGACCCCGGCCGGGCCCGCAGGGTCGCCGCCCGGCTGCGTCACGGCACCGTCTGGATCAACGACTTCCACCCCTACCTGCCGCAGGCGGAGTGGGGCGGCTTCGGCAGGAGCGGCACCGGCCGAGAGCTGGGGCCCGCCGGCCTCGCCGAGTACCGCGAGACCAAGCACATCTACCAGAACCTCGCGCCGAAGCCGGTGCGCTGGTTCGCCGGCTGAGCCCCGCCCGTAAGCCGTACGTACGTCCCCACCTGGAGCAGCACCCCCATGTCCCACACTCCCCACGTCTACGACTACGTCGTCATCGGCGGTGGCACGGCGGGCTCCGTCATCGCCTCCCGCCTCACCGAGAACCCCGACGTCACGGTCGCCGTCATCGAGGGCGGCCCGAGCGACGTCGACCGCGACGACGTCCTCACCCTGCGCCGCTGGATGGGCCTGCTCGGCGGCGAACTCGACTACGACTACCCGACGGTGGAACAGCCGCGCGGCAACTCCCACATCCGGCACAGCCGCGCCCGCGTCCTCGGCGGCTGCTCCTCGCACAACACCCTCATCTCCTTCAAGCCCCTGCCCTCCGACTGGGACGAGTGGGAAGAGGCAGGGGCCAAGGGCTGGGGCGCCGTCCCCATGGAGGCCTACTTCCCCCGCCTGAAGAACAACATCGTCTCCGTCGACGAGAAGGACCGGAACGCCATCGCCCGCGACTTCGTCGACGCGGCCCGGTCGGCGCTCGGAGTACCCCGGGTCGAGGGCTTCAACCGCAAGCCGTTCACCGAGGGCGTCGGCTTCTTCGACCTCGCCTACCACCCCGAGAACAACAAGCGGTCCTCGGCGTCGGTGGCGTATCTGCACCCGGTGATGGACGAACGCCCCAACCTCCGCCTCTTCCTGGAGACCTGGGCGTACCGGCTGGAGCTGGACGGCACCCGTGCCGAGGGCGTCCACGTGCGCACCAAGGACGGCGAGGAACTGCTGATCCGCGCCCGCGAGGAGGTCGTCCTGTGCGCCGGCGCCGTCGACTCCCCGCGCCTGCTGCTCCACTCGGGCATCGGCCCCGCCAAGGACCTCGAAGCGCTCGGCATCCCCGTCGTCCACGACCTGCCGGGCGTCGGCGAGAACCTGCTCGACCACCCCGAGTCGGTCATCGTCTGGGAGACCCACGGCCCGATCCCGGAGAACTCCGCGATGGACTCCGACGCGGGCCTGTTCGTCCGCCGCGACCCCGCGCAGGCGGGCCCGGACCTGATGTTCCACTTCTACCAGATCCCGTTCACGGACAACCCGGAGCGCCTGGGCTACGAACGCCCGCCGTACGGCGTCTCGATGACCCCCAACATCCCCAAGCCGAAGAGCCGTGGCCGTCTCTACCTGACCAGCGCCGACCCCTCCGTCAAGCCGGCGCTCGACTTCCGCTACTTCACCGACGAGGACGACTACGACGCGCGGACCCTCGTCGACGGCATCCGCATCGCCCGGGAGATCGCCAGGACCGAGCCGCTGGCCGGCTGGCTCAGGCGCGAGGTCTGCCCCGGCCCCGACATCCTCGGCGACGCCGAGCTGAGCGAGTACGCCCGCAAGGTCGCGCACACCGTCTACCACCCGGCCGGCACCTGCAAGATGGGCGCCGCCGACGACGAACTCGCCGTGGTCGACCCGGAGCTGAGAATCCGGGGCCTCGACGGCATTCGCATCGCCGACGCGTCCGTCTTCCCGACCATGACCGCCGTGAACCCGATGATCGGGGTCCTCATGGTCGGGGAGAAGGCCGTCGACCTGATCGGAGATGATCCCCGATGAGTCTCACCGTCCCCACCCGCAAGCCGCCCACCACCACCGAGCCCGTCTTCTCGGTGTCCGGACTGTGGAAGGTGTTCGGCCCCAAGCCCGAGCGCGTTCCCGAGGACCCGGAACTCGGCACCCTGACCCCCGCCGAGCTCCGCTCCCGCACCGGCTGCACCGCCGCCGTCCGGGACGTCTCCTTCGACGTCCGCAAGGGCGAGGTCTTCGTCGTCATGGGCCTGTCCGGCTCCGGCAAGTCCACCCTCGTCCGCTGCCTGACCCGGCTGATCGAGCCGACGGCGGGCACGATCGCCATCGACGGCGAGGACGTCCGCGCCATGGACAAGGCCCGCCTGCGCGAGCTGCGCCGGCACCGGGCCGCGATGGTCTTCCAGCACTTCGGCCTCCTGCCGCACCGCACGGTCCTCGACAACGTCGCCTACGGCCTGGAGATCCAGGGCGTCGGCAAGTCCGAACGCCGCGAGCGTGCCGCCGAGTTCATCGCCAAGGTCGGCCTCGAAGGCATGGAGAAGCGCCGCCCCGGCCAGCTCTCCGGCGGCCAGCGCCAGCGCGTGGGCCTCGCCCGGGCACTCGCGGTGGACCCCGAGGTGCTGCTCTTCGACGAGCCGTTCAGCGCCCTCGACCCCCTCATCCGCCGCGACATGCAGGACGAGGTGGCCCGCCTGCACCGCGAAGAAGGCCGCACGATGGTCTTCATCACCCACGACCTCACCGAGGCCCTCAAACTCGGCGACCGCATCGCCCTGATGCGCGACGGCCAGGTCGTCCAGCTGGGCACCCCCGAGGAGATCGTCGGCAACCCGGCCGACGACTACGTCCGCGAGTTCGTACGGGACGTACCGCGCGAACAGGTGCTGACGGCACGTACGGCCATGCGTCCGGCCTCCGCCGCGGAAACGGCCGACGGCCCCGCGGTGCGCCCCGAGGCCACGGTGGCCGAGGCCATCGAGGCGGTGGCCCGCGCGGGCACCCCGGCCCGCGTCATGGACAAGGGCCGCTGCCTCGGCGTGATCGACCACGAGCAACTGCTCGGCGTGGTGGCAGGCGTGGACACGACAGCCACGTCCCCGGGCGCCGCCGCAGCCGCAGGCACGGATGCCGCCGTAGCGACGGACGACGATGCCGCCGTAGCTGCGGGCATTCGTGCCGCTGGGACGGCACCCGTCCCAAAGAAAGCGGCACCCCGCCAGCGCGGGCAAGCGACCCAACCCCCGGCGAGTACTGCCCCGGAGGCCGTCTGATGGCAACGCTCACCGTCCCGACCTCCGGCACCGGCAAACCCCGCGTCCTCAGAAGCCGAGCCGCGGCCAAACTCCTCCTGCTCGCCCTCTTCGCCGCGGTCCTGGCCCCCTGGGCAGCCACCCACTGGCCCGGCGCCACCTGGCCTCACGCGCTGACGCTCCACGTCGACAAACCCCTCACCACCGCCAGCGACTGGGTCCTGGACAACCGGGACAGCCACCCCCTGTTCCTGTACTTCTTCGGCTACATCAGCAACGCCGTCATCTGGGCCGTCCGAGCCGTCTACCTCACCCTCCTCGCGGCGGGCTGGGCAGGCGTCACGGCCTTCGCCGCCCTGCTCGCCTGGCGCGTGGCCGGTGTCCGCCTGGCCGCCGGCACGGCCCTCGCCTTCCTCGCCTGCGGCGCCCTCGGCATGTGGGTCCCGACCATGCAGACCCTCGCCCTGATGGTCGTAGCGGTCCTCGCCTCCGTCGTCGTGGGCGCGCTCCTCGGCCTCGCCGCCGGCCTCTCCGACCGCCTGGACCGTGCCCTGCGCCCGGTCCTGGACACCATGCAGGTGCTCCCGGCCTTCGCCTACCTCCTCCCCGTCGTCCTGGTCTTCGGCATCGGCGTCCCCGCGGCCGTCCTCGCCACCGTCGTGTACGCCGCCCCGCCGATGGCCCGCCTCACCGCGCTCGGCCTGCGCGGCGCCGATCCCGAAGTCCTGGAGGCCGTGGAGTCGCTCGGCGCGACCCGTCGCCAGCGGCTGCTGACCGCCCGTATCCCGCTGGCCCGCAAGGAACTCCTCCTCGGCCTCAACCAGACGATCATGATGGCGCTGTCCATGGCCGTGATCGCCGCCGTCATCGGCGCGGCCGGCCTCGGCGACCGCGTCTACCAGGCCCTCGCCTCGGTCGACGTCGGCGCGGCCCTCGCCGCCGGCATCCCGATCGTGCTGCTCGCGGTGGTCCTGGACCGTGTGACGGCCGCCGCCGGCGACGGCACCAGCCGCCCCCGGACGATCGGCTGGCCGTACGCCCTCGCCGTCACCGTGGCCGTGGCCCTCGCCACCCGCCTCCTCGGCGCGCCGGACTGGCCCGCCGGCTGGACCGTGGGCATCGCCGAACCGGTCAACCGGGCCGTCGACTGGATGACCGCCCACCTGTACTCCGGCGTCCCGGTCATCGGCGGCACCGCCGACTGGGCGGGCCACTTCACCACCTGGGTCCTGGACCCCGTACGCGACGGCCTTCAGTGGCTGCCCTGGTGGTCGGTGCTGCTCGTCGTCGCCGCGCCGGCCTGGCTGATCGGCACCTGGCGCACCGCGCTGACCGCCGTCCTCGCCATGGCCGCGATCGGCGTGCTCGGCGTGTGGGAGCCGTCGCTCGACACCCTCTCCCAGGTGCTGGCCGCCGTCGCCGTCACCCTCGTCCTGGGCTTCGCGGCCGGCATCGCGGCCGCCCGCAGCGACCGCGTCGAACGTGCCCTGCGCCCGGTCCTGGACGTCGTCCAGACCATGCCGCAGTTCGTGTACCTGATCCCGGTCGTCGCGCTGTTCGGCGTGGGCCGCGCGCCCGCCGTCGCCGCGGCCGTCGTCTACGCCCTCCCGGCCGTCGTCCGGATCACCGCGCAGGGCCTGCGCCAGGTCGACCAGGCCGCGCTGGAGTCCGCGCGCTCGCTGGGCGCGACCGGCCGCCAGCAGCTGTGGCAGGTCCAGCTCCCGCTGGCCCGGCGCGCGCTGCTGCTCGCCGTCAACCAGGGCGTGGTCCTGGTCCTCGCCGTCGTCATCATCGGCGGTCTGGTCGGCGGCGGCGCCCTCGGCTACGACGTCGCGTTCGGCCTCGCCCAGGGCGACCTGGCGACCGGCCTCGTCGCCGGCGCGGCGATCGTCTGCCTGGGCCTGATGCTGGACCGGGTGACCCAGCCGACCGCGCGGCGCGCGAAGAAGGGAGCCTGACATGCGACGTCGTACGACCGCCCTGGTGGGCTCGCTGGTGCTGCTGACCGCGACCGGCTGCGGCGCCGCCGACATGACCAAGCAGGCCTCGCCCTTCGCGAACGCAGGGGGCACGAAGTCGGTCACCCTGTCCGTGCAGTCCTGGGTGGGCGCGCAGTCCAACGTGGCCGTCGCCCAGTACGTCCTGGAGCACAAGCTCGGCTACCGCGTCGACACCGTCCAGGTCGACGAGGTGCCCGCCTGGGACGCGCTCAGCCAGGGCCGGGTCGACGCGCTCCTGGAGGACTGGGGCCACCCGGACCAGGAGAAGCGGTACGTCCAGGACAAGAAGACGATCGCCCGCGGCGGCGACCTCGGGGTGACCGGCCACATCGGCTGGTTCGTGCCCACCTACCTCGCCAAGCAGCACCCGGACATCACCGACTGGCGGAACCTCAACAAGTACGCCTCCCTCTTCCGCACCGCGGAGAGCGGCGGCAAGGGCCAGCTGATGGACGGCTCCCCGTCCTACGTCACCAACGACAAGGCGCTGGTGAAGAACCTGAAGCTGGACTACCAGGTGGTCTTCGCCGGTTCCGAGGCGGCGCAGATCACCCAGATGAAGCAGTTCGCCAAGGAGAAGAAGCCCTTCCTGACCTACTGGTACTCGCCCCAGTGGCTGTTCGAGAAGGTGCCGATGACGGAGGTGAAGCTGCCGCCGTACAAGGAGGGCTGCGACGCGGACGCGGCGAAGGTCGCCTGTGCCTACCCGCACACCCCGCTCCAGAAGTACCTCAACGCCGACTTCGCGAAGTCCGGCGGCAAGGCCGCGGCCTTCCTGAAGAAGTTCCGGTGGACGACGGAGGACCAGAACGAGGTCTCGCTGATGATCGCCGAACAGAAGCTGGACCCGCGGGAAGCGGCGAAGAAGTGGGTGGACAGCCACCCCTCCGTGTGGAAGGAGTGGCTGTCCTGACCGGCGTCAGGCCGGGAGGCCGCCGGCGATCTCCCGCAGCGCGGCCTCGTCCCGCCTCACCCGTGCTGCCCGGGCTGGTAGTGGCCCGGGGTCATCCGGAAGGTCACACCGAACCGGTTCCAGGCGTTGATCACCGTGATCGCGGCGACCAGCTGGGCCAGCTCGGCCTCCTCGAAGTGCTTGGCGGCCCGCTCGTACACCTCCTCCGGCACGAAGCCGTCGGTCAGGACGGTGACCGCCTCGGTCAGCTCGATCGCGGCCAGCTCCTTCTCCGTGTAGAAGTGCCGGGACTCCTGCCAGGCGCTGAGCTGCACGATCCGCTCGATGCTCTCACCGGCGGCGAGGGCGTCCTTGGAGTGCATGTCGAGGCAGAACGCGCAGTGGTTGAGCTGTGAGGCGCGGATCTTCACCAGCTCGTACAGCTTGGGGTCCAGGCCCCGCTTGGCGACGCTGTCCAGGCGGACCATGGCCTTGTAGACGTCGGGGGCGTGCTCGGTCCACGGCAGGCGCGGGGCTTCTTCGGCGGCGTATTCGACGGTTTCCTGTGCAGTGGTCATGCCCTCGACTCTAGGAACGAGGCAGCCCAGGAGTATGGTCCATTTCCATGACGGAATCGTGGGCCACTCTGGGCGTCGACCTGCATCTCGAACCGAGCGGCTCGGGCGGCCTGCGCCGGGGCCTGACCGACGCCCTGCGGGACGCGGTCCGCACCGGCCGGCTCGCCCCCGGCACCCGGCTGCCGTCCTCCCGCTCCCTCGCCGCCGACCTCGGCATCGCCCGCAACACCGTCGCCGAGGCCTACGCCGACCTGGTCGCGGAGGGCTGGCTCACGGCCCGCCAGGGCTCCGGCACCCGAGTGGCGACGGGGGCGCGTGGCACCGGCGCCCCCGGCACCGGCGCCCGCACAGCCCCCGGCACCACCCCGGCGACCTCTCACCGCGCCCCCACCCGCCCGCTGCACGACCTCGTCCCCGGCACCCCCGACCTCGCCGCCTTCCCGCGCACCGAGTGGGTGAAGGCCACCCGCCGGGCCCTGGCCACGGCCCCCTTCCACGCCCTCGGCTACGGCGACCCGCGCGGCCGCCCAGAACTGCGCACCGCCCTCGCCGGCTACCTCGCCCGAGCCCGTGGGGTGCGCACCGACCCCGACACGATCGTGATCACCGCCGGCTTCTCGCACGCCCTCACCATCCTCGGCAAGCTCCTGCGGGCCCGCGGGGTGCGGACGGTGGCCGTGGAGTCGTACGGCCTCGACGTCCACTGGGCGCTGCTGCGGAACGCGGGCATGGCCACGCCCGCGCTGCCGTACGACGAACTGGGCACCGCCCCCGGCGAGTCGGTGGCCGCCGGCGCGGTGCTGCTGACCCCGGCGCACCAGTTCCCCATGGGCACCCCGCTGCACCCGGACCGGCGGTCCGCCGTCGTCGCCTGGGCCCGGCGCACCGGCGGACTGATCCTGGAGGACGACTACGACGGCGAGTTCCGCTACGACCGCCAGCCCGTCGGCGCGTTGCAGGGACTCGCCCCCGACCGGGTCGTCTACCTCGGCACGGCCAGCAAGTCGCTCGCGCCCGGACTGCGGCTGGGCTGGATGGTGCTGCCGCCGGCCCTCGCGGCGGAGGCGGCCTCGGCCAAGGGCCGGACGGACACCGTCGGCGCACTGGAACAGCTCACCCTCGCGGAGTTCCTCACCTCCGGCGCGTACGACCGCCACGTCCGCTCCTCCCGCCTGCGCTACCGGCGCCGCCGCGACGCCCTCGCCACCGCCGTCACCGAGCGGGCACCGGAGGTGAGGGTCACGGGAATCGCCGCGGGCCTGCACGCGGTCCTACGGCTCCCGCCCGGCACGGAGGAGTCGGTGGTCCAGGCGGCGGCATGGCAGGGCCTGGCCCTCCACGGCCTGACCTTCTACCGGCACCCACAGGCCGTCACCGACCCGTTGGACGCCGTGGTCGTCGGCTACGGCACACCACCGGACAGCGCGTGGGCGGCGGCACTGGAGGCGCTGTGCCGGGTACTGCCTTGAGAAGGCCGGGGACAGCGGGAGCGCGGGGCACCACGCTCAACCACATCCGCGCCGCACCCGCCGGACGGACCGAACCCCCACCCCGTGAGGCGCACAGCACCTACTCCACCGGTGCCTCCCCGAACCGCGCCAGCGCCAACGCCCCCACCACGGCCACAGCGAACCCCAACGCCGCGACCCAGCCCAGTCCCTCCCGCGTACGATCCCCGAGCCAGACCACCCCCACCGCGGCCGGCCCGATCGTCTCGCCGAGCACCATCCCGGCCGTCGCGGTCGTCACCGAGCCCCGCTGGAGGGCCGAGGTGAGCAGCAGGAACGCGGCGCCCCCACCGAGCAGCAGCGCATACGTGGCCGGGTTGCCCAGCAGATCCCCGACCTCCAGCGAGTCGATCAGCCGTACCGCCACCTCCACCACCCCGAACCCGAACCCGGCGCCGAGCCCCAGCAGCAGTGCCCGGGTCCGGCCGGTCAGACGCCCGCCGACCCCGCCGAGCAGCAGCACGCCCGCCGCCGCAGCGACCATCGCGTACCGCAGCCAGTCCGGTCCGCTCCGGTCGCCCTCGGTGCCCGAGGCCAGCCCCAGCAGGGCGAGTCCCGCGCACACCACCCCCACGGCGGCCCACTCCGTCCCGCTCAGCCGGACCCGCAGCAGCCGTGCCGCCACCACCGCCGTCACGGCGAGGCTGGCGGCCAGCGCCGCGCCCACCGCGTAGATCGGGACCGACCGCAGGGCCGCGATCTGGAGCAGGAAGCCCAGCCCGTCCAGCGCGAGACCGGCGAGATACCGCCACTGCCGCAGCGCCCGCAGCAGGAGCGCCGCGTCCCCGCCGCCACCTCCCTCGGCGCCCGCCGCCCGCGCGGCCACCGCCTGCAACACCGTCGCGGTACCGAAGCAGACCGCCGCACCAAGGGCGCACACCATTCCAAACAGCACGAAGTGACTCTAGGGGAACGGCAGATCGAGGACCCGACGATGCCGAAACCCACACCGATCTCTAGGCTGACCGCCGAACACGACATCCGACGGGGGAGACACCACCATGGAGCGCACACGCCGGCCACTTCGTTCCGGCACGGTCGTCCTCGGCGGCGTGGGCCTGCTGGCCGCCGCGCTCACCGCCTGCTCGTCCGAACCGGACAAGCGGTGCGTCGACCGCGACAGCTACAACCTCGCCAAGGGCTACAAGGTCGTCTCGGACAAGAACTGCAAGACCAGCGCCGTGTCGGGGAAGACGAAGGGCAGGAAGGCGCCGGGCGGGAGGACGACCGTCAACAAGAAGGCCGACGCCGCCTGGTACTACGAGGGCGAGGAGAAGGGCGGCTGGGTCGACGGCGGCTCCTTCACCAAGCCCGGCAAGGGCTCGGGCAGCGGCTCGTACGACGACGACCACCACAGCGGAAGCGGCGGTGTCCACCGCGGCGGCTTCGGCGGCGGCAAGGGCAGCTCCGGCGGCTGACCGGAACACGCACATGGAACGCCGTACCATCACTCCCCGCCCCGGCTGGCAGCAGACCGTGGAGGCGCAGGGCCTGGTCTACCCCCTCACCCGCCACCCCGACGGCTCGCTGCGCCCGTACTGGGACGAGAGCGCCTACTACGTCTTCACCCTGGACGAGGTGGAGACGCTGGAGGAGACGGTGGAGGAACTGCACCGCATGTGCCTGGCCGCCGCCGAGCACATCGTGACCGAGAACCGCCTCACGGACCTCGGCATCACGGACCCGCGGGTGGCCGCCGCGGTCACGGAGGCGTGGCACCGCCGTGCCGAACTCCCTTCCGTCTACGGCCGTTTCGACCTGCGCTACGACGGCACGGGACCGGCGAAGCTCCTGGAGTACAACGCCGACACCCCGACCTCGCTGGTGGAGGCCGCCTCCCCGCAGTGGTTCTGGATGGAGGACCGCTTCCCCGGCGCGGACCAGTGGAACTCCCTGCACGAACGCCTGGTCGAAGCCTGGCGCGCCCAGTCCGCGCTGCTGCCTCCCGGCAGCCCGCTCCACTTCGCGCACTCCTCGGCCGACGAACTCGGCGAGGACCTGATGACGGTCGCCTATCTGAAGGAGACCGCCGAACAGGCCGGCCTCACCACCGACTGGCTGGCCATGGAGGAGATCGGCTGGGACACCCTCTCCGGCCGCTTCGTCGACAACCGACTCCGCTTCATCCGCGGCATCTTCAAGCTCTACCCCTGGGAGTGGCTCACCACCGACGCGTTCGGCGGCCACGTCCTGGACACCCTGGACAACGGCGGCGGCACCGGCAGCACCCTGTGGATCGAACCGGCCTGGAAGATGCTCCTGAGCAACAAGGCCCTCCTCGCGATCCTCTGGGAGCTGTACCCCGGCCACCCGAACCTCCTCCCCGCCTACCTGGACGGCCCCCGCGACCTGCTCGGCACGACCGGCTACGTGGCCAAGCCCCTCCTCGGCCGCGAGGGCGAGGGCGTCACCGTCCACGACCCCGGCGCCCCGCCCGCCCTCCGCGAAGACCCCTGCTGCTACCAGCAGTTGGCCCCCCTCCCCGCCTTCGACGGCAACCACGTGGTGCTGGGTGCCTGGGTCGTCCAGGACGAACCAGCGGGCCTCGGCATCCGGGAATCCGCAGGCCTGATCACCGACGAGTACGCCCGCTTCCTGCCCCATGTGATCCTCTAGCCGGCGGTCGCCGCAGCGGTCCCGAGCAACGTCTCCACCGCCGCCCGTGCGTGGCTCGCCGGGGTCGGGTCGCCGGTGATGCCCGCTGTGGTCATGGCTCCCTCGGCGAGGAGGAAGACCGGTTCGGTCAGCGGTGTGCCGGTGGCTCGGACCCAGGTCGCCAGTTGGTCGTGGAAGGCGCGCTTGTGGGCGCGGACCTCCGCCAGGACCGGCTCGGACGACGAGCCGAGTTCGCCGTGGGCGTTGATCCAGGCGCAGCCGCGGAAGCCGGGTTCCGCGAACCACGCGGCGAGCCAGTCGAAGACCGCGAGCACCCGTTCGCGGGGGTCCTGGACGCTCTCCACGTGGGCGGCGAGGCTCGCGCGCCAGCGCCGGTCGCGGCGCCGGAGCATGGCGACGACCAGGTCCTCCTTGGTCGCGAAGAGCCGGTAGATCCGCTTCAGGGGCAGTCCGGAGGCCTCGCGGACCCGGTCCATGCCGACCGCCTGGATGCCGTGCGCGTAGAAGAGCGCCTCCGCCGCGTCCAGGAGCGCCTCGCGGTCCACGCGGTTCTGTTCCTCGGTGACGGCGGCGGGCATCGGGTCTCCTTGACGTTGAGAACGATCGTTCTCTATCTTAGTCCCCTCGGTGGAGAACGGCCGTTCTCCGTGTCGGCCCCGACAGGAGGAGGTCACCGTGTCCGAAGACCGTCCGCCCTACCCGCCGTTCACCCTGGAAACCGCCCTACAGAAGGTGCAGGCGGCCGAGGACGCCTGGAACACCCGCGACCCCCACCGGGTGGCCCTCGCCTACACCCCGGACTCCGTCTGGCGGAACCGGGACCGGTTCGTCACCGGCCGCGAGGAGATCGTCGCCTTCCTGACCGAGAAGTGGGAGCGCGAGCGGGACTACGCGCTGCGCAAGGGCCTGTGGAGCTTCCACGAGAACCGCATCGCCGTCCGCTTCCAGTACGAGTGCCGCGACGCCGACGGCCAGTGGTGGCGCTGCTACGGCAACGAGCTGTGGGAGTTCGACAAGCACGGCCTGATGCTCCGCCGCGAGGCCGGCATCAACGACCTCGCCATCGAGGAATCCGACCGGCGCATCTTCGGCCCCCGGCCCGCCGACGAGCACGGCGTCGACTTCCCCCTGCGCTGATCAGGCCCCGGACAGTACCGCCCGCAGCTGCTCCACCCCCCAGTCCAGGTCCTCCTCGCCGATCATCAGCGGCGGAGCGATCCGGATGGTCGACCCGTGGGTGTCCTTGACCAGGACCCCACGGGCCAGCAGCCTCTCGGAGACCTCCCGCCCGGTGCCGACGGCGGGGGAGACGTCCACCCCGGCCCACAGCCCCCGCCCCCGCACCGCCGTCACCCGCCCGGTGCCGAGCAGCTCGCGCAGCTGTCCGTGCAGCCGCTCGCCCAGCCGGGCCGCCCGCTCCTGGTGCTCGCCGGTCCGCAGCATCGCGATCACCTCCAGCGCCACCGCGCAGGCCAGCGGATTCCCGCCGAACGTCGACCCGTGCTCGCCTGGCCGGTACACCCCGAGCACCGCCGCGCTCGACACCACCGCCGACACCGGCACGATCCCGCCGCCCAGCGCCTTGCCCAGCACGTACATGTCCGGCACCACCCCCTCGTGCTCGCACGCGAAGGTCCGCCCGGTCCGGCCCAGCCCGGACTGGATCTCGTCGGCGACGAAGAGGACGTTCCGCTCGCGGGTCAGCTCCCGCACCCCCGCCAGATAACCGGCCGGCGGCACGATCACCCCGGACTCGCCCTGGATCGGCTCCAGCAGCACCGCCACGGTGTTCTCCGTCAACGCCGACCGCATCGCGGTCAGGTCCCCGTACGGCACGATCTCGAAGCCCGGGGTGTACGGCCCGAAGTCCGCCCGCGCCTCCGCGTCCGTCGAGAAGCTGATGACCGTCGTCGTACGACCGTGGAAGTTGCCGCCCGCCACGACGATCTTCGCCATCTCCCCGGGCACCCCCTTCACCCGGTACCCCCACTTCCGGGCCGTCTTCACCGCGCTCTCCACCGCCTCCGCGCCCGTGTTCATGGGCAGCACCATCTCCATCCCGCACAGCTCGGCCAGCTCCGTGCAGAACGCGGCGAACCGGTCGTGGTAGAAGGCGCGGGAGGTCAGCGTCAGCCGGTCCAGCTGCCGCCGGGCCGCCTCGGCCAGCCGCCGGTTGCCGTGCCCGAAGTTCAGCGCCGAGTAGCCGGCCAGCAGATCCAGGTAGCGCCGCCCCGCCACGTCCGTCAGCCACGCCCCCTCACCCGTGGCGATCACCACCGGCAGCGGGTCGTAGGTGGGCGCGCAGTGCGCGTCGGCGGCGGCGATGAGGTCTTGCGCAGCGGTCACGGCCTCTCCCGGAGACGACTCGGACTCGACGGTGACCTCCTTCTTATCCTCGCTCGCATGGTGGACGCGGGACCTGCCCCGCGCGGCGCGCCCGGTAGGCTGACGAGCGGGCCGTGACTGGCGCGCTGGGATGGGACGGACCATCAGGGAGCGGCCCGAGCGGGAAGAGTGCCGTGCGCCTGGGCCGAACGTGAACGCTGTACGCACACCGTCCGGAGGTCCCCGATGCCCGAGAATTCCGCCTCCCTCTCCACCGAGTCGACCGCCTTCCGTGCCGCCCTCGCCGTGATCCGCGCCGTCGAACCGCGCGTCGCCGACGCCATCGGCCAGGAGGTCACCGACCAGCGCGAGATGCTCAAGCTGATCGCCTCGGAGAACTACGCCTCCCCGGCGACCCTGCTCGCGATGGGCAACTGGTTCAGCGACAAGTACGCCGAGGGCACCGTCGGCCGCCGCTTCTACGCCGGATGCCGCAACGTCGACACCGTCGAGTCCCTCGCCGCCGAGCACGCCCGCGAACTCTTCGGCGCCCGCCACGCCTACGTCCAGCCGCACTCCGGCATCGACGCCAACCTCGTCGCCTTCTGGGCCGTCCTCGCCGACCGCGTCGAGGCGCCCTTCCTGGAGAAGACCGGCGCCCGCCAGGTCAACGACCTGTCCGAGGCCGACTGGGCCGAACTGCGCCAGGCCTTCGGCAACCAGCGCATGCTCGGCATGTCCCTGGACGCCGGCGGCCACCTCACCCACGGCTTCCGCCCGAACATCTCCGGCAAGATGTTCGACCAGCGCTCCTACGGCACCGACCCGAACACCGGCCTGATCGACTACGACGCCCTGCGCGCCCAGGCCCGCGAGTTCAAGCCGCTGATCATCGTCGCCGGCTACTCCGCGTACCCCCGGCTGGTGAACTTCCGGATCATGCGCGAGATCGCCGACGAGGTCGGCGCCACCCTCATGGTCGACATGGCGCACTTCGCCGGCCTGGTCGCGGGCAAGGTCCTCACCGGCGACTTCGACCCGGTCCCGCACGCCCAGATCGTCACCACGACCACCCACAAGTCGCTGCGCGGCCCGCGCGGCGGCATGGTCCTGTGCGACGACTCCCTCAAGGACCAGGTCGACCGCGGCTGCCCGATGGTCCTCGGCGGCCCGCTCCCGCACGTCATGGCCGCCAAGGCCGTCGCCCTGGCCGAGGCCCGGCAGCCCGCCTTCCAGGACTACGCCCAGCGCATCGTGGACAACTCCCGCGCCCTCGCCGATGGCCTGATGCGCCGCGGCGCCACCCTCGTCACCGGCGGCACCGACAACCACCTCAACCTTATCGACGTCGCCGGCTCCTACGGCCTCACCGGCCGCCAGGCCGAGGCCGCCCTGCTCGACTCGGGCATCGTCACCAACCGCAACGCCATCCCGGCCGACCCGAACGGCGCCTGGTACACCTCCGGCATCCGCGTCGGCACCCCCGCGCTCACCACCCGCGGCCTCGGCACGGCGGAGATGGACGAGGTGGCGGCCCTGATCGACCGCGTCCTCACCACCACCGAACCGGGCACCACCAAGTCCGGCGCCCCGTCCAAGGCCGCCCACGTCCTCGACGAGAAGGTCGCCCAGGAGATCTCCCAGCGAGCCACGGACCTGGTGGCCGGATTCCCGCTGTACCCCGAGGTCGACCTCGGCTGACGCGCCCGTCAGGGGCGCGGGGAACTGCGCGATCAACCCACCACGGTCCGCAGTCCCCCACGCCCCTGGGCCACCCCCACCTCTCGGGCCGATGACACCCCGGCCGATGAGAGAATGGGCGACATGGCCACTGCTGATCGCCCCCGCGTGCTCTCCGGCATCCAGCCCACCGCCGGCTCGTTCCACCTCGGCAACTACCTCGGCGCCGTCCGCCAGTGGGTGGCCCTCCAGGAGTCCCACGACGCCTTCTACATGGTCGTCGACCTGCACGCGATCACGATCCCCCAGGACCCGCGGGAACTGCGGGCCAACACCCGCCTCGCCGCCGCGCAGCTGCTGGCCGCCGGCCTGGACCCGGACCGCTGCACCCTCTTCGTGCAGAGCCACGTCCCCGAGCACGCCCAGCTGGCCTGGATCATGAACTGCCTCACCGGCTTCGGCGAGGCCAGCCGCATGACCCAGTTCAAGGACAAGTCCGCCAAGCAGGGCGCCGACCGCGCCTCCGTCGGCCTGTTCACGTACCCGATCCTCCAGGTCGCGGACATCCTGCTCTACCAGGCGAACGAGGTGCCCGTCGGCGAGGACCAGCGCCAGCACATCGAGCTGACCCGCGACCTCGCCGAGCGCTTCAACGGCCGCTTCGGCGACACCTTCACGATCCCGAAGCCGTACATCCTCAAGGAGACGGCGAAGATCTACGACCTCCAGGACCCGACGGTCAAGATGAGCAAGTCGGCGTCCACGCCGAAGGGCCTCATCAACCTCCTCGACGAGCCGAAGACCACGGCCAAGAAGGTCAAGAGCGCCGTCACCGACACGGACACGGTGATCCGCTACGACGCCGAGCACAAGCCGGGCGTCTCCAACCTCCTCACCATCTACTCCACGCTCACCGGCAAGACCGTCGCCGAGCTGGAGCAGGAGTACGAGGGCAAGATGTACGGCGCGCTCAAGACGGACCTCGCCGAGGTCATGGTCGAGTTCGTCACGCCGTTCCGCGAGCGCACCCGGCAGTACCTGGACGACTCCGAGACGCTCGACGCGATCCTCGCCAAGGGCGCGGAGAAGGCGCGCGCCGTCGCCGCCGAGACCCTCGCGCAGGCGTACGACCGCGTGGGCTTCCTCCCGGCCAAGCACTGAGGCGTACGACCGCACGGGTCCGCGCGGGCAGAGCGCTGCACATCACTTCCGCTGCGCCTGCCCGAAGGACATCCGTGGCCGTACAGTCGATAGCCGACGGCCGGGACGAGACGGCCGAGAAGACGACAGACGCGACGACAGGAGACGACGTGGGGACCGTAACGATCGGCGTGTCGATCGCGGTCCCGGAGCCTCACGGCAGCCTGCTCCAGGAGCGGCGCGCGGGCTTCGGCGACGCCGCGGCTCACGGCATCCCCACGCACGTCACGCTGCTGCCGCCGACCGAGGTGGACGAGGCCGACCTCCCGGCGGTCGACGCGCACCTCTCCGAGGTCGCCGCGGCGGGCCGGCCGTTCCCGATGCGGCTGTCCGGCACCGGCACCTTCCGGCCCCTGTCGCCGGTGGTCTATGTGCGGGTCGTCCAGGGCGCCGACGCGTGCGCCTGGCTCCAGCAGCGGGTCCGGGACGCCTCCGGACCGGTGGCGCGCGAGTTGCAGTTCCCGTACCACCCGCATGTCACCGTCGCGCACGGCATCGACGACGCGGCGATGGACCGCGCCTTCGAGGAGCTGGCGGGCTTCGAGGCCGAGTGGCCGTGCACCGGCTTCGCGCTGTACGAGCAGGGCGCCGACGGCGTCTGGCGCAAGCTGCGCGAGTACACCTTCGGGGGGCCCGTGGTGCCGTCCCAGCAGGGCCACGCGGACGTGTACGCTCCGCGGGTCGCGCAGTGATGTCGGGCGTGCTCCGGGGCGCTAGACGTCCAGCCTCCTGAACAGTGAGCGCGGCGTGTGCCGCAGAGCCGCCATGACCAGCCGGAGCGCACCCGGCACCCACACCGTCTCCGAACGCCGGCGCAGGCCCAGTTCGATCGCCGTGGCGACCGCCTCCGGTGTGCAGGCGAGCGGTGTCCGCACCCGTCCGGCCGTCTTTCTCGTCCGGACGGACCCGGGGCGTACGACCATGACGTGCACGCCGGTGCCGTGCAGGGCGTCGCCGAGGCCCTGGGCGAAGACGTCGAGGCCCGCCTTGCTGGAGCCGTAGATGAAATCGGCGCGGCGGGCGCGTTCGGCGGCGGCGGAGGACAGCACCACCAGGGAGCCGTGGCCCTGGGTCTGAAGGGCACGCCCGGCGACCAGGCCCACCGAGACGGCCCCGGTGTAGTTGGTCTGGGCGACCCGCACGGCCCGCACCGGGTCACGCTCGTCGTGCGCCTGGTCGCCGAGGATGCCGAAGGCGAGCAGCACCATGTCGACGGGTCCGTCGGCGAACACCTTGCCGAGGACCGCCTCATGGGACTCGGGGTCGAGCGCGTCGAAGGCGACGGTGTGCACGTCCGCACCGAGCGCGCGCAGACTCCCGGCGGCGTTCTCCAGCGCCGGGGAGGGGCGGCCCGCCAGCCACACCGTGCGGGTGCGGCGGGCGATCAGCCGGCGCGCGGTGGCCAGCGCGATCTCGGACGTGCCGCCGAGGACGAGCAGGGACTGGGGCAGAGCGGTGGCGTCCTTCATGACAGCTGACCGTATCGCTCGCATATGACCGTTCTGCTGAAGAAACGCGGTGTTGACGCCCATGCGCAGCGGGCACAGTCGGATCATGGACTGGCTGAAGAGGCTCCCCGGCATCGGGCCGATCGTCACCCGGCTGATGCTCACGCACGCGTGGCGGTGCTACGAGCGGCTGGACCGGGTGAAGTGGGCCCGGCTCGCCGCCGCCATGACGTTCGTCAGCTTCGTGGCGCTGTTCCCGTTGCTGACCGTGGCCGCCGCGATCACCGCCGCCACCCTCGGCCCGGCCCGCCAGAAGACCGTGGAGCACCGGATCGCCGACCAGTTCCCGGGCCTCTCCGACCAGTTGGACCTCACCTCCCTGGCGCGGAACGCGGGCACGGTCGGCCTCATCGCGGGCGCGGCCCTGCTGTTCACGGGCATCGGCTGGGTCGGCCAGGTGCGGGACTGCCTGCGCGCGGTGTGGGAGCTGCCGGACCGCGAGGAGAACCCGCTCGTCACCAAGGCCAAGGACGCCGGCATCCTGCTCGGCTTCGGCGGCGCCCTGCTGGTCACGCTCGCCGCGTCCACCCTCGCCTCGGCCGCCGTCGGCCTGGTCTCCCGGCAGATCGGCCTGGACGAGCACGGCTGGGGCAGCGTCCTGCTCAGGATCGCCGCGTTCGCCGTCGCCGTGCTCGCCGACTTCCTCGTCCTGCTCTACGTCCTGACCCTGCTGCCCGGGGTCGAGCCGCCGCGCCACCGCCTGCTGGTGGCCGCGCTGCTCGGCGCGATCGGCTTCGAACTGCTGAAGCTGCTGCTCAGCGGCTATGTCCAGGGGGTCGCCGCGAAGAGCGTGTACGGCGCGTTCGGCGTCCCCGTGGCACTGCTGCTGTGGATCAACTTCACCGCCAAACTGGTCCTGTTCTGCGCCTCCTGGACGGCGACGCCGAGCAAGGAGGCGGGCCTCAGGGACGCGTCCGACGGCGCATCAGGTCCGGTAGCGGCCACCGGCGGTTGACCAGGAACGCCCCGCCCCCGAGCAGCACCAGCAGCCCGCCCGCGACGGCCAGGGCGATCCCGACCCCGCTGGACCCGGACCCGGCGGCGGCGCTCGCCACGGGCTTCGACCCCGACCCGCCGGTCCCGGCCGTCTGCCCCGACCCCTGCCCCGGGTCCTGCGCGGCGGACGTGCTGGGGCCGGGCTGCGGGGTGGCCGACGCGGCGCTCTTCGGCGGCACCAGCTCGCCCACCGCGTTGACCTTGCCGACGGCCTGGAAGCCCCAGTCGAACAGCTTCGCGGTCTCCTTGTAGACCTCGTTGTGCTCGTGCTTCTCCGGATTCATCACCGTGACCAGCAGCACCTTGCCGTTCCGCTCGGCGACCCCGGTGAAGGTGGCGCCCGCGTGCGTGGTGTTGCCGTTCTTCACGCCCGCGATGCCCTGGTAGACGGGGACGTCGGTGTCGCCGCTCAGCAGCCGGTTGGTGTTCCGGATCTCGGCGGAGCCGAACTTCGCGCTCACCGTCGAGCAGTAGTCGCGGAAGTCCTTCTTCTGGAGCCCGGAGCGGGCGAACAGCGTCAGGTCGTACGCCGACGACACCTGCCCCGGCGCGTCGTAGCCGTCCGGCGAGACCACCCGCGTGTCCAGGGCCTGGAGTTCCTCGGCGTGGTCCTGCATGTCCTGGACGGTCTGCTTGATGCCGCCGTTCATCCGGGACAGCACATGCACGGCGTCGTTGCCCGAGCGCAGGAAGACCCCGAGCCACAGGTCGTGGACGGAGTAGGTGGAGCCCTCCTTTATCCCGACCACGCTGGAGCCGACGCCGACGCCCTTGAGGTCCGACGGCGCCACCTTGTGCTCGGTGCCCTTGGGGAACCGGGGCAGCACGGTGTCCGCGAACAGCATCTTCAGCGTGCTCGCCGGGGGCAGCGGCCAGTGCGCGTTGTGCGCGGCGAGGACCTCCCCGGACTCGGCGTCGGAGACGATCCAGGAGCGGGCGGTGAGGTCCTTGGGCAGGACCGGGACGCCGGGGGCGAGGTTGACCTGCGTGCCCGGCATCCCGAGCCGGGCGCCGCCCACGGTGGACATCTGGGCCGGGGGCGTGGCCGTCGGGCTCGTGGAGGGGGTCGGCGCGGCGAGGGCGGCGGGCGCGGTGACGGACAGGGACAGCGCCGTGACGGACAAGGACAGCAGGGTGGCGGAGGTGACCAGCAGGGATCGCCTGACGGTCGTCTTCGGTGCGGGCACGATCGAGAACGTACCTGCACCCGACCGTGAAGTCCCGCGTCCCGCCCCACCCCCGACACGGAACCGGACACGGGACGGCGATACTGGACTCATGAAGCTCAGCCGCCCGGTCTCCTGGTTCCTGCTCGCGTTCGGGGTGTGGTCCTGGGTCATCTGGGTCACTTTCGTCAAGAACCTGATCAAGGACAGCAGCGGGCTCGCCTTCGACGACGGTCACCCGACCGCGTACTTCTGGGTGCATCTGCTGCTGGCGGTCGTCTCCTTCGTATTGGGGACGGTCATCGGGGTCATCGGGTTGCGCGGTCTGCGCGCACTGCGCCGGAACTCATAGCGGGGGACCGGTCGGGGTGGTCTTCGTCCTCGCGCTCGTCGCCCTGGCCGTCCTGGCCGCCGTGGCGGGCCTGCACTGGTACGTGTGGCGGCGCCTGGTCCGCGACACCACACGCGGCCCGGGCCCGGCCCGTCGCGCCGGCACCGCACTGTTCCTCACCGGCCCGGCCCTGATGATCGGAGCCCTGGTCGCGGAACGCGCGGGCGCCCCCTTCTGGCTCCAGCGCACCCTGTCCTGGCCGGGCTTCCTGTGGATGGCCCTCGCGCTGTACCTCCTGCTGGGCGCACTGACGACCGAACTCATACGCCCATTCCTCAACCGCCTGAGCCGAACTCCCGTGGCGTCACCTCCCGGCCGACCGAGCGGGATTTCGGAGGCCTCACCTGCTGGCCGACCGAGCGGGAGTTCGGAGGCCTCACCTCCCGGCCGACCGAGCGGGAACCCCGTGGCCTCACCTCCCGGCCGACCGAGCCCGGACCCCGTGGCTTCACCTCCTGGCCCACCGAGCGGGAGTTCGGAGGCCTCATCTCCTGGCCGACCGAGCCGGAACCCCGTGGCCTCACCTCCCGGCCGACCGAGCCAGAACCCCGCGGCATCACCTCCCGGCCGACCGAGCCGGAGTTCGGAGGCCTCACGTCTCGGGCCACCGAGCGGGAGTTCGGAGGCCTCACCTTCTGGCCGACCGAGCCAGAACCCCGCGGCTTCACCTCCTGGCCGACGGAGCCAGAACCCCGTGGTCTCACCTCCCGGCCGACCGAGCCCGGACCCCGTGGCCTCGCCTCTCGACCCACCGAGTCGGGTGGTGGGTGGGCAGGGGTCGGGGGTTCAGGGGGCGGAGCCCCCTGGGGCGGGCGGCGCGGTGCCGGGGGCCCAGGAACCCACCCGGCGCCTCGTCGTCTCCCGCCTCCTCGCCGGTGCCGCCACAACCGCCGCCGTGGCGACAGTCGGCCACGGCACCTACGGCGTCCTCCAGGGCCCCCGGGTCAAACGCGTCACCGTACCGCTGGCCAAACTCCCGCGAGCAGCCCACGGCTTCCGCATAGCCGTCGTCAGCGACATCCACCTCGGCCCCGTCCTCGGCCGAGGCTTCGCACAGCGGGTCGTCGACACCGTCAACGCCACCCGGCCGGACCTGATCGCGGTCGTCGGCGACCTGGTCGACGGCAGCGTCAAGGACCTCGGCCCGGCCGCCGCCCCCCTCGCCCGGCTCAGCGCCCGCCACGGCGCCTGGTTCGTCACGGGCAACCACGAGTACTTCTCCGGCGCCGAGCAGTGGATCGAAGAGGTCCGCGACCTCGGCCTGCACCCGCTCCAGAACGCCCGCACCGAGCTGCCGTACTTCGACCTGGCCGGCGTCAACGACGTCCAGGGCGAGAGCGAGGGCCAGGGCCCGGACTTCGCCAAGGCGCTCGACGACCGGGACCCGGCACGCGCGTGCGTGCTGCTCGCCCACCAGCCGGTGCAGATTCACGAGGCCGTCCGTCACGGCGTCGACCTCCAGCTCTCCGGCCACACCCACGGCGGCCAGCTATGGCCCGGCAGCCTCCTCGCCGCCGCGGCCAACCCGACCGTCGCCGGTCTCGACCGCTACGGCGACACGCAGTTGTACGTCAGCCGGGGCGCGGGCGCCTGGGGACCGCCCACGCGCGTGGGCGCGCCGTCGGACGTGACGGTGATCGAACTGGCCGCCACGCGCGCGTGAGCCGCCGCGCGCGTGACCGGAACCGCTCCCATGTCTGCGGGGAAGCTGTGCAACCCGGCGGAAACAACGCCTCGGTAAGTTCTTCCACAACTGGTCAGAAAGCCCTTCCCCAGGGTGAAACGCGTGTGATTAGGTGAGCCGCGCCACTCAGGGGAAGTGGCCGATTCATGCTGGGCCAGGGGTAGGGCCTTGACGGGCCTGGGGAGGGCACCACCATGCGATCTGTTCGCATGCGGATTCTCGTGACGCTGCTCGTGCTCGCCGTCGTGGGGATCGGCGGCTGGCAACTGCTGCCGTCGCAGGAGAGCAAGAACAAGGTCATCACCGTCGGTACGACGGACGCGGTCACCGCACTCGACCCGGCCGGCGCCTACGACGCCGGTTCCTGGGCGCTGTTCAGCAATGTGTTCCAGACACTGCTGACCTTCGAGCCGGGCGGGGTCGAGCCGGTCCCGGACGCGGCGCAGAGCTGCGCGTTCCAGGGCAGCGGCCTGAGGACGTACCGGTGCACCCTGCGCTCCGGGATCACCTTCCCGAGCGGGCGCGCCATGACGGCCGAGGACGTGAAGTACTCCTTCGACCGGGTCAAGAAGATCAATTCCGATGTCGGCCCGGCGTCCCTGCTGGACACGCTCGCCTCGGTGACCGCCGACGACGCGCGCACCGTCACCTTCCACCTCTCCTCCGCGGACGCCACCTTCCCGCTGAAGGTCGCCACCGGCGCCGGCTCGATCGTGGACAAGGACAAGTACCCCGCCGGCGCCCTGCGCACGGACACCGCCGTCGACGGCACCGGGCCGTACACGCTGATGGCGTACGCCAAGGACCAGAAGGCCGACCTCGCGCCGAACGAGCACTACAAGGGCTATCTGAGCGGCGTCGGCCGCCCCATCGAGCTGCGGTACTACGCCGACTCCGCGAAGCTCGACCAGGCCTGGCAGGCCCGGAAGATCGACGTCGCCACCCGGACTCTGCCGCCGCGCGTGCTCTCCGAGCTGAACCCGAGCGACCCCGAGCAGCGGGTCACCGAGTCCGACAGCGCCGAGACCCGCAACCTGTACCTCAACACCCGCTCCGGCTCCCCGCTGCACGACGTGCGGGTGCGCCGGGCGATGGCCTGGCTGGTCAACCGTGAGGAGCTGGCCACGACGGTGTACGAGGGCACGGTCGACCCGCTGTACTCGCTGATCCCGACCGGCATCACCGGGCACACCACGTCGTTCTTCGACAGCTACCCGACCCAGAGCACCGACAAGGCGCGCCGGCTGCTCACCGAGGCCGGGGTGAGCCTGCCGGTCCGCTTCACCCTCGGCTACGGCACCGGCCGGGGCGCGGGCGCGGAGGAGTCCGCGGAGCTGAAGAAGCAGCTGGAGGCGAGCGGCCTGTTCAAGGTGGACGTCAAGGGCTACGAGTGGACCGACTTCCAGAAGCGCTGGGCCGCCGGGAAGATGGACGCCTGGGCGGTCGGCTGGGTCGCCGACTACCCGGACCCGGACACCTTCGGAGCCCCGCTCGTCGGCACCGGCTCCACGATGAGCACCGGGTACAGCAACAAGCTGGTCGACCATCTGATCCTGGACAGCCAGCAGTACGCCGACCGCACCCGGGCCGCGAAGGACTTCAAGGACATTCAGGCGGACGTGGCCGAGGACGTCCCGCTGATCCCGCTCTGGCAGCGCAAGGAGTACGTGGTCAGCACGGAGGACGTGGGGGGCGGCCAGTACCTGACGGACGGTACCGGGGTGTTCCGGCTGTGGCGGCTGACCTGGATCTGATCAGTCGGCCTTCTTCTGCCCGGCCCTGATGATCTGATCCACGTCGAGCGCGACCTCGGCACCGATCGAGTCGGGCAGCGTCACCGTCTCGCCGGGGGCGTGGACTCGGTGGTTCGTGTACTCGCTCCCGGCGGGCTCCGTGAGCACGTGGAGGCGCTGGTGCTTGCGGTCGACCACGAGATAGACGGGCACCTTGGCCTCGGCGTACGCGCCGACCTTGGTCTTCAGGTCGTCCCGCCAGTTGCCGGAGGTGACCTCCAGGACCAGGCGGAAGCAGACCGGGTCGTAGGCGTTGTTCTCGATGAAGTGGTCGTCGATGTCGGCGTCCACGACGACCAGGTCGGGGATGCAGTAGTCCTCGGCGCCGGTCGGGAGCTTGATCGCCACGCTCTGGAGCACCTCGGTCTCCGCGCCGTGCAGTCCGGCGGCGAGGAAGGGAATCATGAGATCGGTCAGAACGCGGGCGTGGGGGGCATCCGGTGAAGGGGTCACGAGGAGATGGCCTCCGATGATCTCGACGCGGTAGCCCGGATGGCGCTCCATGATCTCGTCGGCGATGGCCGTGAGGGAGAACGGCTCGTCGGCGTCGAAGGGCTGCTCGACGGATGCGGCGGACATCGCGTGCCTCCTAGGGGCTGGTGTCGAGAGCATCATCGTAGGCAGCCGGAACCCCGGACGTCCTGTTCCCGCGCTTTCACCCGAAAGTGATCACTCGCCCTCCCGGCCCCCCCGCCCCGGGTCCGGCAGGGCCTTCGTCATGCCCGGCAGGAAGTCCGTGAACAGTTCGTGGACCTCCAGGACCAGGGGCCGCAGGACCCGGAACCGGGCCAGGGAGACGCCCCGGGCGGTCAGGCGGGCCCCCCGCCGCGCCAGCCGGTAACTGCGCTCCCGGCCCTCCGTGCGGTCGAAGATCCAGTACAGGACCAGGCCCATCTGGGCGAGCCACATCAACTCCGGGAGCACGTCCCGCAGTTCCGGTGCCACCTTGGACTTGGAGCCGGCCAGCACCTCCCGGTGCACGCTGACGGCCTGCTCGCGCGCGTGCTCGCTCTCCGGCGAGAAGGGGCTGAGCGGGCTGTCGGGGTCGGCGGCGTTCTTGAAGAACTGGACCGCGAACTCGTGGTACGGCCGGGCGATGTCCAGCCACGCGGTCAGCACGCCCGCGAGCCGCGCCTCCAGGTCGGTCTCCCGGTCCAGGACCTCCCGGACCGCCGCCTGGTGTTCGGCGGCGATCCGGTCGTAGAAGCCCTGGATCAGGTGTTCCTTGCCCTCGAAGTAGTAGTAGGCGTTGCCGACGGAGACCCCGGCCTCCTTGGCGATGGCCCGCATCGTCGTCTTGTCGTACCCGTGTTCTTGGAACAACCGCATCGCGGTCTCCAGGATCAGCGCACGGGTCTGCTCGGACTTGCTGCTCTGGGGGCCGGCCGCTTCGGGGCCGTCGTTCTTCGCGGGCACGGTAGAAGAGCCTAACGAGTGGCGGGGGCGGCGCCGGAGCAGGACGGCGGGGAGTAGGTCCAGCCCGTACGCGGGTGGTAGGACCAGCCGTCCGCCCGCCGGTACACCTGCCCGCCCCACCGCGCGCCCCGCCCCCGCGCGTCCCGCAGCTTCGCTGCCGCGAGCACCGCGCCCCGGGCCAGCTTCGCGCCCGCCGGCCCGGCCAGCTTGTGCGCGAGCGGGCGGTGTTCGCGCAGCGCCCACAGGACGACGATCCAGGCGCGCGAGCCCCGGTAGACCTGCCCGGAGTCGCCGACGACCGTGACCTCGTCGAGGGAGGCGGCGTGGTCCAGCCCGGGGAAGCGGCTCCGGGCCTCGGCCGAGCCGGCCGGCAGCAGCTCCAGCGGCACCAGCTGGGACTGCCGGGCCAGCCAGTGGCGCAGATGGGCGCACAGGGAGCACTCGGCGTCGTACAGGACGGTCAGCCCCCGGACCGGGGCGCCCGCGGCACCCCGGCCCTCCGTGCCGGTCACGGTGGTCGTGCCGGTCATGGCCGTCACGCCCCGGCCGTCGGGGCGATCCACTCCTGCGGGGTGACCGGCGGCAGCTGCTCCCGCTCCATGACCCCGCGCCGGCGGATCTTGTTGAGCACGTACACGTTGCCCAGGTGCATCACACCGAGCACCAGCAGGACCACGCCGAGCTTGGTCGACAGGGCCTCGAAGACGCCGCGGGTGTCCTCGATCGTCTCGTCGTCCCCCAGGTACAGCGCCACGAAGCCGAGGTTGACCAGGTAGAAGCCGACCACCAGGAGGTGGTTGACGGCGTCCGCGAGCTTGTCGTTGCCGCGCAGCACGTCGGCCAGGAAGATCCGGCCGTTGCGGCTGAGCGTGCGGGCCACCCAGACGGTCAGCGCGATGCTGACGACCAGGTAGATGACGTAGGCGATGACGGTGCGGTCCATGCCCCACCCCTTCTTGAACGCGTTCAAAACGCTGACAGGCATGACTGTAGACCTGTTTTTGAACGTGTTCAACCGAAGGGGTGGTGACCGGGGTCTCAGCCTCTGCGGCCCAGCGTCGGGCGTTTGGTGTAGTCGGTGAAGCCGAGGATGTTCCCCCAGGGATCGGCGATTTCCACGGTCCAGCCGGTGGCCACCGGGAAGACCTCGTCCAGGGGTTCGATGCCGGCGGCGGCCAGCTCCCGCGCCGCCGCCCGCGCGTCCGGCACCTCCAGCCAGACGCGCGGCGAGGGCCAGGGAGGCGTCCGGTGCCGCAGCTCCTCCTCGGCGCGCAGCAGGATGCCGGGCGTCTCCCCGCCGACCTTCAGCTGCGCGATCCCGCCCTCGTCGAACCGGAAGCCCACGGCGAACCCGGCCCGCTCGTAGAAGGCGACGGCCTCGCCGAGGTCACCGACGGGGAGCAGCACGTTGTCGAAACCGAGCAGTTCGTACGACCCTTCGTCTGACATGTCGTCACATTAGGATTCTTCCTGCCCGGAAGCGAGGAGCCCCACCGGAGCGGACTCCGGTGGGGCTCCCTGGCTCACCCGTCAGCGGCTCACTGCGGGAAGTTCGGGTCCAGGCCGGACTCCGACGCGCCGCTGGTCGTGACGCCCTTGGCGGTTCCGCGCAGCAGCAGGCCCTTGCGGTAGAGGTCGCCCGAGACCAGCAGGTCGGCGTCGCCGTCCCGGTCGAAGTCCCGCAGCCGGACGAACAGGCCGAGCGCCTCGGAGTCGGCGGGGCTGCCCGGCACGCCCGCCGTGGCCCGGGTGAACCACTGGGAGCCGGTGCCGGTCAGGCCGCTCCTGCCGCCCCGCAGGACGTGCACGCCACCCGCGTTCCCGACCGAGCCGACCTCCTCCTCCGGCACGCCCACCGCGAGGTCCGGGTAGCCGTCGCGGTTGGTGTCACCGGCGGAGAGGGCGTAGCCGAAGCGGTCGTTGCTGGTGGCGGCGGTCGCCACACCGGAGGTCGACTGGGACAGCCGGTAGGAGGTGGTCGGGCCGCTCGCGCCACCGCGCAGCACCAGCACGGAACCCGCGCCCTTGTTGTACGGCTTGTCGCTGACGGCCAGGTCGCCGTAACCGTTCTTGTCGAAGTCGGCGATCACACCGGTCGCGCTGAAGTCCACCTGCGTGGCGTTGTACGTCGTGTACTTGCCGCGCTTGATGGTGGAGCCGCCCTGCACGAACCACGCGGCCTGCGTCATCCTGTCGTTCTTGTAGCCCTGGCCGAGCACGTACAGGTCGGTGGCGCTGTCCTTGTTCACCTTGCCGGCGACGATCGCGGACGGCTCCAGCACCTCGGCGCCGCTGGGGCTCACCTCCAGCCTGGTGACGCTGCCCGTCGTACCGGACTGGGAGAAGCCGCCCCGGTAGACGAAGAGGGTGCCCGTGACGTCGGCGACGGCCAGGTCCGGCTTGCCGTCGCCGTTGAAGTCGCCGGAGGCCAGGGCCGCGCCGAACGCGGTCGTGGACTTGGCCGGGACGCGCGTGGCCTTCGCCCCGAGGCCCGCCTTGGCGCCCCAGAGGATGGTGACCGCGCCCGCCCCGGCCTTCGTACCGACCTTCTCGGTGCGGTCGGCGACGGCGAGGTCGGCGTACCCGTCCCGGTTGAGGTCCGCGTTCGCGACCTGGTCGCCGAAGGTGTCGGCGTACCCTCCGGCGTCACCGGCCTTGCCCGGGATGTTGGGGCTGTCCTGCGTGAACGTGACCGTCTTCGGCCCCGGCCCGGTCGCCGTGCCGTAGGTGACCGTGACCTCGCCACCCCAGCCGGACGCGTAGTCCCGGTACCCGTCGCCGTTGAAGTCGTCGGCGTACTTGGCGGGCGTCACCGCGGCCGCCGTCCCGGCCGTGACGGCCACCAGTCCACCGGTGAGCGAGAGCGCCGTGGCCGTCGCCACGGCGAGCTTTCTGTGCGTGCGCATGTCTCTCCTTGATCGCGTGCACACAGAAGACACACGGGAGGACGGCACAGTTGTACGACGGCCTCACCCGACGGCGACGCGTGTCTTCCACCAGGAGACGGGGGCGATGATCTCCGTTCCCGAGCCGGGGAGGCTTGTGCGGAGCCGTGGTGCAAGAAGTTGAGTAAGCTCCTCCGCCCCGTCGGCCGGGGTTCTACGACCTCGAAGAGCAGTCCGAGGAGGACCCGTCGGTTCCCGGCGGTGCTGTCGCCGATGTTCCGGGGAGGCGACTTCCCCGACGGTTACGAGGAAGGCCTGCGGGATTCCCTGGAGGAACTGCGCGCCCTGTACCGGCTCGCCGCCGGGCAGGGGCTGGCCGTGGCCCAGGTGTTACAGGGCTGACCCGAGGCGGACGCCGGACCGTGGTCCGGCGTTGGGCCGCCACCATGACGTGGGCCCCGCCTACCGGAACGCTCCGGTAGGCGGGGCCCACGTGCTTCAGGCGTACCGCGGATCAGTAGCGGCGCGTGATCAGGGCGCGCTTGACTTCCTGGATCGCCTTCGTGACCTCGATACCGCGCGGGCAGGCGTCCGTGCAGTTGAAGGTCGTGCGGCAACGCCACACGCCGTCACGGTCGTTGAGGATCTCCAGGCGCTGCTCGCCCGCCTCGTCACGGCTGTCGAAGATGAAGCGGTGGGCGTTCACGATCGCGGCCGGACCGAAGTACTGGCCGTCGTTCCAGAACACCGGGCAGGACGAGGTGCAGGCCGCGCAGAGGATGCACTTCGTGGTGTCGTCGAAGCGCTCGCGGTCCTCGGCGGACTGGAGGCGCTCCCGGGTCGGCTCGTTCGTGTCCTTGGTGACCAGGAACGGCATGACGTCCCGGTACGCCTGGAAGAACGGCTCCATGTCGACGATCAGGTCCTTCAGGACCGTCAGGCCCTTGATGGGCTCGATCGTGATCGGCTTCTCGGGGTTGATGTCCTTGATCAGCGTCTTGCAGGCAAGGCGGTTCTTGCCGTTGATCCGCATCGCGTCCGAGCCGCAGATGCCGTGCGCGCACGAGCGGCGGAAGGTCAGGGTGCCGTCGACGTCCCACTTGATCTTGTGGAGGCCGTCGAGGACCCGCTCCTTGGGGTCGATCTCCAGCTGGAAGTCTTCCCAGGTGGCCTCCGCCGCGACCTCCGGGTTGAACCGGCGGACACGGAAGGTGACCGTGATGTAGGGGGAGTCGGCGAAGCCGGGCTCGGGCTGGCCGGCCGCGTCCGCCTTGTCCAGAACAGGGGTAGCCATCAGTACTTACGCTCCATCGGCTGGTAGCGGGTCTGGACGACCGGCTTGTAGTCGAGACGGACGGTTTCCGAGCCGTCGGCGCCGACCTCGCGGTACGCCATGGTGTGGCGCATGAAGTTGACGTCGTCGCGGTTCGGGTAGTCCTCGCGGTAGTGACCGCCGCGGGACTCCTTGCGGGCGAGGGCCGACACCGCCATGACCTCGGCCAGGTCGAGCAGGTTGCCCAGCTCGATCGCCTCCAGCAGGTCCGTGTTGAAACGCTTGCCCTTGTCCTGGATCGCCACGTTGTTGTAGCGCTCCTTGAGCTCGGCGATCTTCTCGACCGCCGTCTTGATCGTCTGCTCGGTGCGGAACACCATGACGTTGGCGTCCATGGTCTCCTGCAACTCGCGGCGCAGGGTCGCCACCCGCTCGTTGCCGGTGGAGGTGCGCAGCCGCTCGATCTGCTCGACGACGAAGGACTCCGGGGCGTCCGGCAGCTCGACGTAGTCGGCCTTCGCCGAGTACTCGGCGGCGGCGATGCCCGCGCGGCGGCCGAAGACGTTGATGTCCAGCAGCGAGTTGGTGCCGAGACGGTTGGCGCCGTGGACCGACACGCAGGCGACCTCGCCGGCCGCGTACAGACCCGGGACGACCGTGGTGTTGTCCGCCAGGACCTCACCCTCGACGTTCGTCGGGATGCCGCCCATGGCGTAGTGCGCGGTCGGCTGGATCGGGATCGGGTCCGTGTACGGCTCGATGCCGAGGTAGGTGCGCGCGAACTCGGTGATGTCCGGGAGCTTGGCGTCCAGCTGCTCCGGCGGCAGGTGGGTCAGGTCCAGGTAGACGTGGTCGCCCTCGGGGCCACAGCCACGCCCCTCGCGGATCTCCGTGTAGATCGAGCGGGACACGACGTCACGGGACGCCAGGTCCTTCATGACGGGAGCGTACTTCTCCATGAAGCGCTCGCCGTCCTTGTTGCGCAGGATGCCGCCCTCACCGCGGGCGCCCTCGGTGAGCAGGATGCCCATGCGCCAGATGCCGGTCGGGTGGAACTGGAAGAACTCCATGTCCTCCAGCGGGAGCCCGCGCCGGTAGACCGCCGCCTGACCGTCACCGGTCAGGGTGTGGGCGTTCGACGTCACCTTGAAGAACTTGCCGGTGCCGCCCGAGGCGTAGATGACGGCCTTCGCCTGGAAGACGTGGATCTCGCCGGTGGCCAGCTCGTAGGCCACCACACCGGCCGACTTCCTGACGCCGTCGACCTCGGTGATCAGCTGGTCCAGGACGTAGAACTCGTTGAAGAACTCCACGCCCTCCTTGACGCAGTTCTGGTACAGCGTCTGGAGGATCATGTGGCCGGTGCGGTCCGCGGCGTAGCAGGACCGGCGGACCGGGGCCTCGCCGTGGTTACGGCTGTGCCCGCCGAAGCGGCGCTGGTCGATGGTGCCGTTCGGCGTCCGGTTGAACGGCAGGCCCATCTTCTCCAGGTCGAGGACGGCGTCGATGGCCTCCTTCGCCAGGATCTCGGCGGCGTCCTGGTCGACCAGGTAGTCACCGCCCTTGACCGTGTCGAAGGTGTGCCACTCCCAGTTGTCCTCCTCCACGTTGGCCAGCGCGGCGGCCATGCCGCCCTGCGCGGCGCCCGTGTGGGAGCGGGTGGGGTAGAGCTTGGTCAGGACCGCGGTGCGGCTGCGCTTCGTCGCCTCGATGGCGGCGCGCATGCCCGCGCCGCCGGCGCCGACGATGACGGTGTCGTACTTGTGGATCTTCATGATTCTCGCAGCCCCGTGCCTAGCGGATGTTCGGGTCGAAGGTGAAGATCACCAGCGTGCCCAGCAGGATGGTGAACACCGTGGCGGTGTAGAGCAGGCCCTTCAGCCACAGGCGGCTGGTCGGGCGCTCCGCGTAGTCGTTGATGATCGTGCGCAGGCCGTTGGCGCCGTGCAGCATCGCCAGCCACAGCATCAGCAGGTCCCAGACCTGCCAGAACGGGGACGCCCAGCGGCCGGCCACGAAGGCGAAGCCGATCTTGGAGACGCCGCCGTCCAGCACGAGCTGGATCAGCAGGTGGCCGATGACGAGGACGACCAGCACGATGCCGGACAGGCGCATGAACAGCCAGGCCGCCAGCTCGAAGTTGCCCCGGGTCGACTTCGGGGACTTCTTGGTGCGCTTGCGCGGCGCCTCGATCAGCGGGGCCGGGTTGTCGACGGTGTAGACGGGAGCGCCCTCGACGGGGCCGACTCCGGAGGCCGCGGTTTCGGTCGTGGACATCGGCGTCAGCTCCCAAACAGGACACGGTAGGCGTGGCCGAGGACCGGGTAGATCGCCCCGAGCATCAGCACGATCCAGACACCCATCACGGTCCAGAACATCTGCTTCTGGTAGCGCGGGCCCTTCGACCAGAAGTCGACGGCGATGACGCGCAGGCCGTTGAGCGCGTGGAAGAGGATGGCGGCGACGAGGCCGTACTCCAGCAGCGCGACGATCGGCGTCTTGTACGTGGCTACGACCTTGTCGTAGTCCTCGGGAGATACACGCACGAGAGCGGTGTCCAGCACGTGAACGAACAGGAAGAAGAAGATGAGGACGCCGGTGACTCGGTGAGCCACCCAGGACCACATTCCTTCCCGGCCGCGGTACAGCGTTCCAGCCGGCACGGAAGAACCCTCCGGGAGCGGGGACTAGGGCCGCGCCGGCTTCACTGTCGGTCGGGCCCGGCCGGGTACGGTCCACCGGCCCTCTGCATGGTATCCACGTGCCGCTGCGGTGCTTACGGGGGGCCTACCTTGTGTGATCAATTTGGCACCGGATGGGGGAGCGGCGGGCGGAGTCCGGGGCGGTGTGTGCCGTCATCGGCCGGGTGCGGGTGCGTTGTGGCTGGTCGCGCCGCGCGGCGGAGTCGCTGGTAGACACGGCCCCGCGCCCCTCAGGTGTGCCGCGAGCCTCCCCTTCGCGAGGCGCCGTAGCTCCTCTGCCGCCACCACGCGTTCCTCGTCCGGATCGTTTGTCAATCGTGACCGGATCGCTTCGAGGATGTGGTCGATGACCTCGTCCGGGGCGACATCGCCCAGGTAGACGACGAACGCGTGTCCGAATCGGGCCTCGTACGCGGCGTGCGCGGCGCTCAGGGCCATGTGGGCCGCCGAGTAGGTGTCCTCGGGAAGCTCGGGGAGGCACTCACCGGCCAGGGCCTCGGCCAGATCGCCGGGGGAGAGGTCGTACGCCGCCTCGTCCACCGCGGCCAGCAGAGCGCCCAGGTCGGGGTAGGGGCGGTGGTCGCTGATCCGGTGCGACCAGCGCAGGCTGTGCAGGCAGTGCAGGAGGAGGGTCCGGGCCTCGTCCGCGGGTGCGGTGTTGAAGGCGTCGAGGGGCGTGGGGAGATACGGCAGGCGGTGGGCGGGCAGCGTGGGTCCTCGCGTCACATGTGGCGTGGCAGGGGATGCTGTGAAAAGTGTGACGTCAGGTTATCGAGAGTGGTCACGCTGTGTCCGAGGGATGCCGGAAATTCACTCGGACGGGAGAGTTTCGGAACGTCCGGGTGACAGGTGAGCCGGAGATCGGTCGTACGTTGGCAGGGTGACCCAGCACAGGCACAGGCGCCGGGGCCCGGCGCGGCAGGTGATACGGAAGCGGGCGGTGATGGCCGCCGCGTTCGTCGGGACCGTCGCGCTCGGCACGGGCGTCGGCGTGTGGGCCTCGTCGGACGGGGGCGGCGGGAAGCCGGGGGGAAGCGCGCGGCAGTCGTCGTCCGGCCGGGTGGCCGGCACCGACTCCGGCGGTCCTGGCACACCGTCGGCGCGCCCCAGCCCCAGCCGGTCCTACCCGCTCTCGCGGGCGCCGCGCACCATACCCGCGGTGCGCTCCCACACCCCGGCGCGCGGGCCCGGCTGGACACCGCGGCCGGGCGGGCGGGTGGTGGTGAGCGACGCCGAGCTGGCCGACGAGGGACGGCTCACGGCCCGGGAGCTGGGGCTGACGTACGCGGGGGAGAAGGACGACGTGCGGGCGGGTGACGTGCGGCTCGCGCTCGGCGGCGGGGGCGGGAACCAGGAGTCGTACACCATGACCGTCCGGAGCGGGCGGGTCGACATCAGCGGGCCCGGCGAGGCCGGCGTGTTCTACGGCACCCGCACCCTGAAGCAGGAGGTCCACGGCGGCGGTACGGCACCCGAGGGCGTCGTGGGCGACGAGCCCGCCAAGCCGGTGCGCGGGTTCATGCTGGACATCGCACGCAAGCCGTACAGCGAGACCTGGATCGAGGACCGGATACGCGAGCTGGGGGACCTGAAGTTCAACGAGCTGGGCCTGCACTTCTCCGACGACCAGGCCTTCCGGATCGAGTCCAGCAGCCACCCGGAGATCGTCTCAAAGGACCATCTGACCAAGGCGCAGGTCAAGAAGATCGTGGCGCTGGCGGACAGCCGGCACATCACCGTCGTACCGGAGATCGACTCGCCGGGGCACCTGGGCGCCGTCATCGCCGCCCACCCGGACCTCCAGCTGCGCAACGCGAGCGGGGCGCCGACGCGGGGCGCGGTCGACATCTCCAAGGACGCCTCCGCGCGGATCGTCGACGATCTGCTGAACGAGTACGCCGGGCTCTTCACCGGCGACCAGTGGCACCTGGGCGGGGACGAGTACCAGGCGCTGACCGTCAGGGACCCGCAGGCCTCGTATCCGCGGCTGGCCGCCGCCGCCCGGCAGGCCTTCGGCCCCGGCGCGACCGTCGCCGACCTCGCCACCGGCTGGCTGAACGACCGCGCCGCCACCGTCCGCGCCCACGACCGGACCGTCCGCGCCTGGAACGACGGCTTCTACCGGGACACCACCGTGCGGCCCGACCCGGACATCCAGGTCGCCTACTGGACCGGCAAGGAGATCGGCGCCCGGCAGCCCGTGGAGTACCTGAGCGCGGGCCGGAAGGTGATCAACTACAACGACGAGTTCCTCTACTACGTGCTCGGACAGCCGCAGACCTTCGTCTACCCGACCGGACAGCGTATCTACGAGCGGTGGAACCCGCGGGTGCTGCGCGGCACGACCGCCGTACCGGAGCGCTACGACGGCCAGATCCTCGGCGGCTCCTTCGCGGTCTGGTCCGACTTCCCGAACGCGCAGACGGAGGCACAGGTCGCCGCCGGCATCCGGATGCCGCTGCGGGCCACCGCGCAGAAGCTGTGGGACCCGGGCACGCCCGCGCTGTCCTGGGCCGACTTCCGGAGGCTGGCGGACCGGCTGGGCTGAGAACCGAGTGGACGTACGGCGGCGTCCGACCGTATGTTCCGGTGTCCGCGCGCGTCCTGGTGACGCGCGCGTCCAGGTCAGTGGCCGCGCGTCGCCTCGGGGAGAGCCGACGCGCCGGCTCAGCTCTCATCGTCCCGGGGGGACTCCGTCATGACCTCGCCCATGCCCACGCCGCCCCATCCCGCGCCGCCGTACCAGCCCCCGGCCGGCGCCTGGCTGCGCTCGCCGGCCGCGCTCGGCCGGGCCACCGCCGTACTGCTCGGGCTCGTCATCGCCACCGACCTGTTCGCCTGCTACGCGGACCTGCTGGAACTCGACGTCACCGGCGACATCGCCGACGGCGCCACCGGGGCCGGCGTCGTCGACCGGGCCGACCGCGCGGACGCGGTCTACGCGGTGGCCGGCATCACCCAGATGGTCGCGCTGGTCGCCACGATGGTCGTCTACCTGTGCTGGCTGTGGCGGGTCCGGGTGAACGCCGAGGTGTTCGATGCCTCCCGGCACCGCATGAAGCGCGGCTGGACGATCGGCGGCTGGTTCTGCCCGGTCGTGAACCTCTGGTTCCCGCGCCGGATCGTCGCCGACAGCTGGGACGCCAGCGCTCCCTGGGGCGCGCGGCCCGGGCACACGCCGGTCAACGCCTGGTGGACGCTGTGGATCATCAGCCTCCTCGCGGGCCGGTACGCGTACACCACGTCCCGCAACGCCGAGACGGTGGCCGAACTGCGCGACGCCGCCCGGGTGATGCTGTTCTCCGACGCGTTCGACATCGCGGCGGCCGTCCTCGCCATCGTGGTGGTCCTCCAGCTGACCCGTATGCAGGAGCGCAAGGTGCTCTCCGGCGAGGTGCCGGCCCCCGCCTTCGGCTGACCCCGGCCGCTGTCGCCTTTGGCTGAAACACCGCGGCTGTGACACTCCCGCGCCGTCGCACGCAGTAAGGGGAAGTGCGGGCTCCGTACCGGTCGGCGCCCTGGCGAGGGAGAAATTCATGAGCCTCGTGGAACTGATCGCACAGGCCGACGAACGCGGACTGGCCGCCAGCGGACTGGCTTGTTTGGATCGGTGTCTGCCGCTGCTCGGCGGCGACGACGAACTGCTGCGCCCGCTGTGGGCCCGCCTCGCCGAGGGCTCCGACTGGTCCATGGACCTGGCCCTGGTCCGCACCACCCTCGGCCCCGCGGACCCCGCCGACGACGAGGCCGCGTGCCTCGCCCGGCGCATGCTGGAGTCGGCCCCGGCCGAGCGCACCGCGGGCGCGGTACGGCCCTGGGCCGACGCCTGCTCGGTCGCCTCGCTGCGCGTCCACCGGCTGCTCGACCCCGCCGCGGACGGCGACCCGGCCCGGGACGGCGACCCGGTCCCGGACGGCCTCGACGCCGGGCGGGCGGGCGACACGGCGGAGCTGCCGCCGCTCGTCGCCGCCGAGCTGCGCCGCCAGGCCGCCGTGCTGGAACTCCTCGCGGGGCATGGCGCGCAGGGGCTGCGCCAGGCGCTGGAGGTGTCGGTGGAGGGCCGCCGGGTGCTGCGCGCGGTGGTCTCGCGCCGGGCGCGCAGCGCCGCGGAACCGGGAGCGTGAGGGGGGCCTGTGCCCTTCGTGCGGCGGACGTGGGGTGGTCCTGCGACGGTTGGCCAAACGTCGGGAGAAACGTTTCGAATTCCGGTGACGGAATCCCTCCCCGGCTCGCTCTTCCTTATGTGACAGCCCAAGTGACGACTCATGTGACAGCTCATGCGACCGCCGGGTCCCAGGCAGCACAGCAGGAGGCCAGGCCGAGTGCCGCCGCCAAGCCCGTGCGGTGGGCGGCGGACGCGGTGGCGACCATGCGGGAGGGCGCGCGGGTACGGCTCGACTACTCGGCGCAGAGCCTGTGGCGGGTGGACCGGATGATCGAGGAGATACGCCGTGAGGGGCCGCCGTACGCGGCCGTCGAGAGCGTGCTGCGCGGCTTCGGCGCCTACGCGGGCGAGGTGATCGTCCGGCAGACCGGCGCCGAGTGGTGGGCGACCGGCGGCGAGCACTGGGTGCGCACCCCCGACGGCCGGCTGTGGGACCCCATCGACGAGGCCCGCCGCTGCTACGCCGGCCACGGCTCGCTGCGGCTGCTGTGCCGGGAGGCGACCGCCCCCGGCTGACCGGCCCGGCTGTGACACTTCCGTCCGGGCCGACGCTGATGATCGTGGAGGGCGGGGACACGGCCGGAGCGTGTCGCACCGTGAGGCAAGCGCCACGCAGTGGCCAGGAACTCGGCACGAACGAGGACGGTCTTGGGCCAGGGAGGGGAACCCCGCCGCCCGCAGCCGCGGGACGGGGAGCTGGGCGCGGCCGTCGCGCGGGCCCAGGACGGTGACGAGACCGCGTTCGCGGTGGCCTACCGGATCGTGCAGCCCGGCCTGCTGGGCTATCTGCGGGGTCTGGTCGGCGAGGACGCGGAGGACGTCGCCTCCGATGCCTGGCTGGAGATCGCGCGCGACCTCGGCCGGTTCCGGGGCGACGGCGCGGGCTTTCGAGGCTGGACCGCGACCATCGCCCGGCACCGCGCGCTGGACCATCTGCGCCGGCAGCGGGTACGGCCCCGGGCGGCGCAGCTGGAGCAGGACGCCCTGGAGCTGCCCGGCCGGCACAGCACCCACGACCAGGCCCTGGAGTCGCTCTCCACCGAGCGCGCGCTGGAACTGGTCCGCGCGCTGCCCCGGGACCAGGCCGAGGCGGTGCTGCTGCGCGTGGTCGTCGGCCTCGACGGCCCGGCCGCGGCCCGAGTCCTCGGCAAACGCCCCGGCGCCGTCCGCACAGCCGCGTACCGGGGCCTGCGGCGCCTGGCCCGCCAACTCGGCGCGGACGACGTGACGGACACGGATCGGCCGACGCCGGGGGAGCCGGGGTGAACGCCGGCGGATGTGAGACGTATGTATGGGGGCGGGGCGTCGGCTACGGCGCCGTTTCCCGCGTCGCAGCAGGGGCGCTCGGGGCCTTGGCCTCGGGGAGTTCGAGGGCTCGGCTTCGGCGGAGGGCGGAGTCCGGGGGCGGATGCGGGTGCGCTCGGCTCCGGACGCGTTCGCGGCCCGGGTTTTCGGCGCCTGCGGAGCCTCGGGTGCGGGGCCCACGGGGCCGGGTGGCTGGATGGCCGGTGGGCGTGGGCGCCTGGGATGTCGGTGAGTGGGTGCGGTGGATCGGTGTACGGAGTTCCGGGTGGACCGGATGAGGGCGGGAACGGGTATGGGTGAACGGCACAGCGGCGGCGGGCTGACCGGTCGTCGGCGTGCGCACCCTGGCGGTACCGTCGCCGCGCCGGAGCCGGCCTCCGGGCGCGCTCGGCTGGAGACGCGGTTCGGCGCCGCCCTGCGCGCCGAGGGCGTCGACGCCGAGGCCGAGCGCAGCGCCGTCGCCGCCTTCCGGGCCGCGCGCGACGCGGGGGCACACCACGCGCGGACCCGCGCCCGGGACGACTGGCGGCCGGCCCGCGCCCGCCGCTCGCTGCGGATCACCCTCTCGCTCGCGCTGGCGAGCCTCACGCTGGGCGGAGCCGCCGTCGCGGCCATCGGCTCCGCCGGGTCCGGTACGCACGACGACCCGAGCCGAGCGCCCCGGTCCGCGCGGCCGGCGGCCGACGCGCCGCCCGCCTCGGCCGACGGCACGGCAACCGGGCCCTCGGACACCGGCTCCGCCCCTCGCCCCCGGCACCCGGTCACCGCCCAGGACACCCTCGCCCACTGCCGTGCCTACACACGGGCCGGGGAACGCGGTGGCGCCCTGGAGGCGACCGCCTGGCAACGGCTCGTCACGGCGGCCGGGGGCCCGGAGAAGGTCGCCGCCTACTGCGCCGCGCAGAGGACACCGACAAAGGGCAGGAACGCCGAAAAACCGAGCAATTCCGGCAGCACCGGCAAGACCGGCAAGGGTGAGAGCAAGGGCGACGGCGGCCAGGGGAACGCGGGCGAAGGGAACGCGGCCGAAGGAAACGCGGGCGGCGGCAAGACGGCCGACGGGAACTCGGCCGGCGGCAAGCCGTAGGCAACCGTACTTGCCGAAGTAGACCGGACCGCACGGAACGGGGTGGCCGACGCGGGCGCCTGGCCGGTTGGTCACGCCTTGGCCGCGTTGGTCGCCGAGTCCGTGCAACGCCGAGGCCGGAGCGCCGAACCGAGGCAACGGCCGGGGCCGCCACCCCCCACAGGAGAGGCCCCGGCCGTCGCGCGGACGGGCCGCGCGCGGCCCGTACTCTCTTCAGCGCCATGGGCGCGGTTTCTGTCACACCCCGCCACGCCTCGGGCACATCGCGACCCCGCCCGGATCTCACGCTGCGCACATCCGTACCCGGTCACGAGTTAGTTGCATCTTGTATGGACGTGGACGAGCCGCGGTTTCACGCCGTAACGTGCCTTTCGCGCCGACCGAAGACAGGCGTAAAGGGAGTACGGTGCTGGGGGACGACGCGGAGCTGACCGCCGCGGTGCGTGCGGCACAGGACGGAGACGAGACCGCGTTCCGTACGGTGTACCGCGCGGTGCATCCCCGCCTGCTCGGATACGTCCGCACACTGGTCGGCGACCTGGACGCCGAGGACGTCGCGTCCGAGGCCTGGCTCCAGATCGCCCGCGACCTGGACCGGTTCAGCGGTGACGCCGACCGGTTCCGCGGCTGGGCCGCCCGGATCGCCCGCAATCGTGCCCTGGACCACATACGCATGCGGGGCCGGCGCCCCGCCATAGGCGGCGACGAGACGGAGCTGACCGGCCGCGCCGCCGAGTCCGACACGGCCGGCGAGGCCATCGAGGCCCTGGCCACCGACAGCACCCTCTCCCTGATTGCCCGGCTCCCGCAGGACCAGGCCGAGGCGGTCGTCCTGCGCGTGGTCGTGGGCCTGGACGCCAAGACCGCCGCCGAGACCCTCGGCAAACGCGCGGGCGCCGTCCGTACCGCCGCGCACCGCGGTCTCAAACGGCTCGCGGAGCTGATCGGCGACGATCCGGAATCGACGGGCGGACTCGACGCGCTCCCGCCGCAAAGAGAACCGCGCCGGGGCGCGGTGACGTCCGCAACTGTGACGCATACGCGTGCGCGGACGCAGAAGGACATGTGATGGCCGACGAGCAGTACAAGTGGCTGAACCGTGAGACGGCGGAACGTCTGCTGCGCGGAGAGTCACTGGACGCCGTCGACCCCTCCGCCCGTGACCAGGCCGAACGTCTCTCCGGGGCGCTCGGCGCGCTGTCCGCCGAGGCGGCCCCCGCCTCCGGTGAACTCCCCGGCGAGCAGGCCGCGCTGGCCGCGTTCCGCAAGGCCCGCGAGGCCGCCGAGGCGGAGCGCACCGCCGCCGCGCACGCCCCCGCCGCCACCCGCACCCAGGCACCCCGCGCCGACGCCGGCCTGGTCAGCATCGGTGCCCCGGCCCGTACCGGAATCCGCACCCGGCGCCCCCGCTGGGCCCGCCCGGTGCGCCTGACCCTCGCCGCCGCGGTGGCCGCGGGCACGCTCGGCGGGGTCGCCGTGGCCGCCGGCAGCGGGGTGCTGCCCACGCCGTTCGGCGACGAGCACCCCCGCCCGGCCGCCTCCGTCTCCCCCGACACGACCAGCGGGCAGCCGCTCGCCTCCCCGTCCGCACCGGGCGGCGGAACGGGCACGGGCGCGCCGGACGGTGGTACACGAGGGCGCGGCGGCACCGATGACGAGGCCGCCGGGACGGGCGACGGCACCGGCCGGAACGCCGTACCCGGCTCCGGAGCCCCCTCCGCGACGTCCGGGACCGGGTGGCTCGGCGCCACCGCGGCCTGCCGTGCCGTGCGGGACGGCAAGGACCTGGACGCCGGCCGCAAGCGCGCGCTGGAACACCTGGCCGGCGGCCCCGGCCGCGTGACCAAGTACTGCAAGGTCCTGCTGGGTACCGGTGACTCCGTCTCCGGCGGCACGGGCGGCGCGAACAGCGGCGGCAGTGGCGGCAGCGGCGGGAACACCACCGGCCAGGGCGAGGGCAAGGACGGCGGCAAGGACGGTGGCAAGGGCAAGGGCGACGACGGCCCCGCCGGTCCGGGCGGCGGCAAGGGCAGCGGCAAAGACGGCGGCAAAGACGGCGGCAAGGGCAGCGGCAAGGGCAGCGGCAAAGACGGCGGCAAGGGCGGGGGCAAGGGCGGCGGCGGGCACCGCGGTGGCGCCGCCCCCGCTCCCTCGGCCTTCGCACCCGCGCACCCCGGCGCACCGGACAACGGCCCCGCGACCCCGTCACCGGCTCCGAAGTACACCGCGCTCTGATCGCCGTAACCCCGTCTGACCAGCGCTTTTTGCGGGCGCCGAAAAACTTTCGGCGCGAGGTGTGACGTTTCTGGAGCCCCGGACGCAGTAATGAGTGAGCCGACTGGTCATCGGCCGTCGCACGGAGCCGGGGTTCCCCCCGTACCCACGGCTCGTGCACCTGGCGCGGGCGGGGCACGTTCCCCCGGTCCCGCCCGCGCCCCGCAACGCACACGCTCAGCAGGACGGCTCACCAGGACACGACGACCTTGTCGCCGACCCTCACCTGTGCGAAGAGCTGAGCGATCGCCGTCTCGTCCCGCACGTTGACGCACCCGTGGGAGCCGCCCGCGTAGCCGCGCGCCGCGAAGTCGTACGAGTAGTGCACCGCCTGGCCGCCGCTGAAGAACATCGCGTACGGCATCGGCGCGTCATAGAGGGTCGACACATGGTGCCGTGACTTCCAGTAGACGGTGAACACACCTTCGCGGGTCGGGGTGTACTGCGCGCCGAACCGCACCGCCATCGTGGACAGGGTCCGCCCGTCGACCATCCAGCGCAGGGTCCGGCTGGTCTTGCTGATGCACAGCACCCGCCCGGTCAGACAGCGCGCGTCCGGCGCGGCGGCCGGCTGACCGCCCATCAGGTACAGCTCCCACCTGCCCGGCGGACGTGTCATCGCCACCAGCCGCTGCCAGGTGACGGTGTCCGTCGCGCCGGTCCGGGGCAGCCCGCGCCTGCCCTGGAAGCCCTGGACGGCCCGCTCGGTCGGGCCGTCGTACGACCCGTTCGGCCCCTCGGTCAGCCAGGCCACCTGGCGCAGCCGCGCCTGGAGTTCCCGCACGGCCGGCCCGCTGTCCCCCCGCGACCACAGGACCCGCGGCGCGGGCACGGCGGGCGCGGCGGGCATCGGCGTGGTGGTCGGTGTGGTGGCCGTCGGCGGGGCGGCCGGCGCCGTCCGGGCGGGGCCGGGCCCCGGACTGCTCCGGGCGGTGCCGGAACCTGGACTGCTCGGCAGCTCCACACGCACCGGCAGGCCCCGTTTTCCATCGGCGCCCGCCGGCTGCACGGTGCACCCGCAGAGCGCGGCGAGTGCGGCGGCCGAGGCGAGCAGAGCGGCAGATCTCCCCGGGATCCTCATGCCCGGGATGCTTCCCCGCGTGACCGCCGCCGAACTACGGGGCATGGTGAGGAGTACCCGTCCTACCGCGCGGAGGCAAGCGATGGCACATCAGTCGGCACGTCAGTCGGAGTCGGGCCTGCCGATCGAGCCGGTCTACGGGCCGGCCGACCTGACCGGCTGGGACCCGGCCCGCAAGCTGGGCGAACCGGGCGCGTACCCGTTCACCCGCGGGGTCTACCCGACCATGTACACCGGCCGGCCCTGGACCATGCGCCAGTACGCGGGCTTCGGCACGGCGGCGGAGTCCAACGCCCGCTACCGGCAGCTGATCGCCCACGGCACCACCGGCCTGTCCGTCGCCTTCGACCTGCCCACCCAGATGGGCCACGACTCCGACGCGCCCCTCGCGCACGGCGAGGTCGGCAAGGTGGGCGTGGCGATCGACTCGATCGAGGACATGCGGGTGCTGTTCGACGGCATCCCGCTGGACCAGGTCTCGACGTCCATGACGATCAACGCGCCCGCCGCGCTGCTCCTGCTGCTGTACCAGCTGGTGGCGGAGGAACAGGGGGTGCCCGCCGACCAGCTGACGGGCACGATCCAGAACGACGTCCTGAAGGAGTACATCGCGCGGGGCACGTACATCTTCCCGCCGAAGCCGTCCCTGCGGCTGACCGCGGACATCTTCCGGTACTGCACCGCCGAGATCCCGAAGTGGAACACGATCTCGATCTCCGGCTACCACATGGCCGAGGCCGGCGCGTCCCCGGCGCAGGAGATCGCGTTCACGCTCGCCGACGGCATCGAGTACGTCCGTACGGCGGTGGCGGCGGGCATGGACGTGGACGACTTCGCCCCGCGCCTGTCCTTCTTCTTCGTGGCCCGTACGACGCTGCTGGAGGAGGTCGCCAAGTTCCGGGCGGCGCGCAGGATCTGGGCGCGGGTGATGAGGGAGGAGTTCGGGGCGCGCAATCCCAAGTCGCTGATGCTGCGCTTCCACACCCAGACGGCGGGGGTCCAGCTGACGGCCCAGCAGCCGGAGGTGAACCTGGTCCGGGTCGCCGTCCAGGCCCTGGCCGCCGTCCTCGGCGGTACGCAGTCCCTGCACACCAACTCCTTCGACGAGGCCATCGCGCTGCCTACGGACAAGAGCGCGCGGCTGGCCCTGCGGACGCAGCAGGTGCTGGCGTACGAGACGGACGTACCGGCGACGGTGGATCCGTTCGCCGGTTCCTACGCGGTCGAGCGGATGACGGACGACGTGGAGGAGGCGGCCGTCGACCTGATGCGGAGGGTGGAGGACCTGGGCGGCGCGGTCGCCGCGATCGAGCGGGGCTTCCAGAAGGCCGAGATCGAGAAGAACGCGTACCGCATCGCGCAGGAGACCGACTCCGGTGAGCGGGTGGTGGTCGGGGTCAACCGCTTCCGGCTGGACGAGGAGGAGCCGTACGAGCCGCTGCGCGTGGACCCGTCGATCGAGTCCCGCCAGGCCGAACGCCTGGCCGGACTGCGGGCCGAACGCGACCAGGGCGCGGTGACCACGGCACTGGACGCGCTGCGGAAGGCGGCGGAGGGCGAGGACAACGTCCTGTACCCGATGAAGGAGGCGCTGCGGGCGCGGGCGACGGTGGGGGAGGTCTGCGGGGCGCTCCGCGAGGTCTGGGGGAGCCACGTACCGAGTGACACCTTCTGAGGCCCTGGGCGCCCTCCTGGACGGGGAGGACCGAGTGTCGTACCCCCGTGCGACACTCCTCCCATGTTCGGTGTCATCGACCTCCCCACCTATCTCGCGGGCCTGATCCTGATCGTGCTGCTGCCCGGCCCCAACTCGCTCTACGTGCTGTCCGTGGCCGCTCGCCGCGGTGTGCGGGCCGGTTACACCGCCGCCGCCGGTGTGTGGTGCGGGGACACCGTGCTGATGACACTGTCCGCCGCCGGCGTCGCCTCGCTGCTCCAGGGGAACGCGCTGCTGTTCGGGATCGTGAAGTACGCGGGCGCCGGATACCTGAGCTGGCTGGCGATCGGCATGCTGCGGGCCGCCCGGCAGATGTGGCGGACCCGGCGGGAGCGGGCCGTCGAGGAGGCCGCGCCCGCCGAGGGCACCGACGAGCGGCCCTTCCGCCGTGCCCTCGTCGTCAGCCTCTTCAACCCCAAGGCGATCCTCTTCTTCGTCGCCTTCTTCGTGCAGTTCGTCGACCCGGGCTACGCCTACCCGGCCCTCTCCTTCGTCGTCCTCGGCGCCTTCGCCCAGCTGGCCAGCGGTCTGTATCTCAGCGCCCTGATATTCGGCGGCACGCGGCTGGCCGCGGCCTTCCGCCGGCGCAAGCGGCTGTCCGCCACCGCCACGTCGGCGGCGGGGGCGCTGTTCCTGGGGTTCGCGGTGAAGCTCTCGCTCGCCAGCGCGTGACGCTTCGCTGTGATGTGGCCGAAGAGGGCGCGGTTTCGGGTGCGGGGTGGCTTGTCGCGCGGTTCCCCGCGCCCCTGAGGTTCGTCGCGCCCTACGGGGTCATAAAAGCGCCCGTTCGTTCCGCGTACTCTCGCAGGCCCTCCGTGGTCTCTCCCGCCCAGCCCACGTACCCGTCCGGGCGGATCAGGAAGACGCCCTCGCCGTACGACTCCGGGGCCGTGGGGAGCGAGCGCACCCCCGCCGCCGTCGCTCCCAGCAGCGTCCAGTGCGGGCCCCGGAACGCGTCGAAGAGGCGGACGCCGGACACCGTGCCGTCCGGGGCGCGGTCGCCCGCGCGGAGGCCCTCGGTCTTCCCGCGTGTGTCCACGCTGAGGGACGACTCCCGGTAGTTCAGACCGAGTTGTACCGTCGCCCGGCCCCGCTGGACCGTCCCTCGGTGTACCCCCGTCGACAGGTCCAGCATGGCCGCCGCGTTCGTGCGGCGCTCCTCCTCGTACGTGTCCAACAGGGTTGCCGGTGCCCCGCCCCGGAGTACCGCGCCCAGTTTCCAGCCCAGGTTGTAGGCGTCCTGGACGCTGGTGTTCAGGCCCTGGCCGCCCGCCGGGGAGTGGACGTGGGCGGCGTCGCCGGCGAGGAGGACCCGGCCCGCCCGGAACCGGTCCGCCAGGGCCGCGCGCGGGCGGAAGTCGGAGGCCCAGCGCAGGTCCGTGACGTCACCGGCGTCCAGGTGCGTGGAGGTGGCGACCAGCTCGCGGATGCCGTCCAGGGACAGGTCGGCCTCGGCCGCTCCCGGCAGGCGCGCCTGTAGTTGGAAGTATTCCGTGCCGGCGAGCGGGCACAGGGCGAGGCCGCTGCCGTCGGCCCCCGGGAACGTGTGCCAGTGGTCCCGGTCCAGGCCCCGCACCCGTACGTCCGCCACGAGGAACGGCACCGGATCGACCGTCTCCCCGGTCATGCCCACGCCCAGTGCGCGCCGGACCGCCGAGCGCCCGCCGTCCGCCGCGACCACGTAGGCCGCGCGGAGCGTCGTACCGTCGGCGCACGACACCGTCACGCCCTCCGCGTCCTGCGTCAGGCCCGTCACCTCCCGGCCGAACGCGACACGCCCTCCCTCATGCTCGGTCAGCCGTGCGTACAGCACCTCCTGCGTCCGCCACTGCGCGACCATCAGCGGCTCGGTGTACGGCGTGCCCTCGTCCGCCGGGATCTCCTCGAACATCGGCTGTTCGCCGAGCCGCTCGCCGTCCTTCCAGATCAGCCGGGGCGGGTAGGGGCCGCCGGCCGCCCGGACCGCGTCCAGGACGCCCAGGTCGGCGAGGACCTCCTGGGTGCGGGGCTGGATTCCCTTGCCGCGCGAGCCCGGGAAGAGCGCCTCCGCCCGCTCCACCACCAGGGCGTCCACTCCGCGCCGGGCGAGGTCGATGCCCAGCGTCAGGCCCGTCGGTCCCGCGCCCACGATCAGTACATCCATCGCATATCTCCTTAACGATGTTAAGTGGCCTTGTCGACGAGCGTGCCCTTAACGTTGTTAAGCTGTCAAGCGTGAGTTCCGAGAAGCGCGCGCCCCTGGACCGCGCACGAGTGGCCGACACCGCGCTGCGGCTGCTGAACGAGGTCGGCCTGGACGGGCTGACCCTGCGCGCCATCGCCCGGGAGCTGGACGTCAAGGCGCCCGCCCTGTACTGGCACTTCAAGGACAAGCAGGCGCTGCTGGACGAGATGGCGACGGAGATGTACCGGCGGATGGCGGCCGGAGCCGTCCTAGATCCCGCCGACACCTGGCGGGAACGGCTGCTGAAGACCCAGCGCGGGCTGCGGGCGGCGCTGCTCGGCTACCGCGACGGGGCAAAGGTGTTCAGCGGCTCGCGCTTCACGGGCATCGAGCACGCCCGGGAGCTGGAGGCGAACCTGCGGGTGCTGACGGGCGCCGGCTTCACCCTCGCGCAGGCGGTCGACGCGGGCCGCACGGTGCACGCGTACACCCTCGGCTTCGTCACCGAGGAGCAGGGTGTGCGGCCCCTCCCGGGCGAGCGCCGGGAGGGGTACGACATCGGGGAACGCGCCCGGCGCATGGCCGGCTTCCCGCTCGCGGCCGAGGCCGGGAGGCTCCTCTTCGACGACTACGACCGGCAGTTCGAGGAGGGGCTGGCGCTGGTCGTCGCGGGCATCGGGGCGCGGTACGGGATCAGCTGACGGCGGTGGTCGCGGGCGTACGGGCCTTCTTCAGCGCCCTCTTCAGCCGGGGGCCGAACGGTTTCTCCACGAACCGGTGGATCAGCCAGGCCACCGTCAGCATGCCCAGCACGGTCACGGCGAGCGTCGGCCACGCCGGCAGCCCGAGCCCCCGGTGCAGCACCCGGATGACGAACCAGCCCAGGTGCTCATGGATCAGATAGAAGGGGTACGTCAGCGCGCCGGCCGTGACCAGCCAGCGCCAGGAGGCCCACCGCGTCCAGCCCACCGCCACCGCGGCCACGGCGGCGAAGGCGAGGGTGACGACGGCGATGATGACGTACGGGCTGCGGTGGAAGTCGCCCTGCGCGCCGGCGTGCCACAAACCCTGGGTGGCGGTGCTCTGCCCCAGCAGCCAGGACACCGCGACGATGCCCCACAACAGCAGGTCGCCGCCGAAGCGGTGGATCAGGTACAGGGCCAGACCGCCGACGAAGAAGGGGGCGTACTCGGGCATGACCAGCTGGTCGGTGAGCGCGTTGCCGGAGGTGCGGCACACCACCGCCGCCAGCGTCCAGACGCAGGCGAACAGCACGACCCGGCGGTAGGTCACACCCCGTAGGACGACGAACAGGGCGAACAGGGCGTAGAAGCGGACCTCCACCCAGAGGGTCCAGCACACGCCGAGGACGCGGGTGGCGCCCATCGGCTGTTGCAGCATCGTCAGGTTGACCAGGAACTCGTCCGGCCGGACCGGGTGGACGACCACGGGCAGGGCCACGGCCGCCGCGGTGACCAGCACCAGGGCGACCCAGTAGGCGGGGTAGAGGCGGGCGACCCGGGAGCGGAAGAAGTCGCCGAGGGTGCGGCCCCAACTGCTCATGCAGATCACGAAACCGCTGATGACGAAGAAGAACTGCACGCCCAGACAGCCGTAGGTGGCGACCTGGGACAGGGTCGGGAAGACATGGGCCGGGGTCTGGTGCCAGGACGCGGAGACCGGGCCGCCGCGTCCGGCGTAGTGGTAGAGGCAGACCATCAGCGCGGCCACGAGCCGCAGACCGTCCAACGCGTACAGACGGCTCTGACGTTCATGGGCCGTTCGGCGGGCCGGGGGAGCGGGCACGGCGGCGAGGACGGAGGAGGAAGCAGGCATGGTTCTCGGCACCCAACCCGACTGGCGTTAATCGTCTTTGTCTTTCTGGTGAAGATCTGTATCAGAGGGCAATCGTTTCATCGGCGCCTGGGCGAATCACGGGAATGACTTGGTTGACAAGCCAACGATTCGCTTTCCGGACCATGTTCGTTCATCTGTCCGTCGATTTACCTTCCTAGTTTCTCCATCACCCCCACGCATCGGTGAACCAAACAGGAGAGCTATGACAAGGGTCCAAGCCCGGCGGGCACCCGTGCGTGGAGGGGAGCTGGACGACTGCCTGCGCGCCTGCGCCGTGCACAGCGGCAAACTCGTCGGCAGCCTCGACCGCCGTCGCACGGAACTGGCCGAGCAGCTGCGCAAGGTGCTCGTGCTGGTCAGCACCACCGGCGTCACCACCCCCGCGCCCGCCCCGGCCGGCGGGGCGACCGCCCTGCTCAAGCGGGCCGTGAAGGGCGCCGCCGCCCCGTCCGGCGGAATTCCCGGCGAACTGCTGGACGCCCTGCTGGCCGTCGGCAACAAGGCCCTGGAGTGCGGTTACGACGACGAACTGCACCTCGCCCTGCGGATCGGTGACACCGTCCTCGCCCACCGCAAGAACTCCCGCGCCGGCTGGCGGCTGCGCGCCCGCGTCCTGGAGGCGCTCGGCGAGGAACACGAGGCCGTCGCCGCCTACGAGCGCTACCTGGAGCTGACCACCGAGGACGGGTTCGGCGTCGCCGCCCGCGTCACCGGACTGCGCCGGGCCGCCGAACGCGAACGCGAACTGCTCGACCTGCTGCGCCGCCAGTGCCCGCGCGCCGCCGACCACGCCGCCGGGCCCGCCACCGACGTCTGGGCCGAGGGCCTCGCCCTGCACGCCCTCGGCGACTGGGAGGCGGCCGAACCCCGGCTGGTCGGCGCGCTGCTCGCGCTCGCCGCCGACCAGGCCCCGGTCGCCGACCGGCAGGAACTCCTCAGCCAGTACCTGGACCTGCGCACCGGCATCCCCGGCGGCGACCTCGGCGAGATCATCGCCCTCTACGCCGAGCAGCGCCGCGTCCGCATGCGCGGCCCCGTCGCCGACCCCACGATCGGCGGGGTCCGCTGGATCAGCCTCGGCGAGTTCCGCAACCAGATCGCCGGCAAGTCGATCTGCCTGATCGCCAACTCCGGCCGCGTCGGCGAGAGCGGCATGGGCGCCGAGATCGACGGCTACGACCTCGTCGTGCGCTTCAACTCGTACCGGATCGACCCGAAGCACACCGGCAGCCGTACCGACATCCACGCCACCATCCACAAGCACGGCTTCAACTGGGACAAGCCGGTGACCACCCGGCTCGTCTTCGGCGGGGTCTCCGGCGACTGGAAGCACAGCCTGCGCAACCGCCTGGTGCCCGGCGCCCAGCAGCACCTCGGCGACGAGTCGCTGCGCTGGCCCGTCCGGAACATCGGCCGCCTCGGCACCGACGTCTGGTCCGGCATCCCGACCACCGGCTTCAACATGCTGTGGCTGCTGGACTTCCTCGACGTCAGCCCGAAGCTCGACCTGATCGGCTTCGACTTCTACGAGTCCGGCGCCTACCGCGTCCAGGAAGCGATGAAGCTCGCCATCACCTCCGTGCACGAATACACCAGCGAGAAGGCATGGGTCATGGACCGGGCCCAGAGCGTCACCGACATGAGGATCTCCCTGCGATGACCACGACCGTCAGCCCGGTCATACCGGACACCTCTCCGTCTTCAGGCAGTGCCCTCACCGGAAAGCGCCGCATCGCGTTCGCGAGCTTCGTCGACGAGAACTACCTGCCCGGCTTCCTCGCCCTGCTGCGCAGCCTCGCCCTGTCCAACCCGGGCGTCTGCGAGGACTTCATCGTCCTCCACGACGACCTGAAGCCCGCCTCCGTCGCCCGCATCCGGGCCCTGCACCCCCGGATCGTGCTGCGCCGCGTCGACGCCGGCCACTACGACTCCTACGCCAAGGGCGACCAGGACAACTACCTGGTCCGCAAGGCGTACTTCATCCTCGACGTCTTCAAGATCCGCGACTACGACACCGTCATCACCCTGGACACCGACATGGTCGTCCTCGGCGATCTGAGCGAACTGCTGAAGCTGCGCGAGGGACTGGCCGCCGTACCGCAGTTCTTCTACGGGCAGCACAAGCTCAACTCCGGGCTGCTGGTCATCCAGCGCGAGTACCTGTCCGACGCCTTCTGCGCCAGGCTCGACCAGGTCGGGCGCAGCGGCGCCTACGAACTCGACAAGCACGACCAGGGCATTCTCAACGCCGTCCTGGACGGCGACTTCGTGCGCCTCGACGCCCGCTACAACTTCGTCAAGCGACGCCTCTCCGGCGACCTGCCCGTCCCGGACGACACCGCGATCCTGCACTTCACCGGCCGGCACAAGCCCTGGCAGGGCGGCGAGGCCGGGTACGCGCAGGCCGAGGAACGCTGGCGCGAGTTCGACCTGGGCGACGCCGAGTTCCAGGCGGCCTGCGTCGCCAAGGGCGGCCTCCACCACGACCTGCTGGTGCACTACGGCACCCCGCACGTGCGGCGCACCGGAGACGTCGAGGCCGCCCGGAAGGTCGCCGCCGCGCACATCGCGGCCGGCGAGTACCAGGACGCCGTCGACATCCTCTCCGGCGTCCGCATCCCGCTGGACGAGGCCTGGCCGCACGAGATCCTCGGGCACGCCCTGATGAGCGTCTCGCGCTACGAGGAGGCGAAGACCCAGCTCCTCATGGCCACCGCCGCCCCCAACCGGGCCGCCACCGCCTACGCCCGCCTCGCCCAGATCGCCTGGGTGCACGGCGACAACACCGAGGCGCTGCGGTACGCCACCGCCGGCCTCACCGTCGACCCCACCCACCGCTCCAGCCGGCTGTGGGCCCAGCGCGCCGCCGCCGTACCGTCCCAGGAGCAGGGCGCCGCCGAGGACCAGCTCGCGCACGTCGCCTTCTACATGGACCGGCAGGGCAACGCCGGTGACAAGCTGCTGCCCGAGACCGTCCGGCTCGCCTTCGGCGCCGACACCACCTCCCGGCGCTGGCACTCCGTCCACGCCCACCGGCTGTTCGACAAGGCCGCCCTGGAACGGGTCAACGCCCGGCGCGGCCTGGTCATCGGCGGCGGCGGGCTGTTCATCCCGGACACCATGCCCAACGGCAACAGCGCCTGGCAGTGGAACGTCCCCGACGCACACCTCGACGCCATCGACGTGCCGATCATGGTGTTCGCGGTCGGCTTCAACGCCTTCGACGGACAGTCGTACCGGGCCCGGCGGTTCAACGAGAGCCTCCGGCTGCTGGTGGAGAAGTCCGCGTTCTTCGGCCTGCGCAACCACGGCTCCATCGCCAAGGTCCGCTCCCTGCTCCCGGCCGAGCTGCACGACAAGGTCGTCTTCCAGCCCTGCCCGACCACGGTCATGCGGCAACTGCTGCCCGGCTGGACCGACCCGTCGCACCGCGAGGACACCGTCCTGCTCAACGCGGCGTACGACCGCGCGGGCCTGCGCTTCGGCCACGACTACGGCCACTTCCTCGCCGAGATCGCGAAGGCCGTCCGCGCGATCGGCGCCCACACCGAGGTGCGGTGCGTCGCCCACTCCCTGGACGACGAGCGGATCGCCTTCGACCTGCGCCGCGAGCACGGCATCTCGCTGCCGGTCATCCCGATGTACGACTTCGACAACGACGAGATCCGCGAGACGTACGCCAGGAGCCGGCTGGTCATCGGCATGCGCGGGCACGCCGGAATGATCCCCTTCGGAGTCGGCACGCCCATCATCAGCCTGATCTCGCACCCCAAGATGGCGTACTTCCTGAGGGACATCGAGCGCCCCGAGTGGGGTGTGTCGGTGCACGAGCGGGACCTGGGCGCGGTCCTCACCGAGCGCGCCCTGCACATCCTCGACCACCACAGCCGGACCGTCGCGGACGTGCACGACCGGCAGGAGCTGCTGTGGAAGGTCACCGAGGAGAACGCGGCCCGGATCCGCGGCATCCTCGGCCGATAGCGGACAGGGCGGGCCCGGACCGGGCCCGCCCTGCCGCAGGGGTCACTCAGCGTCGTACGGCCTTGCGCAGACTGCGCGCCTTGCGCGCCACCCGGCGGACCGTCGCGTTGCGCGGGAGGAACGACAGCTGGGACGGCACCCCGCCCGGCAGGGCCAGCGAGGTCAGCCGCTTGCGCTTGAAGTAGCGCAGGGTCCGCTCGTTCAGGTTCTTCGCCAGCCAGCTCTCGGTCTCCGCGCGCAGCCTCGGCAGGATCTTCGGCTGCATCGCGAAGCCCACCGCGCGCACCAGCGCGCCCAGCGTCTCCACGTCCATGCCCTGCCGCTGCTCCGTGACGGCCGCCTTGTCGGTCAGCTCGGGCAGCAGGGCGTCCACGAGGGTGACCGGGACGCGGTTGCTGTTCTCGTACGGCGCCAGCCGCTCCAGCAGCAGGTCGGTGCCGACCCGGGCGACCGGGAGGCCGTACAGCGCGGAGGCGGTGAGCAGGGCGGTGGAGAAGCAGCCGACGACCAGCGCGGGACGCATCCGCTGGTACAGCACCTCCGCCAGCACCGGAGTGTCCAGCACGGTCAGCTCGACCTTCAGCTTCTCCGCCTCCTGCTCCAGGGAGCGGGCGAAGCGGGCCGGGGCCGACGGGTGCGGCTTGAACACCACCTTCGTGTGGCCGAGCGCGGCCGCGCCCTTCAGCATCCGCACATGCAGGTTCTCCTCCTGCTCGGCGGTGAGGATGTCCAGGGCGGACAGATACTGGCCGAGCAGCAGCGCGGGCTCCTCGACCGCCGGCAACTCGTCGCCGAGCGGCGCGAGTCCGGCGAGGACCTTGGTGAAGGCGGCCGTCGGCAGGACCTCGCCGGGCACCCCGAACTCGGTGAGCAGCAGCGGCTTCAGGCCCGGGACCAGGTCCAGGTGGAGGACCCGGTCCACGCGCGTGCCGACCAGCGGGTCGATCTTGTTGCGGGTGGGGCCGTAGCTCATCAGGCCGTCGGCGTAGACGGTGACCGGAGCGCCGGTGAAGATCTGCGCGAGCGCCAGCGACGGGTTCACCTGGATCGACTCGACGGCCAGCTCGACGTCGTCGGTGCCGAGCCGCCACTCGTGGCGCAAGTACCGCTCCCAGAGCGGCAGATCGTCGTTCCGTGGCGCCCAGCCGCCCGGGTGGAACGGGAAGATCGCCTCGTTGTACGACACCACGTCGTCGAACCGGTCCCGCAGCCGCTCGAAGCCCGGCATCTCGTCCAGCGCCGGTGAGGTCTCGGGCGTGGCCGCGTTGTTGCAGACCAGCAGGATTCGCCGGTCGGCCGGGCGGAAGCAGCCGGAGTCCAGGGCGGCGGCGAGCGTGGCCGTGCCGTACAGCGTCGACGCCTGGAAGATCTGGGTGGTCACGCGGCGGCCCCCGCGGGGGCGGGACGGCGGCGCAGCCGGCGCAGCCGGGTGGCGCGCTGGAGGTCCATGGAGTCCAGCGCCTCGTCCAGCACGTCCTGCGGCATGCGCCGCAGGGCGGCGCCACTCAGGGATTTCAGTTTCTTCGCCACCGCCGGCTCGAACCTTTCGATGGATCCCAGGTGATGGGAAATGATCGCGCAATAGGTGCGGACGGCCTTCGGCAGCAGGACGTCGGCCTCCCGGTCCGCCGCCGTCTCCGCGATGACCTGGTCGAACGCCCGGATGAAATCCAGCTGCCGTACATCGCCGATCTGGGTGAGCGACGAGGCGACCCCGCGCCGGTAGAACACGCCGAGCAAACTCACCGCGGCGAAGGACTCCGCCTCCCGGTGCAGCTTCCAGATCCACGGCCGGTCCTCGGCCGTGCGCAGCCCGTCGGTGAAGTGCAGCAGCCCCTTGTCCACCAGCCGGCGGTGGTAGATCCCCGCCCACGCGTACGCGTAGTCCACCGAGGTCGACCGGTCGGCGGGCAGGATCGCCTCCCGGGGGCTGAGCACCGTGTTCCGCCGGCCCACCGGCACCCGGTGCACGCTGCGCGCCCGGGCGGTGCACTGCACATGGTCGGTGCGCAGGAAGTCGCAGCCCAGCTCCTCGACGGCGGCGAGCAGCTTCGGGTAGTAGCCGGGGGCGAGCCAGTCGTCGCCGTCCAGAAAGGTCAGATACTCGCCGCGCGCCCGGTCGATCCCGGTGTTGCGCGCGGTCGCCAGCCCTCCGTTCTGCTCGTGCCGGACCAGGACCGCGCCCGGCAGCTCGCGCTCCGCACGCGCGAGAATCTCTGGTGTCCCGTCGCGGGAGCAGTCGTCGACGAGAATGAATTCGAAGTCCTCACGCGCGTTCGACTTCAGGCTCCTGAGTGTGTCGGGCGCGTATTGCTGCACGTTGTAGAACGGCACGATGACGGAGAGCTTGACCACGTCAGGGACGTTAGGGCGCGGCCCGTCATTCGTCTTGACGGCATGCTTGATGCCGGGTGAACGACACGTGGCGAAGCTGTGAACCAGGCTGTTTCGCACGCCGATCGCGGCCCGATTCGCCATTCGGCGATGTGCTGTTAACCGTTTGTTGCATTCGGGTTGGGCGGAACCTCGGAATCGCTTCCTAGCGTCTTCGGCGTGCCAGCAAGTGCAACGAAGTCCCTGCGGGTCGCCGTCCTCGCGGACTCCGACACCCGGTGGAAGTGGGGCGCGCTCACCGCGCAGCGCCTCACTCCCGCGGCTGCCGAGGTCCGGCTCGACGGCTACCTCCTGCGGGGACGCGCCACCCCCACCGCCCGCCAGCTGAAGGAAGTCGGCGTCCACGCCGACTCCCTGCGCGAGGTCACCGGCGTCGAGTTCCTGCGCGCGATGGGCGAGGACCCCGACAACCCGTACGACGTCCTCGTGCTCGCCCTGGTCGGCGGCGGTGTGCAGGCGATGCTGCACGGGCTGCGCGCCGCCTGGGGCTCCGGGAAGCGTCCCGTGGTCGTCACCGGCTATGTCGGCGTCGTCTACGAGAAGCTCACCGACGGGCTGCTGCTGCGGCACGGCGCGGACCTCGTCCTCGCCAACTCCCGCCACGACGCGGACCGGTTCCGGGCCGTGTACGAAGGGGTGGGCGCCGACGCCTCCTCGGTCACCGAGGTCGCGCTGCCCTTCCTCGGCGGCGAGCCCTACACCGGCGAACACGAGCCCTACACCGTGGTGTTCGCGGCCCAGCCGTCCGTGCCGGACAACCGCCGGGACCGCACCTACCTGCTGAACCGCCTCATCGAGCACGCCCGGAAGCACCCCGAGCGGGAGGTGCTGCTCAAGCTGCGCTCCAAGCCCGGCGAGCACACCACCCACATCGAGGAGCTGCCGTACCAGAAGCTGGCCCAGGGCACCGACCTGCCGGCCAACTTCCGCCTGGTGTACGGGCACATGGGCGAGGTGCTGGACCGCACCGACCTGCTGGTCACGGTCAGCTCCACGGCCGCCCTGGAGGCCCTGCACCGCCGTGTCCCGACGGCCGTCCTCACCGACCTCGGGGTCCGCGAGGTGCTCGGCAACCACCACTTCACCGGCTCCGGCTGCCTCGCCTCCTGGGACCAGCTCGACGCCGGGCACCGGCCCGTGCCGGACGAGGAGTGGGTGGCCCGGCAGGGCGTCGCCGTCGACGGCTCGTACGGCACCGCGTTCGACAGCGCCCGCGAGCGCATCGCGAAGCTGCTGGACCGGCCGGGCGGGCTGCCGCCCCTCACGCCCTACTACACCCCCGAGACCGCGCCCGGCTATCTGCCCGGCATCCTCGCCCGCCACCACCTCGGCCCCGACGGCGTCCCGCTGCCCGGCGCGCCCGCCGCCGACAAGGCGCCCGGCCCCGTCCGGCAGATCGTGCGCCGGGCCGCGCGCGGCGCCTACCGGCACGGCGTCCAGCGGGTCGCCCCCGTGATCCGGCGGATGGGCGAGCTGTGACCTCACCCCAAGGAGTAGACCCCATGTCCAACTCGGCAGCGGGCCCAGGCGCTTCGGTCCGCCGGGTGCTCGCGGTGATCCCCGCGCGCGGCGGCTCCAAGGGCGTGCCCGCGAAGAACCTCGCCCCGGTGGGTGGTGTCCCGCTGGTGGCGCGCGCGGTGCGCGAGTGCCGGGCGACCCGGCTGGTGACCGACGTCGTCGTCTCCACCGACGACCACGCCATCGCCGCCGCCGCGCGGGAGGCCGGCGCGGAGGTCGTGCTGCGGCCCGCCGCCATCGCCGGGGACACCGCCACCTCCGAGGCCGCGGTCCTGCACGCCATGGACACCCACGAGGCGCTGCACGGCGCCCCCGTCGACGTGGTCCTGCTCGTGCAGTGCACCAGCCCGTTCCTTCTCCGCGAGGACATCGACGGGGTCGCCGCCGCGGTCGCCGAGAACGGCGCCGACACCGCCGTCACCGTGGCGCCCTTCCACGGCTTCATCTGGCGTGAAGGGGCCACGGAGGCCGACGGCGAGGGCGGACCGGCCGCGGGCCAGGGCGCGGTGGGCGTCGGCGGCGGGGTGGGCGTCAACCACGACAAGTCCTACCGCCCGCGCCGCCAGGACCGCCCCCAGGACTTCCTGGAGACCGGCGCCGCCTACGCGATGGACGCGGCCGGCTTCCGCAAGCACCACCACCGCTTCTTCGGCCACACCGAGCTGGTCCGCACCGACCCGGCCCGGGTGCTGGAGATCGACGACCCGCACGACCTGGCCCGCGCCCGCGCCCTCGCGCCCCTCTTCGACGCGGACCGCCCCGGCGCGCTGCCGACCGCCGACGACGTGGACGCGGTGGTACTGGACTTCGACGGCACCCAGACCGACGACCGGGTGCTGATCGACTCCGACGGACGGGAGTTCGTCGCCGTGCACCGCGGCGACGGGCTCGGTATCGCGGCCCTCCGCAGGAGCGGCCTGAAGCTGCTGATCCTGTCCACGGAACAGAACCCGGTCGTCGCCGCCCGCGCACGGAAGCTGAAGATCCCCGTGCTGCACGGCATCGACCGGAAAGACCTCGCGCTGAAGCAGTGGTGCGAGGAGCAGGGCATCGCGCCGGAGCGCGTGCTCTACGTCGGCAACGACGTCAACGACCTGCCCTGCTTCGCCCTCGTGGGCTGGCCCGTGGCGGTCGCGAGCGCTCACGACGTCGTACGCGGCGCCGCACGCGCGGTCACCACCGTCCCCGGCGGTGACGGCGCGATCCGAGAGATCGCCAGCTGGATCCTCGGCCCCTCTCTCGATTCCCTCCCCAAGTAAGGACACCCCCTGATGAGCACCAACTCCCGTCTGCGCACCTTCGGTTCGCGCGAGGTCGGCCCCGGCAAGCCCGTCTACATCTGCGGCGAGATCGGCATCAACCACAACGGTGAGCTGGAGAACGCCTTCAAGCTGATCGACGTGGCCGCCGAGGCCGGCTGCGACGCCGTCAAGTTCCAGAAGCGCACCCCCGAGATCTGCACCCCGCGCGACCAGTGGGACATCGAGCGCGACACCCCCTGGGGCCGGATGACCTACATCGACTACCGCCACCGGGTGGAGTTCGGCGAGGACGAGTACCGCCAGATCGACGCGTACTGCAAGGAGAAGGGGATCGACTGGTTCGCCTCCCCGTGGGACACCGAGGCCGTCGCCTTCCTGGAGAAGTTCGACGTCCCCGCCCACAAGGTGGCCTCCGCCTCCCTGACGGACGACGAGCTGCTGCGCGCCCTGCGCGCCACCGGCCGCTCCGTCATCCTGTCGACGGGCATGTCCACCCCGCGCCAGATCCGCCACGCGGTCGAGGTCCTGGGCTCGGACAACATCCTCCTCTGCCACGCCACCTCCACCTACCCGGCCAAGGCCGAGGAGCTGAACCTCCGCGTGATCAACACGCTGGAGAAGGAGTACCCGAACGTCCCGATCGGCTACTCCGGCCACGAGACCGGCCTCCAGACCACCCTCGCCGCGGTCGCGCTCGGGGCGACCTTCGTCGAGCGTCACATCACCCTCGACCGCGCCATGTGGGGCTCCGACCAGGCCGCCTCCGTGGAGCCGCAGGGCCTGACGCGCCTCGTCCGTGACATCCGCACCATCGAGGCCTCCCTCGGCGACGGCGTCAAGAAGGTCTACGACTCCGAGCTGGGCCCGATGAAGAAGCTGCGCCGCGTCACCGGCATCGTCGCCGAGGCGGAGATCGCCGCGGCGGCGGGCGAGCCGGTCTCGGTGTGAATCCAGGTCACTTACGACGGGACGGTCGTACGCCGATGAGCCCCCGCGCCGGTCAGGCCGGCCACCCCGCCCGCACGCTCGCCTTCGTGGAGAGCCCGGTACAGCTGCTGAACGTACTGGAGTGGGCACACCTGCACGGCCTGCACGACGCCGCGCCGGCCCACCCGGCCGTGCTGTCGGGCCTGCACGGCCGAGGACCGACCGTCCCGCCGACCGGGGACGGCCCGGAGCAGCCCGGGTCCGCACCGGCCGAGCCCGCGCACACCTGGTCCGCGTCGGCCGGGTCCGCGCACAACGGGTCCGCGTCGGCTGGGCCCGCGTCCGCAGGGCCCGCATCCGCAGGGTCCGCGTCCGCCGGGCCCGTGCCGGCCCGGCGGTTGTCGGCCGCGGTGGCGGCGGCCGGTGCGGCGGCGGGCGAGGCGAAGCTGACCGTCGTCGTGCTGTCCCCGACCGATCCCATGACCCGGGGTCAGCTGCGCCGCATGGCGGACCTGGCCCGGGACGAGGGATACCGGGTGCGGTGGGAAGAGGCGCGGGGCGGTACGACCGCGCCCTTCCACACCATCGGAGGCCTGGCCGGTTCCCTCCGCCGGGCCGACCGGATCGTCATGGGCGACCCGTTCTCCCGCTACGTACAGCTGCTGCTGACCATCACCCGCGCCCGCGACCTCGTGGTCGTGGACGACGGCACGGCGACGATGGAGTTCGTCGCCCAGTTGGCCCGCGGCGAGCGCCTGGTCCGCTGGCACCGCAAGGGCGGCCGGCCCGGCGCCCGCGACCTGCTCTTCGCGCCGGTCTCCTCCTCCGCCCGGCGCCGCCTCACCCCGAGCGACCGCAGGCGCGTCGAGGTCTTCTCCTCCATGCCGGTGACCGAGATCCCGGACGGTGTGACGGTCACCGCCAACGACTTCGCCTGGACCCGGGCCCGGTTCGGTCCGCCGCGCATCACCCAGAGCGCCGACCTGGTCGGCACCTCCCTGGTGGAGACCGGGGTCGTGGACGGCGACCGCTATCTGGAGGCGGTCCGGAACCTGGCCAAGGCCCACGGCGCCACCCGCTACTTCGCCCACCGCCGAGAGAGCGCCGACAAACTGCACCGCCTGGCCGCAGAGACGGGCCTGGAGATAGTCCGCCCGGACCTCCCGCTGGAGCTGATCGCCCGCCGTGGCCCGATCGGCCGGACGATCCTCAGCTTCCCCTCCACGGTCGTCCACACCCTGCCGCTGGCCCTGGCCGGCACGGGCGTGCGCGTGGCGGTCTGCGACATCGACCCGACCTGGCTCACCGACACCGCCTCGCCACGCGCCCAGGGCTTCCTGTCCGGCGTGACCGGTACGGCCCGCGACGTCCACCGGCTCGCGGCGGTGGCCCCCGCGTAGCCGCGACGCGCCGGATCGCTCCCCCTGACCGCAGGAATGAGTACGGATACTCAGGCGCCAGGTGATCACATCCCCATAGGTTTTTTTACCTTCCGCACGAGACCTGCACGAGACGGCGGAAGACCGCAGGAAACGGGGAAACGGGGAGGACGTCACGCATGGCGTGGGACGAGTGGGAGCAGTTGAAGGCGGACGCCTCGGCCCGCGGCTCCACCCGGACGCAGTTGAACCACGTTCCGATGGATCCGGGTGGCAGCGGCACCGGTGATCTGAAGTCGGACAGGAAGGCCTGGGCGAAGGCCGGCGAGGACACCAAGGGGTTACAGGACGGCATCGGCAAGGCGCTGGGCAAGCTGGACGACGGGCAGTCCGGGCTGGGGGACACGTCGGGTGTGCAGTCCGGGGCGGCGCAGCAGGAGCTGTACGAGTCCTGGAAGAAGTACCTCGGTGACGTGAAGGGCCGCTGCGGGGAACTGGGCGGACTCATGGAGCGGTCCGGGCACGACCTCGCGATGACCGACGCGGACGTGAAGGCGGAGCTGGACAGGATCAAGGGGAAGTACCACGACACCGACGCCGTCGGCGGCCAGGCGAAGGGCCGGTGACGGGCGTTCATGGACATCGCGACGCTGAAGGCCCTGAAGCCCTCCGAGTACGAGGAGGCGGCCGACGGGTACCGGGCCACGAGCGACATGGCCAGCACCGCCAAGGACACGGTCGAGAACCGGATATCCGCCGGTATCCGCAACCAGCTCAAGGGCGACACGGCCGACGCGGCCCTGCGCGAGCTGAAGGAACTGGGCAGGAACTTCCACTACGTCCAGACCGAGTGCGCGCTGGTGAGCACCGCGCTGAACGGTTTCGCGTACGACATGGCGGCGGCCAAGCGGAAGCTGGAGGCGGCCCTGGAGGACGCCAAGGCGGCCGGTTGCACAGTGGGCGCGGACGGCTCGGTCACGTTCCCGGCCGGCGGCAAGGAGGTCGACGGCAAGGTGCCCGAGGGCGGCACCGTCGAGATGAGCACCAGCCCGACGGACCCGACGTCGGCGTCGCTGGAGCGTACGGCGGCCAACATCCATCCCAACCCGAACTTCGGCAAGGCCATCGGGTTCGCGAACCGGATCGGGGATGCTCTGAAGGAGGCCACGGAGGCGGACGCCAAGTGGGCCCCGAAGCTACGCGCGCTGAAGGCCGACGACGACCTGGTGGTGTCCGACCGGGACTGGTCCGACGTCAAAGACGACACAGACGGCGTCGTCAAGGGTGCCGACGCCTACGCCCGATCCCTCCCGAAGCCGCCCAAGGACGGCGACCCGGAGCTGGTCGCCCAATGGTGGGCGGACCTGACGGACGAGCAGAGGTCGGCCTACATCTCCATGCACCCGGACTCCATCGGCGCCATGGACGGACTCCCCGCCACCGTCCGGGACGAGGCCAACCGTCTCGTGCTGGCCGAGAGCAGGGCCGCGTACCAGGACAGGCTGGACGCCTGGATGAAGAAGGAGCCCGATCGCTATGCCCCCTACATCAGCCCGATCACCGGACGTGAGGTGAAGGGCGCCCAGATCGAGACCGAAGAATGGAAGGAGTGGAACAAGAAGAAGCAGGAGCTGGAGGGCCGTATCCGGGGCATGGACGTCATCCAGTCGCGCTTCGACAAAACCGGTACCGACCACCTGCCCGAGGCCTACCTGCTCGGCTTCGACCCCGAAGGCAAGGGCCATGACGGCAAGGTCATCATCGCCAACGGCAACCCGGACACCGCCGACCACACCGGTATCTACGTCCCCGGCACGGGAACCCTCCTGAAGGACATCGAGAAGGACATGGGCCGCGGTGAGATCCTGTGGCACGAGACCAACCGGTACGCACAAGGGCAGAAGGTCTCCACCATCACCTGGTTCGACTACGACGCGCCACTACAGGCGAAGCCGTTCGAGAAGGGCGGTGGCCTGTTCCCGGAGGCGATGTCGGACGACTGGGCGGCCAAGGGCGGGCCGGGGTTGTCGCACTTCCTCGACGGCAACCTCGAAGCGCACAGGATGGCGTCCGGCAACACCAACCTGGGGCACACCACCCTGATGGGACACAGCTACGGCACCACGCTCATCGGCGATGCGGCGAAGTCGCGGGTCTGGCCCGAGGGGGCGCTGCCCGTGGACGACGTCATCGCGGTGGGCAGCCCCGGCATGCAGGCGAAGCGCGCCGCAGACCTTGGCATCCCCCAGGGGCACATGTGGGCGGAGCAGGGCGGCGGCAACGACTCGGCGGTGCGGATCGGCGGGAAGTACCTCGCCGGCCTCGGTGACGACTGGACGATCCCGACCGACCCGGAGTTCGGCGCCAACATCATGGAGTCGGACGCCGAGGACCATGGAGCCTTCTGGGACGAGGGCTCGACGAGCCTGCGCAACCAGGCCCTCGTGATGGCAGGCCAGTACGACAAGGTGACCCTTGAATAAGAAATCCGCGACCGCTGTAAGCGCGGCATTGACCGCCATCCTCTTGGGAGGCTGCTCTCAGGTGAGCGACCAGAAGGACGAGAAGAAGGTGGACATCCGCGACGAGCGAGCCGTCAAGCAGAGCGTCGAGCGGGCGTCCAGCGAGATCCTCGACATCCTGGCGGTGAAGGGCAAGGTGACCCAGTCGGGTGCCGTGACCACCCCCTGCTCGTCGTATCCGGAGGAGGACGAGGTGCATCGCATGCGGCACCCGTGGAGCGTCTACGGCGTGCCGGGCGACGACCTCGAAAGGGCCTTGGACCGCCTGCGCGCGCAGTTGACGGCCAAGGGCTGGAAGATCGTCAAGGACGGTCCCGACAAGAGTCGGGCGAAGCTCCCGCAGATCGTGGCCAACTCACCCGACGGCCATCTGTCCGCCGACCTCCGCCTGTGGCGGGAGCCCGCCGACAGCGAGCGCTCGTCCATGATCGAGGTCACGGTGGTGTCCGACTGCTTCCGGAGCGAGCCCGACGGCACGGCGGGCTGACGACGCTTTCGGGCCGGCCGGGCCTTCCCGGCCGGCCCACAACGCTTCCCGGCCTCAAGTGCACCCATTAGGCGGAGCGAGGCCCGTCGATCTTGAGGAGCGTATGAGCGCTCGGCTCGCCTCGAAGGCACCGCACCTCGCGACCGGCCTGATGCGAACGGCAGGGCCTGGCACCCGCCCCGCCTCACCCCCCGGCGCGCCAGCAGGAACCCCCGTGGGCGAGGACGCTGTGCCCGGGGCCGTTGCCCAGGTCGGCGACGGGAGCGGAGCCCTTCGCCGTGACCAGCTCGGCGTAGGTCCTGATCAGGGTGCGGTCCAGCGGGTGGAACCCCCCTGGGAGGGAAGCGGGCGCCGTAGTCCTTGGCGATCGTGTCGTAGGAGGTACGGGTCGTCCGGAGGAAGTCCGCGGTCGAGTCGCTCACGTCGGCGGACCCTGCCGGGACGGGACCCGGCGTGGTCCGGTTCGTGGACATGGCGCGCGTGATCCCGGCGAGGCGTGGTATGCGTGGAAGAGGAAACAGAGGTTTTACCCACCAGAGTTCACCGCCATGCGTCCGCCGGTCAGATTTTATTCCCCTAACGGGCTGAACTTTTGTTGATCGTGGGGTAGTTGACCAGCCGGGCGTCCTACCCTTCAGAGGGTGAAGCAATTGATGTCCCTAGAGTCCGAGGCCGGCCTCCCGGGGGATGTGCTCCCCGGCGTGCTGAGCGAGTCCCTGCACGCCGAACTCGTCGCGTTCCGACGCGACTTGCACATGCACCCCGAGCTGGGCAACCAGGAGTTCCGTACGACCGCCGCGATCAAGGAGCGGCTGGAGCAGGCCGGGCTCAAGCCCCGCGTCCTGAGCACCGGAACGGGACTCGTCTGTGACATCGGTCTCGCGGAGGGTGAGCACCCGTCCGTCCCCGTGCTGGCGCTGCGCGCCGACATCGACGCCCTGCCCATCCCGGACACCAAGACCGACTGCTCCTACCGGTCGACCGTGCCCGACCGGGCGCACGCGTGCGGTCACGACGTGCACACGACCGTCGTCCTCGGCACCGGACTGGTCCTCGCCGACCTGCACGCCAAGGGCCTGCTGTCCCGCCCGGTGCGGCTGCTCTTCCAGCCCGCCGAGGAGGTGCTGCCCGGCGGTGCCCTGGACGCCATCGAGGACGGCGCGCTGACCGGGGTCGGCCGCATCCTCGCCGTCCACTGCGACCCCAGGGTGGAGGCCGGGAAGGTCGGGCTGCGGCACGGGCCGATCACCAGCGCCTGCGACCGCCTGGAGATCGCGCTCGACGGCCCCGGCGGGCACACCGCCCGCCCCCACCTGACCACCGACCTGGTCACCGCCGCCGCCCGGGTCGCCGTCGACGTCCCCGCGCTGATCGCCCGTCGGCTCGACACCCGCGCCGGTCTCGCGCTCACCTGGGGCCGTATCGAGTCCGGCCACGCCCCGAACGTGATCCCGCAGCACGCGGAACTGTCCGGGACCGTGCGCTTGCTGGACCTGGACGCCTGGCGGCAGGCCCCCGACATCGTGCACGCGGCGATCGACGAGGTCGCCACCCTGCACCGGGCCAAGTCCGAGATCACCTATGTGCGCGGGGTGCCGCCGGTCGTGAACGACCGGGAGTCCACCGAGCTGCTGCGCCGGGCCATGGTCGCCCGACGCGGGATGAGGTCCGTGGAGAGCACCGAGCAGAGCCTCGGCGGCGAGGACTTCTCCTGGTACCTGGAGCACGTGCCGGGCGCGATGGCCCGGCTCGGGGTGCGCCGGCCCGGCGAGCGCACGGTACGCGATCTCCACCAGGGCGATTTCGACGCCGACGAGCACGCGATCACGGTGGGTGTGGAGATGTTCACCGCCGCCGCGTTCCTGGACACCAACGGGTCGCAGCCCTGAGCGGACGGCCCCCTCCGAGCCCCTTCCCGGGCCGGCCGGGGGCCGCTGTCCTGTCCGGCGCAACACGGATGCAAGCCAATCGTGCACTGTCCGCAACAGCGGCATGAGATGACCAAGACACCGAGTTCAGGCAGTGTTTGCCTCGAATCGATAACGGCTTCGCGAGAGGGTTTTTTGCGACATCTACGCGCGTTACGATGCCGCGAAGCCGACGCCGCCGGGGCGTCTCGGCTTGAGCACTGACATGGTGCTCACATCAAGCGCCGCCAAGGCGCTCAGGTCAGGTGAAGGAGCCTTCCCGTGCGCCGGGTAGCCAAGCTTTCCGCTGCGTGTATCGCGTCCGCAGCACTCGCACTGACTGCCACTGCCTGTGGCAGCACCTCCTCCGAGAACGAGACGGGCTCGTCCGCCTCGGGTGACGGCAAGGGCGTCAAGGTCGGTCTCGCCTTCGACGTCGGCGGCCGTGGTGACCGCTCGTTCAACGACTCCGCCGCGCGCGGTGTCGACAAGGCCAAGAAGGAGTTCGGCGGCGAGATCAAGGAGCTGACCGCGAAGACCTCGGACACCGAGGCCGACCGCGAGCAGCGCCTGTCGGACCTGGCCGACGCGGGCTACAACCCCATCATCGGTGTCGGCTACGCCTACGCCGCCTCGATGGACAAGGTCGCCAAGAAGTACCCGAAGACCACCTTCGGCATCGTCGACTCGGTGGTCCAGGGCAACAACGTCGACAGCATCACCTTCACCGAGGAGCAGGGCTCCTACCTGGCCGGTGTCGCCGCCGCGCTGAAGACCAAGACGAAGCACGTCGGCTTCATCGGCGGTGTCGACGTCCCGCTGATCAAGAAGTTCGAGGCGGGTTACGTCCAGGGCGTCAAGGACACCAACCCGAAGATCAAGGTCGACACGCAGTACCTGTCCCACGGCTCGGACACCTCCGGCTTCGCCAGTCCCGACAAGGGCAAGGAGGCCGCGCAGGGCATGCTCGACAACGGTGCGGACGTCGTCTACACGGCGGCCGGCTCCTCCGGCAACGGCGCCATCGAGGCCGTGGCCGGCAAGAAGGGCGCCTGGGCCGTCGGCGTCGACTCGGACCAGTACAGCATCCCGGGTCTGGCCAAGTACAAGAACTCGATCCTGACCTCGGTCGTCAAGAACGTCGACGTCGGTGTCTACGACCTGGTCAAGTCGGTCCACGACGGCAAGCCGCTGACCGGCACCAACACCTACTCGCTCGCCAAGGACGGCGTCTCCCTGGCCACCAGCGGCGGCTTCATCGACGACATCAAGGCCAAGCTGGACGCGGCGCAGAAGAAGATCATCGACGGTTCGATCAAGGTCAAGACCACCCCGTGACCTGATGGGTCCCATCGGACCCGGGCTCGGCGGGGGCGCCTTCGAAGCCCCCCGCCGAGCCATAACAATGTGTCAACTCTACGCGTGTAGCACGGAGTTGCCGCGCTAGCGTCGCCGACGCCTGCCCCCTCCCCGCAGCCCCTTTCCCCGAGGAGAGTGCGCCATCAACGCGTCCAGCCCTCCCGCTGCCGTCGAACTGCGCGGCATCACCAAGCGTTTCCCCGGCGTCGTCGCCAACCGCGACATCGACATCACGGTCCGCACGGGCACCGTCCACGCCCTGTGCGGTGAGAACGGCGCCGGCAAGTCCACCCTGATGAAGATCCTCTACGGCATGCAGCAGCCGGACGAGGGCACCATCACCGTCAGTGGCGAACGGGTCGTCCTCCACAACCCCGGCGACGCCATCGCCCGCGGCATCGGCATGGTGCACCAGCACTTCATGCTCGCCGACAACCTCACCGTCCTGGAGAACGTCGTCCTCGGCGCGGAGAAGCTGTACGGCATCGGGGGCAAGGCGCGCGCCAGGATCAAGGAGATCTCCGACGCCTACGGCCTCGGCGTCCGTCCCGACGCCCTGGTCGAGGAACTCGGCGTCGCCGACCGCCAGCGCGTGGAGATCCTCAAGGTCCTCTACCGCGGCGCCAAGACCCTCATCCTGGACGAGCCCACCGCCGTCCTCGTGCCGCAGGAGGTCGACGCCCTCTTCGACAACCTGCGCGAACTCAAGGCCGAGGGCCTCACCGTCATCTTCATCTCGCACAAGCTGGGCGAGGTGCTCTCCGTCGCCGACGAGATCACCGTCATCCGGCGCGGCACCACCGTCGGCACGGTCGACCCGCGCGGCACCACCCCCAAGCAGCTCGCCGAGCTGATGGTCGGCAGCGAGCTGCCCACCCCGGAGACCCAGGAGTCCACCGTCACGGACGTCCCGATGCTCACCGTGGACGGCCTGCACCTGGCGCAGACCGACCTCGACGGCATCGAGCGGATCATCCTGGACGAGATCTCCTTCACCATCCACAAGGGCGAGGTCCTCGGCATCGCCGGTGTGGAGGGCAACGGTCAGTCCGAACTGGTCGAGGCGATCATGGGCATGCGCCGGCCCGACGCCGGCGTCGTCACCCTCGACGGCACCGACATCTCCCACGCCCCGACCCGCGACCGCCGCGAGTCCGGCATCGGCTACATCCCCGAGGACCGCCACCGCCACGGCCTGCTGCTGGAAGCGCCGCTGTGGGAGAACCGCATCCTCGGCCACGTCACCGAGAGGCCCAACTCGCGCGGCGGACTGCTCGACCTCAAGGCCGCCCGCGCCGACACCCAGCGCATCGTCGAGGCGTACGACGTCCGCACCCCCGGCATCGACGTCACCGCCGCCTCGCTGTCCGGCGGAAACCAGCAGAAGCTGATCGTCGGCCGCGAGATGAGCCACAACCCCAAGCTGCTCATCGCCGCCCACCCCACCCGTGGTGTGGACGTCGGCGCCCAGGCGGCCATCTGGGACTACATCCGTGAGGCCCGCCGCGAGGGCCTGGCCGTCCTGCTGATCTCCGCCGACCTGGACGAGCTGATCGGGCTCTCCGACACCCTGCGGGTGATGTACCGCGGCCGTCTGGTCGCCGACGCCGACCCCGCCACGATCACCCCCGAAGAGCTGGGCTCCGCCATGACGGGTGCGGCCACCGGCCACCTGGAGCACACAGAGGACGACGAGCGATGAACAAGCTGACCTCACGGATCGACAAGGAGCGGCTGCTCCTCGGCGTCGCCGCGCCGCTGCTGGCGATCGTCGCCGCGCTCGTCGTCACCACCGTGGTGATCCTCGCGACCGGCAAGGACCCCGGCGCCGCGTTCAGCGACATGACGACCTACGGCTTCGCCAGCGACAGCCAGGTCTACATCCTGAACAAGGCGACGACGTACTACCTCGCGGGTGTCGCGGTGGCCATCGGCTTCCGCATGAACCTGTTCAACATCGGTGTCGACGGCCAGTACCGGCTCGCCGCGTTCATCGCCGCCGTCCTCGGCGGGGCGCTCACCGTGCCCGGCTGGCTCGCCATCCCGCTGATCATCATCTGCGCCATGGCGACCGGCGCCCTGTGGGCGTCCATCGCGGGCATCCTCAAGGTCACCCGGGGCGTCAGCGAGGTCATCTCGACCATCATGCTGAACTCGATCGCCACCGCGATCATCGCCTACCTGCTCCAGCCCGGAAAGCTCGGCCAGCTGGACCAGGCCGGCACCCTCGTCTCCACCAAGCCGCTGCCCACGTCCTCGTACTTCTTCAGCTTCGACACCGGCCCGGCCGGCGTGCTGTGGGGCTTCATCGTCGTCGCCGTGCTCGTCGGTGTCGCGTACTGGTTCGTGCTCGGCCGCACCCGGTTCGGCTTCGACCTGCGCACCGTCGGCCAGTCCGAGAGCGCGGCCGGCGCCAGCGGCGTCTCGGTGAAGAAGATGGTCGCCACCAGCATGATCATCTCGGGTGCGGTGGCCGGTCTGATCGGCATGCCGACCCTGCTGAACGACAGCCACCAGTTCAGCAACGACTTCCCGGCCGGCATCGGCTTCACGGGTATCGCCATCGCGCTGCTCGGCCGCAACAGCCCGATCGGGATCGCGCTCGGCGCCCTGCTGTGGGGCTTCCTGGAGCGCACCACCAACCACCTGGAATTCCAGGGCTACGACAAGGAAATCCTCGGCGTCATCCAGGGCGTCATCGTCCTGTGCGTCGTCATTGCCTACGAGGTCGTACGCCGCTACGGCATGAAGCGCCAGCAGCAGAAGGTCGGCGCGGAACTCGCCGCCCAGGCCGCCGCCGCGACGAAGAAGCAGGAGGTGGCGTGATGACTGCCACGATGACCGACGCGCCGCCGCCGGCGGCCCCCAAGGCGGCGGGCGCGCCCCAGCGCTCCGGCCGCTCCCTCGGCCTGACCCTCATGATCGTCGCGGGCGCGCTGCTGCTCCTGTCCGCGGTCCGCCTGATCACCGGCGCCAATCAGCTCGACTCCGCCGGACAGGTCGGCGCCGCCCTCGGCCTCGCCGTGCCGATCGGCCTCGCGGGCCTCGCCGGCCTGTGGTCCGAGCGGGCCGGCGTGGTCAACATCGGCCTCGAAGGCATGATGATCCTCGGCACCTTCGGCGCCGGCTGGATCGGCTGGCAGTCCAGCCCCTGGCTCGGCCTGCTGTGCGGCATCGGCTTCGGTGTCCTCGGCGGCCTGGTGCACGCCGTCGCCACCGTCACCTTCGGCGTCGACCACATCGTCTCCGGCGTCGCCGTCAACCTGCTCGCGCTCGGCGCCACGCAGTACCTGGCCAAGCTGTTCTTCGCCGACGGCAAGGCCGCGGAGGCGGGTGGCAACCCCAAGGCGTCCCCGCCCGTGGACTCGCTGCCCGACATCACCCTCCCCGGCCTCTCGGACGGCCTCGCGTCGATCGAGAAGCACCACTGGTTCCTGGTCTCCGACCTCGCCGGCATCATCGGCGGCCTGATCACCAACCTGTCCGTGGTGACGATCCTCGCCGTGCTGCTGTTCGTCGGCAGCTGGTGGCTGCTGTGGCGAACCCCGTTCGGGCTGCGGCTGCGCTCCTGCGGCGAGAACCCGATCGCCGCGGAGTCCCTCGGCGTCAACGTCTACCGGTACAAGTACGCGGCCGTGGCCGTCTCCGGCGGCCTCGCCGGCCTCGGCGGCGCCTTCCTCGCGCTGGTCACCTCGCACACGTACCTGGAGGGCCAGACCGGCGGCCGCGGCTACATCGGTCTCGCCGCCATGATCTTCGGCAACTGGCGCCCGGGCGGCCTCGCCATGGGCGCGGGCCTGTTCGGCTACTCCGACGCCCTCCAGCTGCGCAACGGCGGCGTGACCGTCCACGCGCTGCTCCTGCTCCTGGTCGTCCTGCTCGCGCTGCTGGCCGGCTGGAAGCTCTACAAGAAGGCCCTGGTGCAGGGTGTGGTCAGCGCCGTCATGGCCGCGCTGGTCCTGGTCTGGTACCTGCTCACCGACGAGGTCCCGAGCGACTTCGTCGGCGCCACCCCGTACGTCGTCACACTGCTCGTGCTGTCGCTGTCCGCGCAGCGCCTGCGGATGCCGAAGGCGGACGGCATGCGCTACCGGAAGGGCCAGGGCAAGTGACCGGGCAAGCCGCCGACTTCGACTGGGAGTCCCTGCGCGCCGAGGCACGGGAGGCCATGTCCCACGCCTACGCCCCCTACTCCGGCTACCCGGTCGGCGTGGCGGCCCTGGTCGACGACGGCCGCACGGTCACCGGCTGCAACGTCGAGAACGCCTCCTACGGCCTCGGCCTGTGCGCCGAGTGCGGTCTGGTCTCGGCGCTCCAGCGGTCGGGCGGCGGCCGGCTGACGCACTTCACCTGCGTCGACGGCACCGGCGCCCTGCTGGTCCCGTGCGGCCGGTGCCGCCAGCTGCTCTACGAGTTCGGCGGCCCTGACCTGCTGCTGGACACCCCGGCGGGCGTCCTCCCGCTCTCCGAGATGCTGCCCCAGGCCTTCGGCCCGGACCATCTCACCCAGTAATGCCGTACGGCCCCCCTGCCCCGCTCGCAGGGGGGCCGCACACTTCGCACCTCCCGGAAGGAACTCCACCCGCCATGGCCATGGACGCCATCTCCGTCATCCGCACCAAGCGGGACCGCGGTGAGCTGACCGACGAGCAGATCGACTGGGTCATCGACGCGTACACCCGGGGCGAGGTCGCCGACGAGCAGATGTCCGCGCTCGCCATGGCGATCCTGCTGAACGGCATGAACCGCCGCGAGATCGCCCGCTGGACCGCGGCCATGATCGCCTCCGGTGAGCGCATGGACTTCTCCTCGCTGTCCCGCCCGACGGCCGACAAGCACTCCACCGGCGGCGTCGGCGACAAGATCACCCTGCCGCTGGCCCCGCTCGTCGCGGCCTGCGGCGCGGCCGTCCCCCAGCTCTCCGGCCGGGGCCTCGGCCACACCGGCGGCACCCTGGACAAGCTGGAGTCGATCCCCGGCTGGCGCGCCCTGCTCTCCAACGAGGAGATGCTGAACGTCCTGGACGGTGTCGGTGCCGTGATCTGCGCGGCGGGCGACGGCCTGGCCCCGGCCGACAAGAAGCTCTACGCCCTGCGGGACGTCACCGGCACGGTCGAGGCGATCCCCCTGATCGCCTCCTCGATCATGTCGAAGAAGATCGCGGAGGGCACCGGCTCCCTGGTCCTGGACGTGAAGGTGGGCACGGGCGCCTTCATGAAGACGATCGAGGACGCCCGCGAGCTGGCGTCCACGATGGTCGGCCTCGGCACGGACCACGGCGTGAAGACGGTCGCGCTGCTGACGGACATGTCGACCCCGCTGGGCCTGACCGCGGGCAACGCCCTGGAGGTCCGCGAGTCGCTGGAGGTCCTGGCGGGCGGCGGCCCGGCGGACGTCGTGGAACTGACGCTGGCGCTGGCCCGCGAGATGCTGGACGCCGCCGGGGTGAAGGACGCCGACCCGGCGAAGGCCCTCGCCGACGGCTCGGCGATGGACGTCTGGCGCCGGATGATCGCGGCTCAGGGCGGCGACCCGGACGCGCCGCTGCCCACCGCGAAGGAGCAGCACGTCGTCAAGGCCCCGGCCTCCGGCGTCCTGACCCGCCTCGACGCGTACGACATCGGGGTCGGCGCCTGGCGCCTCGGCGCGGGCCGGGCCCGCAAGGAGGACCCGGTGCAGGCGGGCGCGGGCATCGAGCTGCACGCCAAGCCGGGCGACACGGTGACCGAGGGCCAGCCCCTGCTGACCCTGCACACGGACACCCCGGAGCGCTTCGCGTACGCGCTCCAGGCGGTGGAGGGCTCCTACGACATCGCGGCCCCGGGCACGGCTTTCCAGGCCACGCCGGTGGTGCGGGAACGTATCGCCTGACCTGGGCTTTCCTCATTCGGGTGAACGGGACCGGTGGACCCCCACCGGTCCCGTTCGGCATGCTGGGATCGGTGACGCAGCGATAGGAGACCGCCATGAGCGCACTCACCGTCAGCCAGGACTCCGACCAGAACTGGGACGACCTCGTCCGGTACTGGGAGGAGATGGAATGGCCCGAGGGCAGCAAGGTGGAGATCATCGAGGGGATCATCACCGTGTCACCTGCTCCCGCGTTTCGCCACAATGTGATCGCGGCCCGCATTCAGCGTCGCCTCTACTCCGTGATCCCCGAAGACTGGGAAATCTTCCAGACACTGGCCGTCGCCGTGCCGTCCCGACTGGGCATGCTCATCCCGGACCTGGTGGTGGCTCCGGTGCCGGAGCATCCTGAGTCGGACTCCCACATCCCCGCCGCCCTCGCCGAACTCGTCGTCGAGGTCACCTCCAAGTCCAACGCCGGCCACGATCGCGTCAGCAAGCCCGCCGCCTACGCCACCGCCGGTATCCCGCTGTACCTCCTGCTCGACCGCTGGGCCCCCGGAGGCCCCACCGCGACGCTCTACGGCGAGCCGAAGGGTGACGTCTACCGGGTCCTCAGGGCGGTCAAGTTCGGCGACCTCATCGAGCTGCCGGAGCCGTTCGGACTCACCTTCGACACGAGCGAGTTCCCGGTCGACTGATCCGGCGTCAGCCCAACACCGCCGCCACCCCCACCAGCACCGGTACCGACACCACCGTCGACAGCAGGATCGACTCGCGGGCCAGGGACTCGGCCACCCGGTAGCGGCTGGCGTAGGTGTAGAGGTTCTGGGCGCCCGGGAGGGCCGCGGTCACCACCACGTCCAGCAGAGGGGCGCCGTGCAGGCCGAAGACGCACCGGGCCAGCACCCACGCCACCAGCGGCTGGCCCAGTGACTTCAGCGCGACGGACAGCAGGACCAGGTGACCGTCCCGTCCCCGGCCGGGCGCCGGGCTGCCGTGCAGCGACATGCCGAAGACCAGCAGGGCCGCCGGGACGGACATGTTGCCGATCAGGGTCAGGGGGTTCAGCAGCGGACCGGGCAGGTGCCGGCCCGCCGCCGACACCACCACACCCGACAGCGAGCCCACCGCGACCGGATTCCGCAGCGGAGTCAGCAGGCGCAGCCACACCGTGCCCTTCTCGCCGCTGCCGGACAGATCCAGGACCGTGAGGGCGACCGGTGTGACCAGGACGACCTGGAACAGCAGCACCGGCGCCACCAGGGACGCGTCGCCCAGCACGTACGCGGCGATAGGGATGCCCAGGTTGCCCGAGTTGACGTAACCGGAGCACAGCGCGCCGATCGTCGTACGGCCCATCCCCCAGCGTCGTACCGCCCCGACCGCCACGAAGACCCCGGCGACCACGGCCGTACTGAGCGCCGTCACGAGTAGACGGCCGGAGAAGAGGACCGACAGGTCGGCACGTGCGAGGGTCGTGAAGAGGAGCGCCGGACCGGCCACCGTGAAGGCCAGCCGTGTCAGGACCTCGCCGCCGTGCCCGCCGAGCGTCCCGCGCCGCCCGAGCACATAGCCCACCCCGATGACGACCGCGATCACCGCGAACCCGCTCAGCACACCCGCCACAGGGCCAACCCTGCGAGCAGGCAGGGGCACGGGTCAATGTGATCTCCGCCGGCCGGGACACAGCGTGAGCCCGCGCCCCCGATGAGTTCCGCCCGCCCCCGCGGTCTACCGCACGTGGATGCCGAGACCCCCGCCGTGCTGGTGCTGCCCGGACCCGTTCGCCGGGACGACGTACCGGGGCTGTGTGCCGACCTGCGGGCGCTGCTGGAGGCCGGCGGGGCCGGAGTGGTCGTCTGTGACGTGGGCGGACTCGGGCCGCCGGGACTGGCGGCCGTCGACCTGCTGGCCCGGCTGGAGCTGACCGCCCGCCGGGCCGGCGGGCGGATACGGCTGCGGGACCCCGACCCCGCGCTACACGCCCTTCTCGACCTCGTCGGACTCCGCTTCCAGGTGGAGGGGCAGGCCGAAGAGCGGGAACCAGCGCTGGGTGTCGAGGAAGCAGTGGAAACCGGTGATCCGGCCGTCTGAGATCTCCAGCACCTGCACCGCCCACGGACTGAACCCGCCGTTGTCCGGGTCCGGCTTGTAGTGCGCGAAGCCCGGCAGGCCGTTGGCCTGGACCGCCAGCAGCCGGGAACCGGCGCAGGAGGCGCCCAGCGTGGTCATGAAGCCGGTGATGTCCGCGGTGCCGCGCAGCCACAGGTCGAACGGCGGCATCGTCATGATGGCGTCCTCGTGCAGCAGCGCCGTCAGCGCCGTCATGTCATAGCCCTCGAACGCCTTGACGTAACGCTCCAGCAGCTTCTGCTGCTCCTCGTCCAGCGGATCGGACACCGCCCCCTCGGCGCCCGCGTCCCCGCGCTCCGCCAGCGTGGCCCGGGCCCGCTGCAAGGCGCTGTTCACCGACGCGACCGTGGTGTCCAGCAGCTCGGCCACCTCGCTCGCCTTCCAGGCCAGCACCTCGCGCAGGATCAGCACCGCCCGCTGCTTGGGCGGCAGCTGCTGGAGGGCCGCCATGAAGGCGAGCCGGACCGACTCCTTGGCGACCGCCGCCTCCGCCGGGTCCTCCACGGTCGGCAGCACGCGCGCGTCCGGCATCGGCTCCAGCCAGGTGTTGTCCGGGCGCGGCGACAGCGCCGCCCGCGCGAGCGGGGTCGCCTCCGACAGGTCCATCGGCCGGGCCCGCTTGCCGCCCGCCGTCAGCATGTCCAGGCACACGTTCGTCGCGATCCGGTACAGCCACGAGCGCAGGCTGGAACGGCCCTCGAACTTCTCGTAGCTCCGCCAGGCCCGCACCAGGGTGTCCTGCACCGCGTCCTCGGCCTCGAAGGACGAACCGAGCATCCGATAGCAGTACCCGGTCAGCTCGGTCCGGTGCTTCTCCAGTGCGACGTCGAGATCCGCCGTCGCCGTGCTGTTGCCCATCGTCCACCCACCCCTGTGGCCGTCCCTGTAGCGCGCCTTCGCGCCCCAGCACTTGGGAAGCTACCGCAGCCCACTGACAATGGCCCCCGGAGTGGGAAAAGGCCCAGCTCACAGCGGTTGCTTCAGGAAGCTGAGCGGCGTGCGCGACTCAGTGCGCGCCCACCGGCTCCCGCCGGGCCGCCACCCGGGCCGCCCGCGAGCCCAGGACGGTGATCGTGACGACACCGAGGACCGCGAGGAGGCCGACACCGACCGTGCCCGCCCAGCCGTTCGCGTGGAAGGCCAGCGCGCCGACCGTACTGCCGACGCTGGAGCCGATGTAGTACGCGGACTGGTACAGCGCCGACGCCTGGGCCCGGCCGTGCGTGGCCGTCTTGCTGACCGCCGAGGAAGCCACCGCGTGCCCCGCGAAGAAGCCCGCCGTGATCAGCACCAGGCCCGCCAGGACCAGCACCAGGGAGGCGGTCAGGGACAGCAGCAGACCGGCCGCCGTCGTACCGCCCGCCAGATACAGCGCGCCCCGGCGGCCGAACCGGCCCACCAGCCGGCCCGCGGCCGACGCGGAGACCGTACCCACCAGGTAGACCAGGAAGATCGAGCCCACGATGCCCTGCGGCAGCCCGAACGGCGCCGCCGTCAGCCGGTAGCCGATCACCGTGTAGACACCGCCGAACACGGTCATGAACAGCGCGCCGATCGCGTACAGGCGACGCAGCAGCGGATCGGAGAGGTGGCCGCGCACGGTGTCGAGCAGGACCCGCGGGCGCAGCGAACCCGCCGTGAAGTGCCGCGGGGCCGGCAGCAGCAGCCGGAACGCCACCGCGCAGGCGACCGCGAGCGCGCCGATCACCCCGACCGACACCCGCCAGCCCCACTCCTGCGCGACCCAGCCGGTGATCACCCGGCCGCTCATGCCGCCCACGCTGTTGCCCGCGACGAACAGCCCGATCGCCGTGACCAGCGCCTTCGGCCGCACCTCCTCCGCAAGGTACGCCTGCGCCGAGGCCGGCAGCCCGGCCAGCGCCGCGCCCTGCACCGCCCGCAGCACCACCAGCGCGCCGAGCGACGGCGCGAAGGGCACCAGCATGCCGACCGTGACGGCGACGGCCAGCGAGGCCGTCATCACCGTACGGCGGCCGAACCGCTCCGACAGTGCGCTCATCGGCAGCACGAACAGCGCCAGCCCACCGGTCGCGGCGGCCACGGTCCAGCTCGCCTCGCTCGCCGCGACCCCGAACTCCCCGGAGATCAGCGGCAGCAGGGCCTGGGTGGAGTAGAGCAGGGCGAAGGTCGCGACTCCGGCGAGGAAGAGGGCGAGGCTCATCCGGCGGTAGCCGGGGCCGCCCGGGGTCAGCCGGGAGTCGGAGTCGGAGGTACGGACGGGCGGAACGGCGCCCACGCTGGTGGACGCCCCGGTACTGGCGGGAGACATGCCTCGACCGTAGGCACGGCCCCTCTCATGCGTCCAATGCATGGAATCGCCATAATCGTTCCCATGGCGCATCAGCAAAGCTCACAGGCGCGACTGTCACCGTCCAGTGACACAGAAGACATGGCGCTGTTGCTCGCGCCCCGCCTCGCGTACTTCGCCGGCGTGGCCCGCACCGAGCACGTCACCCGGGCCGCCCACGAGCTGAACGTCCCGCAGTCCACCCTGTCCCGTGCGATGGTCCGCCTGGAGCAGGACCTGGGCGTCGACCTGTTCGCCCGCCACGGCCGCACGGTCTCCCTGACCACCGCGGGCCGTACCTTCCTCGCCTCCGTCGAGCGGGCCCTCGCCGAGATCGAACGCGCCGCCGAGGAGGTCCGCGCGGACGCCGACCCGGCCACGGGCAAGGTCGCCTTCGGCTTCCTGCACACCATGGGCGCCGAAACCGTGCCCGGCCTGCTGCACGCCTTCCGCGCCGACCACCCGCGCGTCCGCTTCAGCCTCGTCCAGAACTACGGTGAGGCCATGCTGGAGCGGCTGCGCGCCGGCGAACTGGACCTCTGTCTCACCTCACCCGTCCCCGACGCCCCCGACCTGGTCGCCCGTCGCCTGGACGAGCAGAAACTCCGCCTGGTCGTCCCCGCGGACCACCGCCTGGCGGCCCGCCGCCGCATCCGCCTGGCCGAGGCGTCCGACGAAACGTTCGTCACCCTGGAACCGGGCTACGGCCTGCGCCGCATCACGGACGACCTCTGCCGCGAGGCCGGCTTCAAGCCCCGCGTCGCCTTCGAGGGCGAAGAGGCGGAGACCCTGCGGGGCCTGGTGGCGGCGGGCCTGGGGGTGGCGCTCCTGCCCCCGCCGACGGTCCCGCGCCCGGGCGTGGTGGAACTGACGGTCACGGCCCCGAAGGCGGCCCGTGAAATCGGCGTGGCCTGGCTGGCGGACCGCCCGGACACCCCGCCGGTGGCCGCCTTCAAGAAGTTCCTGCTCTCGAGAAGGGGCAACTTGCTGCCCGCCTAGGGGCGGCCCCCGACCCCTACCGCTTCAACGACCGGCCGAACCCCGCGGCCAACGGCATCCGCAGGCCGATCGGCGGCGGTGCGGCCAGCGCGTCCTCCACCGGGCGGGACACGGAGTGCCCGAACAGCGCGCCCATCACGAAATCCACCGTCAGACACAGCACTTCATCGCGGTGCCCGTGCAGCCCGTGTCCGTCGGAGTGCACTTCGAACCGGCACACCTCCCGGTTCGCCTTCTTCGCCCGCGCCGCGAACCGGAACGACAGCTCGGGATCGGTCCGTTCGTCGTTCGTGCCGTGCGCGATCAGCACCCGGCGCCCCGCCAGCTGCTTCACCGGCTCGACCGGCGCGGCGACGTCCTCCTCCGGCAGCCAGGGGGCCAGCGCCACCACGGAGTTGACCGCCTCGTGCCCACCGGCCCGGAGTGCCGCGCGTCCGCCCATGTCCACGCCGACCAGGCACACGGGAACGTCCCCGTACCGTCGTACGACCTCGTCGACGGCCCACTCGGCATCCGCCGCCGGATGGGCCTCGCTGCCGTTCCAGCCGCGGTAGCGGTACTGCACGGGATGGACGGCCAGCCCCTCGCCCCGGCCCGCGCGGGCGAGCGCGCGGCCCAGGGAGCGGATGAGGGTCATCGCCCGGACAGGGGACGGCCGGCGGACGGAGACCTCCTCCCCGCCGGGGAGCAGCAGCACCGCTCCGCTCACCGACGTCGGCTCCGCACCGACTGCCTTCCCCAGCCCGGCCGTTCGGCCCGGCGACGCTTGCTGTCCCATGGCAGAACAGTGTCAGAAGGCGCGGTGTACGAAACCCGTACGCGCGGTCACCGTTGCGTATCGACGGAAAAGCGCCGGAAAACCGCTGTCGCGGGCACCCGGCGCTCTACGCGCGTAGGAGTTAGAGTGCGGAAATGACGAGCCAGACCGCACCGACCGGGAACGCCCCCACCGCGGACCAGATCCGCCGGGCGCCCAAGGTACTGCTGCACGATCATCTCGACGGCGGGCTCCGCCCGGGTACCGTCGTCGACCTCGCCCGGGAGACCGGGTACGCCGACCTTCCCGAGACCGATCCCGACAAGCTGGGCATCTGGTTCCAGGAGGCCGCCGACTCCGGTTCGCTGGAACGGTATCTGGAGACCTTCCGGCACACCGTCGGCGTGCTCCAGACCAAGGAGGCCCTGGTCCGGGTCGCCCGGGAGTGTGCCGAGGACCTCGCCGAGGACGGGGTCGTCTACGCCGAGGTGCGGTACGCACCCGAGCAGCACCTCGACCGGGGGCTGACCCTGGAGGAGGTCGTCGAAGCCGTCAACGAGGGGTTCCGGCAGGGGGAGCGGCTCGCCCGCGAGAACGGTCACCGCATCCGGGTCGGCGCCCTGCTGACCGCCATGCGGCACGCGGCCCGCTCCCTGGAGATCGCCGAACTCGCCAACCGCTACCGGGACTCGGGTGTGGTCGGCTTCGACATCGCCGGCGCCGAGGCCGGCTACCCGCCCACCCGGCACCTGGACGCCTTCGAATACCTCAAGCGCGAGAACAACCACTTCACCATCCATGCCGGCGAGGCCTTCGGACTGCCGTCCATCTGGCAGGCGCTCCAGTGGTGCGGCGCCGACCGGCTCGGACACGGAGTGCGGATCATCGACGACATCGAGGTCCGCGAGGACGGCTCGGTGAAACTGGGCCGGCTCGCCTCCTATGTGCGGGACAAGCGGATTCCGCTGGAGCTGTGCCCCAGCTCCAACCTCCAGACCGGGGCCGCCCCCTCCTACGCCGAGCACCCCATCGGGCTGCTGCGCCGGCTGCACTTCCGGGCCACCGTGAACACCGACAACCGGCTGATGTCGCACACCACCATGAGCCGGGAATTCGAGCACCTCGTCGAGGCGTTCGGTTACACGCTCGACGACCTACAGTGGTTCTCCGTCAATGCGATGAAATCAGCGTTCATTCCTTTCGATGAACGACTCGCGATGATCAATGACGTCATCAAGCCCGGATATGCCGAGCTGAAATCCGAATGGTTGTTCCGGCAGACCGCGTCTACCAGCGGTTCTGGCGGTTCCGAGGGGTAGTGGCCGGGTGTCTGCCGGTACGGAATGCGGGCGCATTCTCACAAGGCGTCCGCATTTCGGTGTTTGCGGCGGACGGCCGGGGATGTTTACGGTCGTGGACCGCTCAGATCGTTTGTGATCTCCCGCCTCCGCATGCAAGGACGCATTCACCATGAAGCAGTCTGCTGCCAAGACCCTCGGTGTCGCCGCCCTCGGCGCCGCTTTCGCCGCCGCCGGTGCGGGCGCGGCCGACGCGGCCCCGGCCAGCCCGGACGCCGGTCAGACGCTGAACACCGTCACCAAGATGCTGCCGCCCGGGCAGATCATCGAGGCGCTGCCGGACAGCGGTGCCGTGAAGACGGTGAAGCCCGTGGCCAAGCGGGGTGTCGCCGCGGCGGTGCCGGTCGCCGCCAAGGGCGCGGCCGCCGCGCAGCCTGCCGTCGAGAGCGTCCTCGCCGAGGGTCCGACCAGGCCGGTCGCCGGCCTGCTCGGCGGGATGCCGTTGCAGGGGCTGCCCACGCACGGGGTGCCGATCAACGGTATCCCGGTCGGTTGAGCCCGGCTTCCGTCCGACGCGCGCGGGGCGCTCCGGTACGTCCGGACGCGCCCCTGTGGCGTGCCCGGGCCCGGGTCCGTTCCCGGGCTCACCAGGCGGTGCGGGCCTTGTCCTCGGACGGCAGCAGCAGCCACAGCGCTATGTAGAGCAGGAACTGCGGGCCCGGCAGCAGGCAGGACACCAGGAAGATCACCCGCATCGTCGTGGCCGAGGTGCCGAAGCGCCGGGCCAGTCCGGCGCAGACTCCGCCGATCACGCGGCCGTGGGTGGGGCGGGCAAGGGCGGTCATGTCGGCTCCTCCGTGGTCGTCGGCTCGCTCACGAGCCGGTGGCGGGCCCCGTGCGGGGCCCCTCAACTGCCTTCAACGGTACGGAGACGAAGGGGACGAAGCATCACTCTAAGGGGCGATCCCGACCCTGGGAATCGTCGGGGTACGGCCCTGAGACAGCTCCTCCTGGACAGTGACCGCCGGTTCGGCCGCGCCGGGTTCCCGCGCCTCCCGGCGCCGCAGCCGGGCGCGGGCCGCCGGTACGACGGCCAGGTGGGCCAGGACGACACCCGCCGTGTTCAGCAGCAGCGAGTCGACGTCCACGACCCTGCCCGGCACGCCGGTCTGCAACAGGGCGATGCCGAGGGAGACGAGGGCGCCGGCCGCGGCCGTACGGATCAGGGACGCGACCGGGGAGACGGTGAGCCTGCCGTGCGTCATCGGGAGCAGCACGCCCAGCGGGGCCAGCAGCGCGAGTCCCTCGCCGAGGGGTCTGACCGCATGGGGCCAGCCCAGCGCCAGGTCGGCCCGGATGCCGGCCAGGGGGCGCAGGTTCGGGGGCATCACCCAGGGGACGTCCAGGGGGCGCAGCATCAGCCAGGCGACGAGGGCGAGATGTGCGACGAGGAGGACACCTCCTGTCACACGGATGCGGATCGCGGCGCTGCCGCCGATGGAGCCTTGACGCTGCACGACCCCCTAGACGCGGGGGTGGGGCCGATTGGTTCCGCAGTGAAAACGTTTTGGCTTGTGTGCCGTGTGCGGTGGCTGGGTGCCGACAGGTGCTGGGTGCTCTTGTGGGCCGGGGGTGGGCGCAGCGGCCCGACTGCCCGCAGCTGGGCAGCGCCCCGAAGGGGCGCGGGGAACTGCGCGAGCGGCCACGGCGGACCCGCGGTCGGGCGACGGGCGGAAGCCCCACGGTGGGGGTCCGCCGCGCCGCCGAAGCCAGGCGCAGCCCCACGGTGGGGGCTCGCCGCGCCGCCGAAGCCAGGCGCAGCCGTTACGTCCCCGGTACCCCGCTGGACGGCGGCTGTGTGGTGCCCGGGTGGTCGCGGACCTCGTCGGTGCATGCGTAGCGGCGGAGGGGGTCCGGGCCGGGGCCGGCCAGGATGACCGAGCCGTCGTCCTCCGTCGCCGCCGAGTCGGACAGGGTGCACACCACCTGGGCCAGGGCGTAGGACGTGAGCCGCGACGGCGCCGTGCTGAGCCGGAGCGTGTCCTCGGGGTCCCTGGGGCCGGGCCCGCTCACCCGGAGCCCGCCCGGCACGTACGTCGTATAGCCCGCGGAGCGCTCCGCGGCGGACGGCGACGTGGCCAGCTGGTCCAGCAGCCCCTGCGCCACGATGACGCGGCGCCGGGCGTCCGGCGTGCCCTCCGGGACCCGCACGGTCCGGTCGACGGCGACCAGGGACGCCCCGCACAGCAGGAACACCTGCACCGGCACCCCGCGCGAGGACTGCGCGGACACATCGGGCCCGGCCAGCGAGCACGGCACCCGGGACGGCGCCGGCCCGAAGTCGGTCGGCACCTCCGTGGCCCGGATGCCGCAGCCGGTGAGCAGCGCGCCCAGGAGGGGCAGCGCCAGCAGGCGTCGTACGGTCATGACCCCTCCTTCCCCGAGCTGTCTTGGCCGGTGTCGCCGCCGTCGGTGTCCTCGCCGTCCTCCTCGGTCAGCCGCGAGGCGTCCCGTGGCAGCCGGAGCGTGAACACCGCGCCGCCGTCCGGGGAGTTGGCGGCGGTGATCTCGCCGCCGTGGATGTGGGCGTTCTCCAGGGCGATGGACAGGCCGAGTCCGCTGCCCTCGGAGCGCGGCCGGGAGGCGCTCGCCTTGTAGAAGCGGTCGAAGACGTGCGGGAGGACGTCCTCAGGGATGCCGGGCCCGTGGTCGCGGACCTGGATCTCGATCGAGTCGTCCGCCTCCCGGACCGACACCCGCACCGGCGACCCGCCGTGCTTGAGGGCGTTGCCGATCAGGTTGGCGAGGATGACGTCCAGGCGGCGCGGGTCCAGCTGGGCGTGGATGCCGCGCTCGGCGTCCAGCTCGACGGCGTCCAGCCAGGCGCGGGCGTCGATGCACGCGGTGATCTGGTCGGCGATGTCGACGTCGTCCAGGACCAGCCGGGCGGTGCCCGCGTCGAAGCGGGTGACCTCCATCAGGTTCTCGACGAGGTCGTTGAGCCGCCGGGTCTCGCTGACCACCAGCCGGACGGCGGGCTCGATCATCGGGTCCATGCTCCCGGTCTCCGCCTCCAGCTCCTCCTCCAGCACCTCCGTGACGGCGGTGATGGCGGTGAGCGGCGTCCGCAGCTCATGGCTCATGTCGGCCACGAAGCGGCGCGAGGCGTCGTCCCGGGCGGCCATCTCCGCGACCCGCTGCTCCAGCGCCTCGGCCGCGTTGTTGAACGTCCGGGACAGATCGGCGAGTTCGTCGGTGCCGGACACCCGCAGCCGGGTGTCCAGTCTGCCCTCGCCGAGCCGCCGCGCGGCCACGCCGAGCCGGTGCACCGGCTTCAGCACGGTCGTGGCGGCGGCCTGCGCGAGCAGCGCGGCGCCGATCAGCGCGAGTCCGGTGGCGATGCCCAGCGACCAGGCCAGCGAGTTGAGGTCCTTCGCCTCCGGCTCCAGGGACTTCGCCATGTACCCGGTCGGACCGCCGCCGATCACGCGCGTACCGGCCACGAGGTACGGCGTGCCGTGGTCCACGACCCGCTGCCAGTACAGGTGGTACGGCTCCTTGTTGGAGTCGGTCACCTTCTGCCGCTTGGTCACGGCCGCGCGCAGCGACTCGGGGACGTCCTCCAGCGCGAAGCCGTTGATGCCGCCCGAGTTGCCGTACACGGTCTTGCCGTCGGAGTCCTGGGCGACCAGGAGCACGCTGAAGCGCTGGCTGCTGGCGGCCATCTGGCCCGCCGCGCGCTGCAACTGGTCCTGCGTCGGATGCTCGGGCAGCGCGCCCGCGCGGTTCTGCATCTCCTGCCGGAAGTCGCGCAGCACCGCGTCCTGGGCGCGGGTGAGCACGGCCTCCCGGTTGAGCCAGTAGGCGATGCCGGACGCCGACACGGCGGCCGTGAGGGCCACCAGTCCGAAGACGACGACCAGTCGCAGCCTGAGGCTGGTGAACCTGAGCCGCGACAGACTTCCCCTGCGCCCCGCGGCCCAGCCGCGCAGCCCCCCTTGCGTATCGGTCACTGAGGGGCGTCCAGGCGGTAGCCGACACCACGCACGGTACGGATCAACGTCGGCGACGACGGCACGTCCTCGACCTTCGCGCGCAGCCGCTGCACACACGCGTCGACCAGGCGCGAGTCACCGAGATAGTCGTGTTCCCACACCAGCCGCAGCAACTGCTGCCGGGACAGCGCCTGACCGGGCCGCCGGCTCAGCTCCAGCAGCAGCCGCAGCTCGGTCGGGGTCAGCTGGAGATCCTCGCCGTTCTTCGTGACGGTCATCGCCGACCGGTCGATGACGAGGTTGCCGAAGGTCGCCGAGTCGCTGGACTCGCGCTCCCCGCGCCGCAGCACGGCCCGGATGCGGGCGTCCAGCACCCGTCCCTGCACCGGCTTGACGACATAGTCGTCGGCGCCGGACTCCAGGCCGACCACGACGTCGATGTCGTCGCTGCGCGCGGTCAGCAGGATGATCGGCAGCTGGTCCGTGCGCCGGATGCGCCGGCACACCTCGAACCCGTCGATGCCGGGCAGCATCACGTCCAGCACGATGAGGTCCGGCCGCTGCTCGCGCAGCAGCTTCAGACCGTCCTCGCCGCTGGCAGCGGTGGCCACCCGGTGTCCCTGGCGCGTCAGGGAGAGTTCCAGGGCCGTACGGATGGCGTCGTCGTCCTCGATCAGCAACAGGGAAGGCACGGGCTCATTCTGGCCCATGGAGGGGTCGCCGTACGACCTGCCGGCACCAGGCCTTCCGTAACGCCACCACCTGTGCGCGGTGTGTGACCTCCATGGGTGGGAGCCCTGTGACAGGTCTGTGACAGTCGGCAGACACGGCCATGAAGTCACCCCGGCAGTCTTTTGGGCACGGGCAAGGCCGCCGGCCGGAACCAGCCCGGGCAGGACCGAGTCACCGGAAGTCCACGACGGGGAGCGCGAGATGAACACGCTGCACAGCATCAGCACCAGCGCAGTGGTCACGCGTCTGCACGACGTGCACCGGGGCAACGAGAAGTCCGGTGCTGTGAGCGGGCGGGGGTGCGCTCGCGGCACCGGGCGTCAGCACACCGCGTACATGGCGGTGGTTGACGCACGGGGGGAGGCTCACGGGGGAGCCGCGTACAGGGAGGACTCGGGGGAGCGCCGTTCGCTGACCGAGGCGGAGTTCACCGCCTACGTCCAGGAGCGCCGCGCCTCCCTGTACGCCACCGCCTACCACCTGACCGGCGACCGCTTCGAGGCCGAGGACCTGCTCCAGAGCGCGCTGTTCTCGACGTACAAGGCGTGGGACCGGATCAGCGACAAGGCCGCGGTCGGCGGATACCTCCGCCGCACCATGACCAACCTGCACATCAGCGCCTGGCGGCGCCGCAAGCTGAACGAGTACCCGACCGAGGAACTGCCGGAGACGCCCGGCGAGACGGACGCGATGCGCGGCACCGAGCTGCGCGCGGTCCTGTGGCAGGCGCTGGCCCGGCTGCCCGAACTCCAGCGCACCATGCTGGTCCTGCGCTACTACGAGGGCCGCACGGACCCGGAGATCGCGGAGATCCTCGGCATCAGCGTCGGCACGGTGAAGTCCAGCATCTGGCGCTCGCTGCGCCGGCTGCGCGAGGACGAGGTCCTCAGCTTCGGCCGTGACGAGGAGGACGCCTTCGGCGAACTGGTCGCCTGAGGTCAGGGGGGACAACGGGGGAAGAACGGGGGGCCACTGGGGGGTGGACCTTCGGGGGAAAACGGGGGAAACGGGGGAAACGGGGGCAGTAACGGGAGCGGGGCTGGTGGGCCGGGGGGCCTACCAGCCCCTTTCTCCGTCCCGTCGGTACGAGGCTCCTGCGAGCGCTACGCCACCGTCCGCTGCCGTACCTGCCGGCCCGCCGCCGCTGCCGCGAGCCGGCCCAGCGCCTCGTCCCGGTCGCAGGGGTGCGCGCCGAGCGACACCTGGCGGGCGACGATCGACCGCTCCGAGCGCATCAGCCGCCAGCCGCGGCGCAGCAGGAACGGCACCGACTTACGGCCTTCCTTCAGATCGCGCAGGAAGCGCCGCCGGAAGGTGGTGACCGGGCCCCGGGACAGGCACAGCGCGTCCGCGAGCAGGCCGCGTTCCCGGCAGCGCTCGACGATCTCCGCGGCGAAGATGCCCTCCGCGATGAACAGCGGGGTACGGCCGATGTGCAGCGTCTCCTCGCCGGTACGGGCGCTCAGCGAGATGTCGTACACCGGCACCGGCGTCGACCCCGTGGCGCACAGCCGGGCGATGGCCTCGACCGCGACGTCCGCGTCCCACGACTCCGGGTGGTCCCAGTCGATGTCCGAACTCCCCTCCACCAGGGGCAGAGTCGGGTCGTCACCCTCCTTGTAGAAGTCGTCCAGGCGCAGCACGGGGAGCCCGGAACGGGCGGCGACGAGTGACTTGCCCGAGCCCGAGGGGCCGCACAGCAGCACGACACGGGCGGGAGACGGAGGATGAAGGCTCACGGAACACCAGTTTGACGCATGGGGGGCGCCCTGCCGACCTCGCGGGTCGGCTTTTGAGCGTGAGTCTCGCCTCAACTACCCTACGTGTCGACATCATTACCCTGCGCACCAGAAGGTGGCACCAGCGATGGCCCGACACACCTCCTCCCAGCACTCCGCCGCGCAGCGCGCCCTGATCGTCCTCGCGACCGCCGGAGCGGCGCTGGGCGCGGGGGCGGCGACGGCGTCCGCCGACTCGATCCCCGGCGTGGGCCTCAACTACCGCCCCGCGAACCTCGGCAACGTCGACCCGCAGGCGGGTACGCGTGCCCTGACCGGGATGGTGGGTTACGTGACCGGTCCGGTCGCCGGACTCAAGCCCAACCCGCTCGCGGGCACGGGCGTGGACCCGCTCGACAACGGCGTGGGCACCCAACTGGCCGACTTCAAGCCGGTCGGCTCCCAGATGCTGACCCGCCCCGTCGCCCAGGCGCCGTCACTGGGCAGCGTCCCGGTGCTGGGACAGGGCCTCGGAGCCCTGAGCCACTGAGAGCGCCCCGAAAGGGGCGCGGGGAACTGCGCGACAAGCCGCCACGAACCCGCGGCCGGCGAATCACAGCAGTTCCCCACCCGGACCCCGTCGGTGAGAGGGCCCCGTCGGTGAGAGGGCCCCGTCAGTAAGAGGACCCCGCCGCGCCCAGCGCCCCCGTCGGATGCCACACCGTCTTCGTCTCCAGGAACGCCGTCATCCGATCGATCCCCGGAGTCTCGAAGTAATCCACAGCCTGTGGACGAAGCACCCGCTTCAGATTGTCGGCCGCCGCGATCTCCAGCTCCTTCGCCAGCACCTCGTCCGCGCCCGCGAGGTCGATCGCGTTCACGTCCTGGTGCGCGGCCAGCGGCGCCGCGATCTCCGCAGTGCGGCCGGACAGGACGTTGACGACACCACCCGGGACGTCGGAGGTGGCCAGCACCTCGCCCAGGGACAGGGCCGGCAGCGGGGCCTTCTCGGAGGCGATCACGACCGCCGTGTTGCCGGTGGCGATCACGGGGGCCACGACCGACACCAGGCCCAGGAAGGACGACTCCTGCGGGGCCAGGACGGCGACCACGCCGGTCGGCTCGGGGGAGGAGAGATTGAAGTACGGGCCCGCGACCGGGTTGGCGCCGCCGATCACCTGGGCGATCTTGTCGGTCCAGCCCGCGTACCAGACCCAGCGGTCGATCGTCGCGTCCACGACGGCCGCCGCCTTCGACTTCGACAGGCTCTCCGCGTCGGCCACCTCTCGGACGAACTGCTCCTTGCGACCCTCCAGCATCTCCGCGACGCGGTAGAGGACCTGGCCGCGGTTGTAGGCGGTCGCGCCGGACCAGCCGCCGAACGCCTTGCGCGCGGCCACGACCGCGTCACGGGCGTCCTTGCGGGAGGAGAGGGGTGCGTTGGCCAGCCAGTTGCCCTTCGAGTCCTGCACCTCGTACACCCGGCCGCTCTCGGAACGCGGGAACTTCCCGCCGACGTACAGCTTGTAGGTCTTGAACACACTGAGTCGGTCAGACATCGAGGTACGCCTCCAGGCCGTGGCGGCCGCCCTCGCGGCCGAAGCCCGACTCCTTGTAGCCGCCGAACGGCGAGGTCGGGTCGAACTTGTTGAACGTGTTGGACCAGACGACACCGGCGCGCAGCTTGTTCGCGACGGCCAGGATGCGCGAGCCCTTCTCGGTCCAGATGCCGGCCGAGAGCCCGTACTGGGTGTTGTTGGCCTTGGCGACGGCCTCGTCGGGCGTACGGAAGGTGAGGACCGACAGCACCGGGCCGAAGATCTCGTCGCGGGCGATGGTGTGCGCCTGGGTGACGTTCGTGAACAGCGTCGGGGCGAACCAGTAGCCGGACGAGGGGAGTTCGCAGGCCGGGGACCAGCGCTCGGCGCCCTCCGCCTCGCCCTGCGTGGCCAGCGCGGTGATCCGGGCCAGCTGCTCGGCGGAGTTGATGGCGCCGATGTCGGTGTTCTTGTCCAGCGGGTCGCCGAGGCGGAGGGTGGACAGGCGGCGCTTGAGGGAGTCCAGCAGCTCGTCCTGGATCGACTCCTGGACCAGGAGGCGGGAGCCCGCGCAGCAGACCTGGCCCTGGTTGAAGAAGATGCCGGTCACGATGCCCTCGACGGCCTGGTCGATCGGCGCGTCGTCGAAGACGATGTTGGCGCCCTTGCCGCCCAGTTCGAGGGTGAGCTTCTTGCGGGTGCCGGCGACCGTGCGGGCGATCTCCTTGCCGACGGCCGTGGAGCCCGTGAAGGCGACCTTGTTCACGTCCGGGTGCGCGACGAGCGCGGCGCCCGTGTCGCCGTAGCCCGGGAGGATGTTGACGACACCCTTGGGCAGGCCGGCCTGGCGGCAGATGTCCGCGAAGAACAGGGCGGACAGGGGCGTGGTCTCGGCGGGCTTCAGAACGACCGTGTTGCCGGTCGCGAGGGCCGGGGCGATCTTCCACGCCAGCATCAGCAGCGGGAAGTTCCACGGGATGACCTGGCCGGCCACGCCCAGCGGCTTGGGGTCCGGGCCGAAGCCCGCGTGGCCGAGCTTGTCGGCCCAGCCCGCGTAGTAGAAGAAGTGCGCGGCGACCAGCGGGAGGTCCGCGTCGCGGGTCTCCTTGATCGGCTTGCCGTTGTCCAGCGTCTCCAGGACCGCCAGCTCACGGCTGCGCTCCTGGATGATCCGGGCGATGCGGAACAGGTACTTGGCGCGCTCGGAGCCGGGCAGCGCGGACCACTTCTCGAACGCCTTGCGGGCGGCCTTGACGGCACGGTCGACGTCCTCGGAACCGGCCTGGGCGACCTCGGCGAGGACCTCCTCGGTCGACGGCGAGACCGTCTTGAAGACCTTGCCGTCGGCGGCCTCCGTGAACTCGCCGTCGATGAACAGGCCGTACGAGGCGGCGATGTCGACGACCGAGCGGGACTCGGGCGCGGGTGCGTACTCGAATGCGGATGCCATGGGGATCAGTCCACCGTCACGTAGTCGGGGCCGGAGTAGCGGCCGGTCGCCAGCTTCTGGCGCTGCATCAGCAGGTCGTTCAGGAGCGAGGAGGCGCCGAAGCGGAACCAGTGGTTGTCCAGCCAGTCCGCGCCGGCGGTCTCGTTGACCAGGACCAGGAACTTGATCGCGTCCTTGCTGGTACGGATGCCACCGGCGGGCTTCACGCCGACCTGGACGCCGGTCTGGGCCCGGAAGTCGCGGACCGCCTCCAGCATGAGGAGGGTGTTCGCGGGCGTGGCGTTGACGGCGACCTTGCCCGTCGACGTCTTGATGAAGTCGGCGCCGGCCAGCATGCCGAGCCAGGAGGCGCGGCGGATGTTGTCGTACGTCGACAGCTCACCGGTCTCGAAGATGACCTTCAGGCGGGCGCTCGTCCCGCAGGCCTCCTTCACGGCGACGATCTCGTCGTACACCTTCAGGTACTTGCCGGCGAGGAACGCGCCCCGGTCGATGACCATGTCGATCTCGTCGGCGCCGGCGGCGACGGCGTCACGGACGTCGGCCAGCTTCACGTCGAGCGCGGCGCGGCCGGCCGGGAAGGCGGTGGCGACCGAGGCGACCTTGACGCCGGAGCCGGCGACGGCCTCCTTGGCGACGGCCACCATGTCGGGGTAGACGCAGACCGCGGCCGTGGTCGGGGTCGTACGGTCCGTGGGGTCGGGGTGGACCGCCTTGGCGCCGAGCGCCCGGACCTTGCCCGGGGTGTCCGCGCCTTCCAGCGTCGTCAGGTCGACCATCGAGATGGCGAGGTCGATGGCGTACGCCTTCGCGGTGGTCTTGATGGAACGGGTGCCGAGGGACGCGGCGCGCGCCTCCAGGCCGACCGCGTCGACGCCGGGCAGCCCGTGGAGGAAGCGGCGCAGCGAGCTGTCGGACGCGGTGACGTCAGCGAGAGCGTGAGCTGTGGGTGCGGTAGTGGGCATGGTCACCAGACGAGCATATCTACGCGCGTAGCGGCTGTACACCCCCGGTGCTCGTATCGGGACACCCTCGGTGCTCGTGTCGGGACACCCTCGGTGCTCGTGCCGTGCTGTAGCGGGGCGCGAGATCACGGATGAGCGCCGGTTCACGGGCCCGTGGCCGCACCACGGGTGGTGTCGTGCAGAATCGGGGCCATGACCACCCCGGACCACCCGTCACCCGCGTCACAGCCTCCGGCGCCCGCCGCCAAGGACCGGATCTATCGCTCGCCCCTGGGGCTCGTGGGCGGCGCGCTGCTGCTCCTGGTCGTCCTCTGGCTGGGCTTCGACGCCCTGGTCAAGGGCCATGGCCGGACCCCGTGGCTGGCGCTGGCCGGGATGATCCTGATCGTGCCGCTGGTGCTCGCCTTCACGCTCCGCCCGGCGGTGTTCGCCAACGAGGACCGGCTGCGCGTCCGCAACCCGTTCCGGGTGATCACCCTGCCCTGGGGCGAGATCTCCGGCCTGCGCTCCGGCTACTCCAACGAGGTCGTCGCCAAGTCCGGCACGAAGTACCAGCTGTGGGCCGTCCCCGTCTCGCTGCGGGCCCGCAAGAAGGCGGTCCGCCGGCAGCAGCGGGCGGCGGCGGACGCGGCCCGGGGCGTGACCCCGGGCAGCAGGGGCGGGGGGCTCGCACCGAGCGGCCTCGGCCTCGGCGGGTTCAGCCTGCGCGGCGCGGACGCCGGGCCGGCCCGCGCGGAGAGCGACCAGATCATGGCCGACCTGGGAGAAATCCTGGAGCGGCGCGGGGAGGCCGAGTCGGCGCAGGGCGAGATCACCGTGCGCTGGGCGTACGAGGTGGCCGCGCCGGCGGTTGCCGGAGCGGTGCTGCTGGCGATCTTGCTGGCTGTGGGCTGAGGGGCGTCGGGGGCCCTCTGCGATTGCTTACGGGGGCTGGGGCCCGGGCAGGCTGACGGGGTGCTTCTCGGTGCCGGGGGTGTGCTCATGGGTGTGCAGCGGGGGCTCGGGAGGTCCGCCGCTCTGGGAGACGGCGGGTCTCGGTGCCGGCGTGGGTGCGGGTGAGTGGCGGTCCGGCGCTGTGACCGAGGGTGGTCCCGGTGTTCTTCGATCTTGGGGCTGAGGGGCGTGTTCCCGGGCCCGGCGACCTGCCGGCCGGGCGGCTCGGCTTTTTCACGGTGGCGCCCGGGCTGCTCACAGCCGGGGCCGGGACGTTCGGCGCGGCCGTCCCGGCGGCGGGTGGCCGTCGTGGTGGCCGGCAGCCGCGGGGCCCAACCGTTCGCCGCTGTCGAGTGTCTGGAATGTGATGAGTACGCCCCCCGGACGGCCGTTGCCGTCGTCGTTGCCCGTTTCCGCCGTGCCCGCCGACTGCCCCTCCTGGAGCGGTGAGCACGTCCGCCGCTGGCTCGGCGCCGTGCCGCCGCGCTGGGTGCCGCTGCCCTCGCGGACCGGGCACCTGCTGGCGGCTGCTGCCGCCGCCGCGGGGATCACGGGACTGCTGGCGCTGCCCGCCGGATGGCGCCCGTGGGCGGCGGCCCTGCTGGCGCTGCACGGGCTGTGGCTGTGCGCGCGCCCGGAGATCGTGCCGGTGTCGGCGCCCGTGCTGGCGGTGCTGCTGGTCGTGCTGCGGCCCGGGAGGCTGTGGCCGGTCGCCGTGATCGTCCTGGCGTCGGTCTGGGCGGTGGCCGTACTGCGGCTGGTGTGGCGGCGCCGGCAGCGGGAGCGGGCCCGGGAGGCGGCCGGCGGGATGACCGCTCCGCCGCCGGACGCGGACCGGCCCCTGCCGCGCGGCCGGTTCCTCATCGTCTGCGGCGGACTGCTGCTCGCGCTCGGACTCGGTGCCGTCGCCGTCCTCCCGGCCCACGGCCCGGACCCGGGCGAGGGGGCGTGGGCACTGCCCGCGCTCGCCTGGCTGGTGGCGGGTCAGGGGCTGACCACGCTCGTCTCCGGGCTGCTGGGCCGCCGCCGGGCCGTCGCCCTGCGCGCGGCGCCGGCGCCCGTGCTCCGGGTGCTCGTGCGCGAGGGCGCCCACGGCGACACCGAGGTCCTCGCCGCCGACGACACGGCCGGGCTGCGTCCCCTGTTCCGCGTCGCCGTCACCGAGGTCCAGGACGCCACGCCCGACGACCAGGAGGAGGAAGAGCTGGACGCGTTCCTGGAGCGGATCGACCGGGAGGAGCCGGGGCCGCTGCGGGAGGCCGTGCTGTACGGCGTGCCCTGCGACGGCGCCGAGATCCTGCTGGTCACGGCCGCCGAGAAGGCGGACGCGCCGCCGGTGCCGGAACGGTCGTCAGGCCCCGTGCGGCCGTTGTCCGAGGCGTCGGTACGGCGGGCCCTGGCCGGGGAGAAGCGCCGGGCGGCGTCCGCGGAGCTGCGCCGGTCGGCCGGCGAGGCCGTCGCCCGGGAGACGGCCGGCGCGGCCCCGGCGGGCATACGGCAGTGGCGGGCGGGCCCGCTGGACCGGCTCCGCGCGCTGCTGCTGGCGCTGTGGGGCGGCGGCCTCCTCTGGGCGGAGTCCGGCGGGTGGCGCTTCGCGCTCGGGGCCGTCGTCGGGTTCGCCGGGGTGCTCTTGCTGCCCCACTGGGTCGCCTGGCGGATCACGGCGGACCGGGAGGGGCTGTGGTTCAACGGGCTGCGCGGCCCCCGGCACATCCCCTGGGACGAGATCAGGGCCGTCACGTGCAAGGGCAGCGAGCTGAAGGTGGACAGCCGGCGGGCCTCCTTCACGCCCTGGTCGGCGACCGCACCCCGCTGGCCGTGGCTGGAGCGCCGGTTCGGACTCCGGCATCCGTACGAGCGGATCGCCGGCGAGATCACCGCGCTGTGGCGCGACCCCGGGCTGCGCCCGTCCGTACCCGCCGACGACAGCCGCCGGGGCCGGCCGCAGTGGCCCCTGGCGCTGGCGCTCGCGGCCGGCTGGACGGCGGCCCTGCTGTTCCTGTCGTGAGGACGGTCGGCAGGGCCCCGGGCCTCAGATGCCGGCAGCCGCCGACAGGTCACGCTTGACGGCCGTCAGCAGCTCGGTCGCGCGGGTGCGGGCGGCCGGCAGGCCGGCGTGCGCGGAGACCGGTACGACGACCTCCAGGTAGCACTTCAGCTTCGGCTCGGTGCCGCTCGGGCGGACGATGACCCGGGCGCCGTCGAGGGTGTAGCGCAGGCCGTCCGTGGGCGGCAGCTTCTCCGTGCCCCGGGTCAGGTCCTCGGCGCGGGTGATGGGCAGGCCGGCCAGCTCGGTCGGCGGCTGCTCGCGCAGGCGGCGCATCGCGTCCGCGATCAGCGAGAGGTCCTTCACCCGCACCGACAGCTGGTCGGTGGCGTGCAGGCCGTGCTCCACGGCGAGGTCGTCGAGCAGGTCGAGGAGGGTACGGCCCTCCTCCTTCAGCACGGACGCCAGCTCGGTGATCAGCAGCGCGGCGGTGATGCCGTCCTTGTCGCGCACGCCCTCCGGGTCCACGCAGTAGCCGAGGGCCTCCTCGTAGCCGTAGCGCAGGCCCTCGACGCGGGCGATCCACTTGAAGCCGGTCAGGGTCTCCTCGTACGGCAGCCCCGCCTTCTCGGCGATCCGGCCGAGCAGGGAGGAGGAGACGATCGACTCCGCGAAGGTGCCCTGGGCGCCGCGGCGGACGAGGTGGGCGGCGAGCAGGGCGCCGACCTCGTCGCCGCGCAGCATCCGCCAGTCGCCGCCGTCCTTCACGGCCACCGCGCAGCGGTCCGCGTCGGGGTCGTTGGCGATCACCAGGTCCGGGTCGGTGGCGCGGGCCCGCGCGAACGCCAGGTCCATCGCGCCCGGCTCCTCCGGGTTCGGGAAGGCGACCGTCGGGAAGTCCGGGTCCGGGTCGGCCTGCTCGGCGACCAGCACCGGCTCGGGGAAGCCGGCGCGGGCGAAGGCGGCCAGCAGGACGTCCCGGCCGACGCCGTGCATCGCCGTGTAGACCGTGCGGGCGGTGCGGGGGGAGGCGGGGTCCAGTACGGCGTCCGTGCGGGCGAGGTAGGCGTCCAGGACCGACTCGTCCAGGGTTTCCCAGCCGCTCTCCGGGCGCGGTACGTCGTGCAGGGAGGCGATCGCGTCGATCTCGGCGGCGATCTCCGCGTCGGCGGGCGGCACGATCTGGGAGCCGTCGCCGAGGTAGACCTTGTAGCCGTTGTCGCGGGGCGGGTTGTGGCTGGCGGTGACCTCCACGCCCGCGACCGCGCCCAGGTGCCTTATGGCGAAGGCCAGGACGGGGGTGGGCAGCGGGCGGGGGAGTACGGCCGCGCGCAGGCCGGCGCCGGTCATCACGGCGGCGGTGTCCCGGGCGAAGTCGGCGGACTTGTGGCGGGCGTCGTAGCCGATGACGACGAGTCCGCCGGGGTGGCCGTTCTTCTTCAGGTACGCGGCGAGGCCGGCGGCGGCGCGGATGACGACGCCGCGGTTCATGCGCATGGGGCCGGCGCCCAGCTCGCCTCGCAGGCCGGCGGTGCCGAACTGGAGTGTGCCGGAGAAACGGGCCGACAGTTCCTCGACGTCGCCGGCGTCGATCAGCTCGGCCAGTTCGTCGCGGGTCTCCCGGTCCGGGTCCTCGGCGAGCCAGGCCTTGGCCCGGGCGATGAGATCGTCGTGCACCTTGGGATCAACCTCTCCTGTGTTTGCCTGGTCCAACTGGGGGCTCCGCCCCCGGACCCCTGTCCTTCGCCCACCCCCACCCGACTCGGTCGGCTGAAGGCGGACGAACGGCCGGCCGCCGACGCCCCCTGGGAGCCGACCACGGCATGGAAGGGAGCTTGCAGCATCGCGCGCCGCTCGGGGCCACGCACCGCGCACGGCCGCCGGCAGTACCGCGCCCGCTGCGAGCCGTCGGCCGAACAGCAAGCCGCTCGTGGCTGCTCGCAGCACCACGCCATACCGGGTCACCGGCAGCACGGCGCCCCACCGGCAGCCGGGCGCCGCACCGCCGCCACTCAGAGCCACGCCGCAGTACCGCCCGCCTCAAAGCTGCCCGCGACACCGCTCCCGCCCAGAGCCGAGCCCAGGGCCCCGCTCAAAGCCGAGCCGAGCGCCCCGCCCAGAGTCGAGCGCACCGCCCCGCCCAAAGCCGGCCGCAGCACCGCGCCCGCTCGAAGCCGGCCGCCGTACCCCCGGTCAATGCCGGAGCCCAGCGCCCGCTCAAAGCCGAGCCGAGCGCCCCGCCCAGAGTCGAGCCCGGCGCCCCCTCAAAGCCGGCCGCCGTACCGGCGACGCTCAATGCCGGAGCCCAGCGCCCCGCCCAGAGCCGAGCCGAGCGCCCCGCTCAGAGCCGAGTCCAGCGCCCGGCGCAAAGCCGCCCGCAGCACCGCGCCCGCTCGAAGCCGGCCGCCGTACCCCCGGTCAATGCCGGAGCCCAGCGCCCGCCCAAAGTGAGCCCAGCGCCCCGCCCAGAATCGAGTCGAGCGCCCCGCCGAGAGTCGAGCGCACCGTCCCGCCCAAAGCCGGCCGCAGCACCGCGCTCACTCGAAGCCGGCCGCCGTACCGTCCCCGCTCAGCCGGAGCCCAGCGCCCCGCTCAAAGCCGGCCGCCGTACCGCCCCCGCTCAAAGCCAGCCGCCGTGCTGCCCCGCTCAAAGCTCAGCGCAGCGCCCCGCTCGGTACGAGCGCGGTGTTTTCTCAGATCCTGCCCAGTACCCGTGCCAGCAGTTCGCCCATGCGGGCTGCCGAGTCGCGGCCGGCCTGGAGGACCTCCTCGTGGTTGAGGGGTTCGCCGGTCATGCCCGCGGCCAGGTTGGTGACCAGGGAGATGCCGAGCACCTCGGCGCCGGCCTCGCGGGCGGCGATGGCCTCCAGGACCGTGGACATGCCGACCAGGTCCGCGCCGATGACGCGGGCCATGCGGATCTCGGCCGGGGTCTCGTAGTGCGGGCCGGGGAACTGGGCGTAGACGCCCTCCTCCAGCGTGGGGTCGATCTCCTTGCACAGGGCGCGCAGGCGCGGCGAGTACAGGTCCGTCAGGTCGACGAAGTTGGCGCCGACGATCGGGGACGTCGCCGTCAGGTTGATGTGGTCGCTGATCAGCACCGGCTGGCCGGGGCGCATGCCCTCACGCAGACCGCCGCAGCCGTTGGTCAGCACGATCGTCTTGCAGCCCGCCGCGACGGCCGTACGGACGCCGTGCGCGACGGCGGCCACCCCGCGGCCCTCGTAGTAGTGGGTACGGCCCAGGAAGACCAGGGCCCGCTTGTCACCGAAGGAGTACGAGCGGATCTTGCCCCCGTGGCCCTCGACGGCCGGCGGCGGGAAGCCGGGCAGCTCGGTGACCTGGAACTCGGCGTCGGGCGCGCCCAGGGCGTCGACGGCCGGAGCCCAGCCGGAGCCCATCACGAGGGCGACGTCGTGGGTCTCGGCGCCCGTGAGGGCGCGCAGGCGCGCGGCGGCGGCGTCGGCGGCGGCGTAGGGGTCGCCCTGGATGTCGTCCGGAAGAAGAGATGCGTTCACGCCGACGAGGGTAACCGGTCTTCGCCTACGCGCGTAGATGACAGAGCCCACGGGTTTGCCTTCGTTGTCTTGTCGTTTTCGACGAACGGGCGGAAAAACAGGAGCAAAAACCGTGGCGCGCGGCTCAGCAGGGGCGCTTGCGGAGTTCCATCACATAGTCGTGCGGAGCCCCCGCCGACTCGGCCGCGTCGGCGATCTCGCCCAGATAGCGCGCCGACGGCAGCCCGCCCTCGTACGCGTTGAGGACGTACGCCCAGGCCGGTTCCTCACCGTCCAGGGTGTGCACGCGCACGCGTACCCGGCGGTAGATGTCGAGGCCCACGCCCTCCCACCGGTCGAGCGACTCCTCGTCCATGGGTGCGATGTCGTACAGGCCGACGAAGACCTCGGCCAGCGGGTCCTCGACGATCGTCGCCAGCGCGCCCTCCCAGCCCAGCTGCTCGCCGCCGAAGGTCAGCCGCCAGCCGTTCAGCCAGCCGGTGGCGCGCAGCGGGGAGTGCGGGGCGCGGCGGGACATCAGGCGCGCGTCGAGGTTGCCGGCGTACGCGGCATAGAGCGACATGGAGAGAGGGTACGGCAGGCGCACCGCGGGCCCCGGGCGTCCCGCGAGTGACCCGGTGGCGCCCCCGGGCAGTAGCACCTTGAAGCGTGCGGGACAATGGAGTACGTGACTCGGATCGTGATCATCGGTGGCGGACCCGGCGGATACGAAGCGGCGCTGGTGGCCGCTCAGCTCGGCGCGGAGGTGACCGTCGTCGACTGCGACGGTCTGGGCGGAGCGTCGGTGCTGACCGACTGCGTGCCGTCGAAGACCCTTATCGCTACGGCCGAGGTGATGACCACCTTCGACTCCTCGTACGAGGAGCTGGGGATCATCGTCGCCGACGACACCCCGCCGCTGGAGCAGGCGGCCCGGGTGGTCGGCGTGGACCTCGGCAAGGTCAACCGCCGGGTGAAGCGGCTGGCCCTCGCGCAGTCCCACGACATCACCGCCTCCGTCACCCGCGCCGGCGCCCGGGTCATGCGCGGGCGCGGCCGGCTGGACGGCATGCAGGCCCTGGACGGGTCCCGGAAGGTCGTCGTCACCGCCGCCGACGGCACCGAGGAGACCCTCACCGCCGACGCTGTCCTCATCGCCACCGGCGGTCACCCGCGCGAGCTGCCCGACGCCCGGCCCGACGGCGAGCGCATCCTCAACTGGACCCAGGTCTACGACCTCACCGAGCTGCCGGAAGAGCTGATCGTGGTCGGGTCGGGTGTGACCGGTGCCGAGTTCGCCGGCGCCTACCAGGCCCTGGGGTCGAAGGTCACGCTGGTCTCGTCCCGCGACCGCGTGCTGCCCGGCGAGGACCCGGACGCCGCCGTCGTGCTGGAGGACGTCTTCCGGCGCCGCGGCATGAACGTCATGGCCCGCTCCCGCGCGCAGTCCGCCAAGCGCGTCGGCGACCGGGTCGAGGTGACGCTGGCCGACGGCCGGGTCATCACCGGCACGCACTGTCTGATGGCCGTCGGCGCCATCCCGAACAGCGCGGGCCTCGGCCTGGAGGAGGCCGGCGTCAAGCTGCGCGAGTCGGGTCACATCTGGACCGACAAGGTGTCCCGGACGACCGCTCCCGGTGTCTACGCGGCCGGTGACGTGACCGGCGTCTTCGCCCTCGCGTCCGTCGCCGCCATGCAGGGACGTATCGCCATGTACCACTTCCTCGGCGACGCGGTGGCCCCGCTGAACCTGAAGACGGTGTCGTCCAACGTCTTCACGGACCCCGAGATCGCCACCGTCGGCTACACCCAGGCCGACGTCGACGCGGGCAAGATCGACGCGAGGGTCGTCAAGCTCCCGCTCCTGCGCAACCCGCGCGCCAAGATGCAGGGCATCCGGGACGGTTTCGTGAAGATCTTCTGCCGGCCGGGCACCGGGATCGTCGTCGGCGGCGTGGTGGTGGCGCCCCGCGCCTCGGAACTGATCCACCCCATCTCGATCGCCGTCGACAACAATCTGACGGTCGAACAGATCGCGAACGCGTTCACGGTGTACCCCTCCCTTTCGGGGTCGATCGCGGAGGTCGCCCGGCAGCTGCACACCCGCAAGGCGAGCGCGGAGGCCTGACGGCCCCGGCCGACTTCTCCCTGGTCAGGGGGTGTTGTGGCGTGTGCGGTCGGCATAGTCGGGACGGGCGGGGCCTATATCACTTCCCGCGCCACCATGCGAACAACTTCTGTTATTCAGCGCAAACTGCTGAAAGCAGACGGTCGCTGGGGTTACTGTCAGTTTCGTGTTCGCTGCTGAACGTCGCCAATTGATCCTTGAAATGGTGCGAGCGAACGGTGCCGTGTCGCTCCGTGAGCTCGCCCGCGTCGTCCAGACCTCCGAAGTGACCGTACGGCGGGACGTGCGGGCACTGGAGGCAGAAGGACTCCTCGACCGCCGGCACGGCGGTGCGGTACTGCCGGGCGGGTTCACGCGAGAGTCCGGCTTTCCGCAGAAATCCCATCTCGCGACCGCCGAGAAGACGGCCATCGCCGACCTCGCGGCGGGCCTCGTCGAAGAAGGCGAGGCGATCGTGGTCGGGGCCGGTACGACCACGCAGGAGCTGGCCCGCCGGCTCGCGCGCGTGCCGGGCCTGACGGTCGTCACCAACTCCCTCCTGGTGGCCCAGGCGCTGGCCCACGCCAACCGGGTGGAGGTCGTGATGACCGGAGGCACCCTGCGCGGCTCCAACTACGCCCTCGTCGGCTCCGGCGCCGAGCAGTCCCTCCAGGGGCTGCGGGTCTCCAAGGCCTTCCTCTCCGGAAGCGGTCTGACGGCCGAGCGCGGCCTGTCCACGTCCAACATGCTCTCGGCGTCCGTCGACCGGGCCCTCGTCCAGGCCGCCGCGGAGGTCGTGGTCCTCGCCGACCACACCAAGCTCGGCACCGACACGATGTTCCAGACCGTGCCGACGGACCTCATCACCCGGCTGGTCACCGACGAGCCGCCCGCCCACGACGACCGCGCCGCCACGGAGTTGCAGGCCCTGGCCGACCAGGGCGTGCAGATCGCCGTCGCGGGGGCGAGCGGGAACCCGGGGGGTGACCAGGTCCCGGCGGGCCGCCGCGCTCCCCTGCCGGGACCGCGCCGGGGCCACGTACCGGGCTCGTCCGCCCTGCGCTCCACCGCGGGCCTGGCCGACCCGACAGGCACCGACCGGGGGCGCGTCGCCGACCTGCGCCGCCGCTAGGGCTCCGTTTGGATCATGCCGGGCTCGCCTGATCCCAACGAAAGACCCTGGTGCCGACGGAGCCCCAGAAGCCCTAACACGGCCCAGCGGCCCGTGCACTGTCAGCGGTGCCGTGCCGCACGGGGTGCGTGCGTGGCGCTGACGGACGGCAGGCGCTGCGACGCGAAGGCGATCGTGGGGGCCGCACAGGGGAGTCTCCCCGGCAGGCGGCCCCTGGCAGCCGGTCATGGGTCCGGCCTCCCACCCACCCGACGGTGAATCGTTCCGTCGGTCACCCGCCTCCCAGGAGACGGGCCACTGGCTCACCCACCCGGACGCATGCGGGCGGGTAGGCCCTGCCCCTTCCCGAGCGGGACGACGGCTTCCCGAGCGGGGCGACGGCGGGAAAACGCCACGCCCGGCGGACCGGGGCGGCCGGTTCGCCGGGCGTGGGGTGATGCCGGGGGCGGGGTCAGTCCTTGATCTCGCAGATCGCCGCGCCCGACGTGATGGACGCGCCGACCTCGGCGGTCAGGCCCTTGATGGTGCCCGCCTTGTGGGCGTTCAGGGGCTGTTCCATCTTCATGGCCTCCAGGACGACGACCAGGTCGCCCTCCTTCACCTCCTGGCCCTCCTCGACGGCGATCTTCACGATCGTGCCCTGCATCGGCGAGGCGAGGGTGTCGCCCGAGGCGACCGGGCCGGACTTCTTCGCCGCGCGGCGCTTCGGCTTGGCGCCGGCCGCGAGGCCCGTACGGGCCAGGCTCATGCCCAGCGACGAGGGCAGCGAGACCTCCAGGCGCTTGCCGCCGACCTCGACGACGACCGTCTCGCGGCCCAGCTCCTCCTCCGCCTCCGCGTCGGCGGGCGCGGCGAACGGCTTGATCTCGTTGACGAACTCGGTCTCGATCCACCGGGTGTGGACCGTGAAGGGCTCCGTGGAGCCGGTCAGCTCGGGAGCGAACGCCGGGTCCCTGACGACCGCGCGGTGGAACGGGATCGCGGTGGCCATGCCCTCGACCTGGAACTCGTCCAGCGCGCGGGCGGCCCGCTCCAGGGCCTCCTTGCGGGTACGGCCGGTCACGATCAGCTTGGCGAGCAGCGAGTCCCAGGCCGGGCCGATGACCGAGCCGGACTCCACGCCCGCGTCCAGGCGGACGCCGGGGCCGGACGGCGCGTCGAACCGGGTGACCGTACCGGGGGCCGGGAGGAAGTTGCGGCCCGGGTCCTCGCCGTTGATACGGAACTCGAACGAGTGACCGCGCAGCACCGGGTCGCCGTACCCCAGCTCCTCGCCGTCGGCGATGCGGAACATCTCGCGGACCAGGTCGATGCCGGCGACCTCCTCGGTCACCGGGTGCTCGACCTGGAGGCGGGTGTTGACCTCCAGGAAGGAGATCGTGCCGTCCTGGCCGACCAGGAACTCACAGGTGCCGGCACCCTCGTAGCCGGCCTCCTTCAGGATGGCCTTGGACGCGCGGTACAGCTCGGCGACCTGCTCCTCGGACAGGAACGGCGCCGGGGCCTCCTCCACCAGCTTCTGGTGGCGGCGCTGGAGGGAGCAGTCACGGGTGGAGACCACGACCACGTTGCCGTGCTTGTCGGCCAGGCACTGGGTCTCCACGTGGCGCGGGCGGTCCAGGTAGCGCTCGACGAAGCACTCGCCGCGGCCGAAGGCGGCGACCGCCTCGCGCACCGCGGAGTCGTACAGCTCGGGGACCTCTTCGAGGGTGCGGGCCACCTTCAGGCCCCGGCCACCGCCACCGAAGGCGGCCTTGATGGCGATCGGCAGGCCGTGCTCGCGGGCGAAGGCCACGACCTCCTCGGCGCCGCTCACCGGATCGGGCGTACCGGCGACCAGCGGCGCGCCGGCGCGCTGGGCGATGTGCCGGGCGGCGACCTTGTCACCCAGATCGCGGATCGCCTGCGGCGGCGGGCCGATCCAGATCAGGCCGGCGTCCAGGACGGCCTGCGCGAACTCGGCGTTCTCCGAGAGGAAGCCGTACCCCGGATGGACGGCGTCCGCGCCGGACTCCCGCGCCGCGTTCAGGATCTTGTCGATGACCAGGTAACTGGTGGCCGGGGTGTCACCGCCCAGGGCGAACGCCTCATCCGCGGCGCGGACATGCAGAGCGTCCCGGTCCGGGTCGGCGTAGACGGCCACGCTCGCGATCCCGGCGTCCCGGCAGGCCCGGGCCACGCGGACAGCGATTTCGCCACGGTTGGCGATGAGCACCTTGCGCACGATTGAGGCTCCCTCCTTGAAACAAGCCGAGTTTAGGGACTGCCGACACGGCACTTCGACCCGTCCCCAGTGGTGAGCTTGCCCACACGGAGCGTGATACGAGGCTCGCTCGACCCGCGAAAGCCCATGTCGCACCTCGGTACGCAGGACTCCTTCGGAAAACCCTAGCCCTGCTATGTGGCCAAGGTCTCTGTGAGGGCGTGCTGCGGCCCACTCGGATTCTTTGTCGAGTCCCTACGAATGGCCCAATGATTCTTTGCTGCCGCCCGAACCCTTGTCCCTGGGTTTACCCGTTAGTAGCGTTCGCGCTGTCTTGAACGTACCTGGGGTAACAGGCTGCTGGTGTGAGAGTGGGTGGGACCGGTGGTGCGCAGACCGGTGGCAGGGGTCGTGGCGGTCGTCCTCCTGGCGGAGGCCGTCTTCATCGCCGCGCTGAACTGGTTCCTCGGAGTGGTCGTCGACCGGCAGGACATGTCCCTGGCCGGCCTCGACCCGGACGTCATGTCGATGTCCTCGAAGATCGGCGGAGTCGTCTTCGGCCTCTACTTCGCGCTGTGCGCGCTGGTGGCCGCGCTGGTCGCGATACGTGACCGGGCCCCGGCCGGCCTCGGCCGCGTCCTGCTGATCAGCGCGGCCGTGGTGCACGGCCTGCTCGGCGCGTTCGCCTGGGGCCTGGTCGGCTGGACGGCGTTCCTGTTCATGGTGGTCGTACTCGGGCTGATCGTGCTGCTCCTGATGACGTACGACCGTGCGGGCGGCCCGGAGAGCGCGGCACCCGGCGGCACGCCGGGCGAGGGCGCCGGTCCCGCCGCGCGGGCGGAACCGGGCGCGGCGCCCGCCGGCGCGGGCGCGCCGGTGAGCCGTACGGACGAGCCCCAGGACGGGGACGACGAGCCGCAGGACTCCGTCCCCGCCCAGATCACCTCTACGGTGCCCACAGCTCCGTGATGCCCACGCCCAGTTCGGCGAGGAGCTTGCGGACCAGGGGCAGGCTGATGCCGATCACATTGCCGTGGTCGCCGTCGATGCCCTCGATGAACGGGGCCGAACGGCCGTCCAGGGTGAACGCGCCGGCGACGTGCAGCGGCTCCCCGGAGGCCACGTAGGCGGCGATCTCCTCGTCGCTGGGCTCACCGAACCGGACGACGGTGGAGGCGGTCGCCGACACGTACCGCTTCGCCTCCGTGTCCCACACACAGTGCCCCGTCTGGAGCACTCCGGCCCGCCCGCGCATGGCCTTCCAGCGGGCGGTGGCCTCCTCGGCGTCGGCCGGCTTGCCGAGCGCCTGCCCGTCCAGCTCCAGCACCGAGTCGCAGCCGATCACCAGGGCGCCCTGCACCCCCGGCTTCGCCGCGACGACGCTCGCCTTGGCCTCGGCCAGGGCGAGCGCCAGCTCCGCCGGGGTGGGCGCGGTGACGGCGTCCTCGTCGACGCCGCTCACGATCACCTCGGGGGCGAGGCCGGCCTGCCGGAGCAGGCCCAGCCGGGCGGGGGACTGGGAGGCGAGCACGAGTCGCCTGCGGCGTTTGGCAGTCATGCGGCCAGGTTAGTCAGGGAGCGCTGCGCGGCTCACCTCAGGCCACTGACGATCATGAACAGCACCATGGCCAGGGCCACGAGAAGACCGAGCCGCCGAAGCATGTCCTGCGCGTCGCGCAGGTCCTTCGGCGGCTCGTTCTCCGGGTCTGACCACAGCATTCCACCAGCGTGGGGCTTCGGCCGGGGAGGGCGCCTGAGTAGGGGTACTCAAGTTCGCGCCCGGTCTGGTTCCTGGAATGCCTCAGCTCGGCCAGTACGTGCGGGTCCAGGACGTCGGGCCCGGAGCCGGGACTCGGGCCGCCGCGATCCTCGACGGGTCGGACCACGCGTCCCTCGGGGCCTCCGCGCCGGACGGCGTCGCCGCTGCCGCCGCGGCGCGGGCGCGGACCACCGCCAGGGCGGCGGCCAGCTCCTCCGGGGTCGGGTTGCCTCGTACGACCTTGATGTTCATGACCGCTCCCAGGGTCCGCGGGCCTAGAGGGGGATGTTGCCGTGCTTCTTCGGAGGCAGGGATTCCCGCTTGGTGCGCAGCTGACGCAGCCCGCGGACGATGTGCGCGCGGGTGTCGGACGGCATGATCACCGCGTCGACGTAGCCCCGCTCGGCCGCGACGTAGGGGTTGAGGAGGGCGTCCTCGTACTCCTGGATCAGCCGGGCGCGCACCACCGCCGCTTCTTCGGGGTTCTCCCCGCTCGCCTCGGCCTCGGCGATCGTGCGGCGGTGCAGGATGTTGACCGCGCCCTGGGCGCCCATGACGGCGATCTGGGCGGTGGGCCAGGCCAGGTTGAGGTCGGCGCCCAGGTGCTTGGAGCCCATGACGTCGTAGGCGCCGCCGAAGGCCTTGCGGGTGATGACGGTGATCAGCGGGACCGTGGCCTCGGCGTAGGCGTAGATCAGCTTGGCGCCGCGCCGGATGATGCCGTCGTGCTCCTGGTCGACGCCCGGCAGGAAGCCCGGCACGTCCACGAAGGTCAGGACGGGGATGTTGAAGGCGTCGCAGGTCCGCACGAAACGGGCGGCCTTCTCGCTCGCCGTGATGTCGAGGCAGCCGGCGAACTGCATCGGCTGGTTGGCGACGACACCGACCGGGTGGCCCTCGACCCGCCCGAACCCGGTGAGGATGTTCGGCGCGAACAGGGCCTGCGTCTCGAAGAACTCGGCGTCGTCCAGGACGTGTTCGATCACCGTGTGCATGTCGTACGGCTGGTTGGCGCTGTCCGGTACGACGGTGTCCAGCTCGCGGTCCTCGTCGCTGAGGGAGAGGTCCGCCTCCTCCGGGAAGACCGGGGGCTCGGAGAGGTTGTTGGACGGCAGGTACGACAGCAGCTGCTTGACGTACTCGATGGCGTCCTTCTCGTCCCCGGCCATGTGGTGGGCCACACCGGAGGCGGTGTTGTGGGTGCGGGCGCCGCCCAGCTCCTCGAAGCCGACGTCCTCGCCGGTGACGGTCTTGATGACGTCAGGGCCGGTGATGAACATGTGCGAGGTCTGGTCGACCATGACCGTGAAGTCGGTGATGGCCGGGGAGTAGACCGCGCCGCCCGCGCAGGGGCCGACGACGAGCGAGATCTGCGGGATGACACCGCTGGCGTGGGTGTTGCGCCGGAAGATCTCCCCGTACGCCCCCAGGGAGGCGACACCTTCCTGGATGCGGGCGCCGCCGGAGTCGTTGATCCCGATGACCGGGCAGCCGGTCTTCAGGGCGAAGTCCATGACCTTGACGATCTTCTGGCCGTAGACCTCGCCGAGGGCGCCGCCGAAGACGGTGAAGTCCTGCGAGAAGACCGCGACCGGGCGGCCGTCGACCGTGCCGTAGCCGGTGACGACGCCGTCCCCGTACGGGCGGTTCCTCTCCAGCCCGAAGTTGGTCGACCGGTGCCGGGCGAACTCGTCCAGCTCGACGAACGACCCCTCGTCGAGCAGCAGCTCGATCCGCTCACGGGCCGTCAGCTTGCCCTTGGCGTGCTGCTTCTCGACGGCGCGCTCCGAGCCGGCGTGCGTCGCCTCGTGGATGCGGCGCTGGAGATCCGCGAGCTTCCCCGCGGTCGTGTGGATGTCGATCTCTTGGATCTCGTGACGCTCTTCCGGCTCGGACATCGGGATGCGGCTCCCTGCCTGCTCAAAAGGGGGGACGGTTACTCATCCGTAGCGTAGTGCTGGGCCTACGGATCAGCAGTGCGTCGTTTACCACACCTAGGGTGGCTTGCATGACGCCGCAGAATCCATCAGACGAGAGCCGCTGGTCCGACCTGGACCGTCCGCCCCTGAACGCCGCGGCGCTGCGGCGCGGACTGATCCGGGAGGGAAGCCTGTACTGCGACATCGAGGTGGTGCAGCGGACCGGCTCCACCAACTCCGACCTGGCCGCGCGGGCCGCCGCCGGGGACGCCGACGAGGGGGCGGTCCTGGTGGCGGAGGAGCAGACGGCGGGCCGGGGCCGGCTGGACCGCCGCTGGACGGCTCCGCCGCGGTCGGGCCTGTTCTTCTCCGTCCTGCTCAAGCCCGCCGAGGTGCCGGTGGCCCGCTGGGGGTGGCTGCCGCTGCTGACGGGCGTGGCGGTGGCGACCGGGCTGTCCCGGGCGGCGGGCGTCGACACGGCACTCAAGTGGCCGAACGACCTGCTGGTGACCGTGGGCGGGGAGGAACGCAAGGCCGGGGGCATCCTCGCCGAGCGGGCCGGCGACGACGGCGTCGTCATCGGCGTCGGCATCAACGTCACGCTCAGGGCGGACGAGCTGCCGGTCCCGCAGGCGGGCTCGCTCGCCCTCGCCGGGGCGCTGGGCACGGACCGGGACCCGCTGCTGCGGGCGGTGCTGCGGTCGCTGGAGGACTGGTACGGGCGCTGGCGGGCCGCGGGGGGTGATCCGTCGGCGTGCGGACTCCAGGAGACGTACACCGCGGGCTGCGCGACCCTCGGGCGAGTCGTGCGGGCGGAGCTGCCGGGCGACCGTTCGGTGGTGGGCGAAGCGGTGGCGCTGGACGGGGACGGGCGGTTGATCATCGCGACGGATGAGGGTGTCCAGGAGCCGGTGGGGGCGGGGGACATCGTCCACTTGCGGTTGGCCTGAGGCGCCCTCTGCTGGAGCCGGCCGGGGGTGGGGTCGCTTGCCCGCGCTGGCGGGGTGCCGCCTGCGCCCACCCGTGCCGCCCCAAGCGGCACGACTGCCCGCAGGCTGCGGCGGTGGGCAGCGCCCCGAAGGGGCGCGGGGAACTGCGCGAGCGGCCACGACGGACGCGTGGTCGGCTACGGCGGGTCCGCCCCCGGACCTGCGCCGATGCGGGGGTCTGGGGGCGCAGCCCCCGGTTGCCTCGGCATCGACGCCGGTCCAGGTACCCGGTGCCGGGAAGTGACCCGTCGGCCCAACCCAACGGAGTGAGCTGGCGCACACCTGCCGTAGAGTTGAGGCCGGTCGATACCTGACCGCGGCAGATCGGAAGGGCAGCAGGCGTGACCGTCGACGACACGGGCTCCGGCGCTGGCGGGGACGGCCGGGTGGACCCCCACGCCCCCGACACCGGCGACGACCCGCTGGCCCTGCGCCTCGAACAGCTCATCCTGGGCGCCGAGCGCCGCTACACCCCGTTCCAGGCCGCCCGCAGCGCCGGCGTCTCCATGGAGCTGGCGTCCCGGTTCTGGCGGGCGATGGGCTTCGCGGACATAGGCCAGGCCAAGGCCCTCACCGAGGCCGACGTGCTGGCCCTGCGCCGCCTCGCCGGCCTGGTGGAGGCGGGACTGCTGAGCGAGGCCATGGCGGTGCAGGTGGCCCGGTCCACCGGGCAGACCACCGCCCGGTTGGCGGAATGGCAGATCGACTCTTTCCTGGAGGGCCTGACCGAGCCCCCGGAGCCGGGGATGACCCGCACCGAGGTGACGTACCCGATCGTCGAGCTGCTCCTGCCCGAGCTGGAGGAGTTCCTCGTCTACGTCTGGCGGCGCCAGCTCGCCGCCTCGGCCGGCCGGGTCGTCCAGACCGCCGACGACGAGGAGATGGTCGACCGTCGGCTCGCCGTCGGCTTCGCCGACCTCGTCGGCTTCACCCGGCTCACCCGCCGCATGGAGGAGGAGGAGCTGGGCGAGCTGGTCGAGGCGTTCGAGACGACCGCCGCCGACCTGGTGGCGGCGCGCGGCGGCCGGCTCATCAAGACCCTCGGCGACGAGGTGCTGTACGCGGCGGACGACGCCGGTGTCGCCGCGGACATCGCGCTGCGGCTGGTGGAGACGCTGGCGAACGACGAGACGATGCCCGAGCTTCGGGTCGGCATGGCGTTCGGCACGGTGACCACCCGGATGGGCGATGTGTTCGGTACGACGGTGAACCTGGCCTCCCGGCTGACCTCCATAGCGCCGCGCGACGCCGTCCTCGTGGACAGCGCGTTCGCCGAGGAGCTGATCCGCAGCGGCGAGGCACCCGCCTCGGAGGCGGAGGCGGCGGAGGCCGCGGCGGCGGCCGAGAAGGAGGGCGAGGACCCGCCGACGTACCGCTTCGCGCTCCAGCCGATGTGGCAGCGCCCGGTGCGTGGGCTCGGCGTGGTCGAGCCGTGGCTGCTCACGCGCCGCGACGGGCAGTCGTAGCCGCCGGTCGCCGGCCGTCCCGGCCGCCGAGTACGTCCACGCACAGCCCGATCACCGGCACGCAGACCCCGCCCGGACGGGGCTCCGCCGGGCCGCGGCTCGGCGTGGGGGCCGTGGTCGGGGCGGAGGTCGCCGGGGCCGGGCGCGGGGCGGACGCCGTCGGCGCGGGCGGCCGGGGTGTACCGCCGGGCGTGCCCGGGGTGCCGCTCGGGAGAGCGGTCGGTACGGCGGTGTCGCCGGGCGGTGCCGTGACCGTGCCCGGACCCGGTGCCGTACGGACCGGGGACCCGGTGGGCGTCGGCGCGAGGCTCCTGCCGCCCATGGCGGAGGTCGCCGAGGGCAGTGCGGTGGGGGCGGCGGCGATGGTGGCCGCGGTGTCGGCGGAGCGGTCCGTGGGCCCGCCGCCCGGGCCGAGCCGGGGCTCGGCCTCCGCCGTGCCCGGCGCGCCGACTCCCGAGTCCGGGGCGGCCCGGACCAGGGTGAGCACGCCCGCGGCCAGCGCGAGACCGCCGGCGGCGAGCAGCACCTTGCGCGGGCGGGGCTTGCGGTGCCGGCCGCGCCGTACTCCCGGCGTACGCTCCGGCGCGCGTTCCCGCTCCGCGCCGGAGCGTGCAGGTATCGGTGTCATGGGTCCCGCACGCTATGCGCTTGTGTGGGCGGTGTGCGGGGAGAAGGCCGGGATGTCACTCGAACGGGTGTAGCCCCCCGGACTTCACGGGACGGGAGACGGCTGCGATGATCGGGCCGACGGTCAGTTAACCCGCGTTAACCGGAGGGTGTCATGAGCGAGGAGCGGTTCGGGGAGTTCGTGCTGGTGCGGCGGCACGGGCACGTCGCGGAGCTGGTGCTGGACCGGCCCAAGGCCATGAACGCGGTCTCCACGGAGATGGCCCGCTCCCTCACGGGCGCGTGCGCCGCGCTCGCCGCCGACCGGGACGCCCGGGTGGTCGTCCTGACCTCGTCGCACGAACGCGCGTTCTGCGTGGGGGCGGACCTGAAGGAGCGGAACTCCTTCACGGACGCCGACCTCGTACGGCAGCGGCCGGTGGCGCGGGGGGCGTACACCGGGGTGCTGGAGCTGCCGATGCCGACGATCGCGGCGGTGCACGGTTTCGCGCTGGGCGGCGGGTTCGAGCTGGCCCTGTCCTGCGACCTGATCGTGGCCGACCGTACGGCCGTGGTGGGGCTGCCGGAGGTGTCCGTGGGCGTGATCCCGGGCGGTGGCGGCACCCAGCTGCTGCCCCGGCGGATCGGCGCGGCGCGCGCGGCCGAGCTGATCTTCTCGGCGCGGCGGGTGGAGGCGGCGGAGGCGGCCGAGCTGGGGCTGGTGGACCGGCTGGTGGAGCCCGGCCGGGACCGCGAGGAGGCCCTGGCGCTCGCCGAGCGGATCGCCGGGAACTCGCCGGTGGGGCTGCGGGCGGCGAAGCGGGCGCTGCGGTTGGGGCACGGGCTGGACCTGCGGGCCGGGCTGGAGGTCGAGGACGCGGCCTGGCGCTCGGTGGCGTTCTCGGGTGACCGGGCGGAGGGAGTGGCGGCGTTCAACGAGAAGCGCGAGCCGCGGTGGCCGGGTGAGTAGGAGCACCCCGAAGGGGCGCGGGGAGCCGCCCGACCGGTCACAGCGCGCCCGCACCGGCAGCGGTCCCGAGCCGGTAGCCGAACATTCCACCTGATCGCCGCACCAACACCCCGAAACACCGTATTCCTCCCTAACCTGGAGTAATGGGTGAGGACAAGCGGCTAGCCGCAGTCGTGGCGCTGGCGCAGGGCATGGCGGCGGCGCACACCCCGCGGGAGTGCTGGCAGGCCGCCGCCCTCGGCGCCTGCCACGCGCTGGACGGCAGCTTCGCCGCGCTGTCGGTGTGGGAACGGGAACTGGGCCGGCTCCGCGTCCTCGTGAACGTGGGCGAGCGCGCCCCGGACGAGGAGGACTTCCCCGAGTCCGAGACCTACCCGGTCCACCAGTTCCCGGAGATCACCGAGTTCCTGCACGAGCGGTGGGCCGGCGGCGGTGGTCCCAACGCCTGGGTGGAGACGGCCGCGGGCACGGCGAAAGGCACCCCCGGCTACTTCCACCAGCGCGTCGCCGCCCTGCGCCGCCGCGGTCGCGGCTGCTGCGTCGTCGCCCCCGTCGTCCTGCACGGCCGGGCCTGGGGCGAGCTGTATGTGGCGCGGGCGGTCGGCGAGTCCCTCTTCGCGCGGGCCGACGCCGACTTCGCGACCGTCCTCGCCGCAGTCGTCGCCGCGGGCATCGCGCAGACCGAGCGGCTGGAGGAGGCACGCCGGCTCGCGTTCACCGACGCCCTCACCGGCCTCGCCAACCGCCGTGCCGTGGACGTACGCCTGGAGGAGGCCGTCGAGCGGCACCGGGCGGAGGGTGTGGTCGTGAGCCTGGTCGTCTGCGATCTCAACGGGCTCAAACGGGTCAACGACTCCCTCGGGCACGCCGTCGGCGACCGCCTCCTCGAACGCTTCGGCTCGGTGCTGTCGCTGTGCGGCGCGATGGTGCCGGGCGCGCTGGCCGCACGGCTCGGCGGGGACGAGTTCTGTCTGCTCGCGGTCGGGCCGCCGGCCGACGACGTGGTGAAGGCGGCCGACGAGCTGTGCCGGCGGGCCGGGGGACTGGAGCTGGGGGAGGGGGTCGCCTGCGGGGTCGCCTCGACCGAGGACGCGATCGGGGAGGTGCGGGACGCGCGCCGGCTGTTCCGGCTCGCGGACGCCGCTCAGTACCGGGCGAAGGCGCTGCGCCTGGACCGGCCGGTGGTGGCCGGGCGGGAGGGGCCGGACGATCCGGTCGTACGGCTGGCCGACGAGCCGCCGCCCTCGCGGGCCGAGCGGCGCCGGTTCCGCGGGCGCCGGCCGTGAGGCGAAGCCCACACCGCGCGGTAAGGGTCGCTCCCGGTCCCCACTAGTGACACCAGGGCATTCAATGCGTACGCTCCTGAATATGGATATGCACACTGTGGTGGTGGGGACCTCCGGGGTCACGGCGTCCGACGTTCTCGCCGTGGCGCGCGGCGGTGCCCGCATCGAGCTGTCGGCGGAGGCGGTGGCGGCCCTCGCGGCGGCCCGGGAGATCGTGGACGCGCTCGCGGCCAAGCCGGACCCGGTCTACGGCGTCTCCACCGGCTTCGGCGCCCTGGCGACCCGGCACATCAGCCAGGAACTGCGTGCCCAGCTCCAGCGCAACATCGTCCGCTCGCACGCCGCCGGGATGGGCCCGCGCGTGGAGCGTGAGGTCGTACGCGCCCTGATGTTCCTGCGCCTGAAGACCGTCTGCTCCGGGCACACCGGTGTGCGGCCCGAGGTCGCGCAGACCATGGCCGACGTCCTGAACGCCGGGATCACCCCGGTCGTGCACGAGTACGGCTCCCTCGGCTGCTCCGGCGACCTGGCCCCGCTGTCCCACTGCGCCCTCACCCTCATGGGAGAAGGGGACGCGGAGGGTCCCGACGGCTCCGTCCGGCCCGCCGGTGAGCTGCTCGCCGAGCACGGGATCGCCCCCGTCGAGCTGCGCGAGAAGGAGGGCCTCGCCCTCCTCAACGGCACCGACGGCATGCTCGGCATGCTGGTCATGGCCCTCGCCGACCTGGACACCCTGTACAAGTCCGCCGACGTCACCGCCGCCCTCACTCTGGAGGCGCTGCTCGGCACGGACAAGGTGCTGGCCCCCGAGCTGCACGCCATCCGCCCGCACCCCGGGCAGGGCGCCTCCGCGGCCAACATGCTCGCGGTGCTGAAGGGTTCGCAGCTCACCGGGCACCACCAGGACGACGCCCCGCGCGTCCAGGACGCCTACTCGGTGCGCTGCGCCCCGCAGGTCGCCGGCGCCGGCCGCGACACGATGGCGCACGCCCGCCTGGTCGCCGAGCGGGAGCTGGCCTCCGCCGTCGACAACCCCGTCGTCCTGCCCGACGGACGGGTGGAGTCGAACGGCAACTTCCACGGCGCTCCGGTGGCCTACGTCCTGGACTTCCTCGCCATCGCCGCCGCCGACCTCGGCTCCATCGCCGAGCGCCGCACCGACCGGCTGCTGGACAAGAACCGCAGCCACGGCCTGCCGCCGTTCCTCGCCGACGACGCCGGCGTGGACTCCGGCCTGATGATCGCCCAGTACACGCAGGCGGCCCTGGTCAGCGAGCTGAAGCGGCTCGCCGTACCGGCCTCCGCGGACTCCATCCCGTCCTCCGCCATGCAGGAGGACCACGTCTCCATGGGCTGGTCGGCCGCGCGCAAGCTGCGCACCGCCGTGGACAACCTCACCCGGGTCATCGCCATCGAGCTGTACGCGGCCACCCGCGCCATCGAGCTGCGCGAGGGCCTCACCCCGGCGCCCGCCTCCCAGGCGGTCATCGAGGCCGTACGGGCGGCGGGTGTGCAGGGCCCCGGTCCGGACCGGTTCCTCGCGCCCGACCTGGCCGCCGCCGACGCCTTCGTGCGCTGCGGTGACCTGGTGGCGGCCGTGGAGAAGGTCACCGGCCCGCTCCAGTGAACGCGCGGGGGCCCCGGCAGCTGCCGGGGCCCCCGAACACTACGGCGGAAACGTCACTTCAGCTTGGCGGCCTGCGCCTTCACGACCGGAGCGGAGACCGTGTAGGCCTTCTTGCTCATCATCGCCCCGATGTTGATCGTGGTGTACGTGGCGAGGGTGTTCCCGTGCCGCACGACCTCGGCGTGCAGCGGCAGGGAGCCGTCCTTGCCCGCGTCGTTGGTCGCGGTGAAGGCCACCGACGCGTCACCCGTGCCGGAGGACTTCTCCTCGGCGACCTTGGTGAACTTGCCCGGCTCGCCGTCCTGCTCGCCGGAGAAGCCGCCCGCGCAGGCCTTGACCGCGTCGGAGACCGACTTCAGGGCCTGCTCGGCGCCGTCGCCGTCGTACGAGGCCAGGGTGACCACGGTGACGTCCAGGTCCATGGACTCGTTGATCGCGTCCTCGAACTTGCCGTCGGCCAGGTCGTCCAGGGACGTGGCGTCGTCCGTGGGGTCCTTCTTGTCCTCCGTGGCCATACGGCTGGTGTTCGCCGCCGGGTCACCGGGCGCGATGCCGGTGAACGCCTGGAGCACCGGCCGGCACTTGGCGTCCTCCGACGTGACCTTGCTCCGGTCGGGGATGCCGCCCTCGACGGGGCCCACCTCGTACCCGGGCACCTCGCCCTTGGCGATGATCAGCTTCTTGAGTTCGGCGGCGCTCAGCGCCTTCGCGGCCGGCTTCGCCGCGTCCTTGCCCTTGGCATCCCCGGAGTCCTTCGACCCCCCGTCGGCACAGCCCGTGATGAGGGCGAGCGACAGCGCGCTCACAGCTGCGGTGGCGCACAGCCGCACGCCCGATGATCTCTTCATGAGCGAACTATGTGGGGGCTGTCAAACTCTCGTCAAGGACGATTAAAAGCCCAGGCGCTCCCGGCGTACCGAATACGTGACGAATCCGGCACCCACGGCGAGGAAGAGGCTGCCGCCGACGACGTACGGCGTGGTGTCGAAGCTTCCCGTGTCGGCCAGCTCGGTCTCCTCCGCCGCCGACCGGTCCGCGCCCTCGGCGGTCGCCACCGTCACCGCTCTGGCCTGCGTGACCTGCGTCGGCGCGGACGTCCGCGCCGTGTCTCGCGCCGGGGCGTCCTGCGAGGCGTTCGCGGACGGGACGAACCACAGGGCGCACAGCAGGGTGCCCGCGGCGGTGGCGGTCAGCAGCGGACGGCGAGCGGATGACACGGAATATCGATCCCCCTTGTGACGCTGGCGAATTGGCCGTGTGGGGCGATGTTAGTGAAAGGCGCGGGTCACAGGAAAGTCACGGGAGGTTTCGGCCGTACGCTCGCGCCATGAGCACAGAAGAGACATCACGTTTTGTGCGGCTTCGCGTGGAGCTGGTGCTGGAAGTACAGGACGACGACCAGGTGGCCAAGGCCGCGCTGCGCCGGATCGCCCAGGACCCGGAGCTGCCCGAGGGGGAGCGAACCCAGGCCGAGGCCGCTGTGACGGAAGACACCGCGGAGGCCCTGGCCTATCTCGTGGACCCGTTCGACCTGGTCAGCGAGGTGCCGGGAGTGGAACTCCAGCAGGCGTCCTGGTCCAGCGAACGGGTCGACTACGACCCCGACTCGCCCGAGTGGGACCTGGACGAGGATGATGGGGCGGACGACGAGGAAGAGGACGGCATCGGCTGAGCGTCGCGGGGCACCCATGACCCCGGACGGCAACCGCCGTCCGGGGTTTCGTCGTCCCAGGGAACGCACGGACCGACTCCCGCACACCAGCACCGCCGCGGACGCGACCGCGTTCCGCGGACGTGGGATGCCCCACAGGCTCATGGGCTGGGGAACGGGACGAACCGGCCGTAGCGTTGAAGGTTCTTGGCGGGGACTCTCGGGGTTATCGCGACTCGGCAACGATGGAGAAGTTTGTGATGACGGACAGTAAGCGGCGCAGGCGCCTGACGGCCGCGTCCGCTCTGCTCGGTGGTGTGCTGGTGCTGACGGCGTGTTCCGGCGGCGACGCCGACGCCTCCTCCGGCGGCAGTGACACCTCGCAGGCCAAGGTCGACGAGGCGGCGGCCAAGAAGTCGTCGGAGGCGCAGATCACGATCACGCCCAAGGACGGCTCCAACAACGCGTCGATCAACAACTCCGCGGCTGTCACGGTGCGCAAGGGCACGCTCACGGCCGTCACGATGACCGCCCAGGACGGCAAGACCGTCGCCGGCCAGCTGTCCGCCGACAAGAAGAGCTGGAAGCCCAGCGTCCAGCTGGAGCGCTCCACCACCTACAAGCTCGCCGCCGAGGCCAAGGACTCCGAGGGGCGCATAGCCCACGAGAACGCGTCCTTCACCACGGTCTCCCCGGCCAACAGCTTCATCGGCACCTTCACCCCGGACAACGGCGCCACGGTCGGCGTCGGCATGCCGGTGTCGATCAACTTCGACAAGGCGATCACCAACAAGGCGGCCGTGCAGAAGGGCATCACGGTCAGCTCCAGCAGCGGCCAGGAGGTCGCCTGCCACTGGTTCAACGCCAACCGCATGGACTGCCGCCCGGAGGAGTACTGGAAGGAAGGCTCCACCGTCACCCTGAAGCTCGCGCTCGACGGCGTCCAGGGCGCCGACGGCGTCTACGGCGTCCAGCAGAAGACGGTCACCTTCCACATCGGCCGCAACCAGGTCTCCTACGTCGACGCGCAGACCAAGCAGATGAAGATCACGCAGGACGGCAAGGTCGTCAAGACCATACCGATCTCCGCCGGTTCGCCCGACAACAAGACGTACGAGGGCAAGATGGTGATCTCCGAGAAGTTCAAGCAGACCCGGATGAACGGCGCGACGGTCGGCTTCACCGACGACGACGGCAAGGGCGAGTACGACATCAAGGACGTGCCGCACGCCATGCGCCTGACCACCTCCGGCACCTTCATCCACGGCAACTACTGGGGCGCGCCCTCGGTGTTCGGCAACGTGAACACCAGCCACGGCTGCGTCGGTCTCCAGGACAAGAAGGGTGCCAACGACCCGAGCACGCCGGCGTCCTGGTTCTACGACCACTCGCTGATCGGTGACGTCGTGGTCGTCCAGAACACCGGCGACAAGACGGTCGCGCCGGACAACGGCCTCAACGGCTGGAACATGGACTGGGCGCAGTGGAAGGCCGGCTCGGCCGTCTGACGTCCTCTCACCCGCTCGCCGGTGCCGCCTTCCTGGGCGGCACCGGTTTTTTCATGGCACTCACGGATGAGTTCCGAGGGCCGGTAGGAGCCTTCTCATGCTTCTCTTATGCGGGCCTTATGGTGCCATCACGGTCCGTCCCTAACTTGCGGGCCATGTTCTTCACCTACCTGAGGCGCGAACTGCGCCGCCGCAGAAAGGCGGCCCTCGTCGTCGCCTCCGGCCTGGCGCTGGGCATCGCGCTGGTCATCGTGGTCAACTCCGTGTCCAACGGCATGGGGAAGGCCCAGGACAAGGTCCTCCAGTCGCTGTACGGGCTGGGGACCGACATGACGGTGACCAAGGCGGCGTCGGCGTCCACCGGCGACGCCCAGCGCCCCCGCTTCCGGTTCGACGCGCAGAACAACGGCGACGACTCCACCCAGAGCAGCGACCGCGTCATGGTGCAGGGCTTCCAGACCCTGTCGGCCGCCACGGTGAGCAAGGTCGGCTCGCAGTCCGGCGTCTCCGACGCGGTGGGCGGGCTGAGCCTCCAGGTCCTCAAGGTGAGCGGCCAGTTCACACGCGGTCAGTTCCAGCAGAACGAGAGCGGCGGCGGCTTCCAGCGGGGCGGCGGGAACGGACAGCCGCAGGGCGAGGTGCAGGGCGGCGGCGCCGACTTCGACGTCAACAACTACTCCGTGTACGGCACCGACGTCACCAAGCCCGGCCTCGGCCCGCTGACCTCCTCGAAGATCACCAGCGGCCGTACGTTCAAGGCGACGGAGACGGACGCCAAGGTCGTCGTGGCGGACTCCGCCTACGCCAAGCAGAAGAAGTACAAGGTCGGCTCCACCGTCACCATCAAGGGCGTCGAGTTCACGGTGATCGGCATCGCCACCGCCGACAGCGGTGACGCGGCCGCCAACCTGTACATCCCGCTGGAGCAGGCGCAGACTCTCGGCGACGCGAAGAACAAGGTCACCACGATCTACGTCAAGGCGGCCGACTCGCAGAAGATCGACAGCGTCAAGTCGCAGATCCAGAAGAACGTCTCGGGTACGACGGTCACCACCTCCGCCGACCTCGCGGACACGGTCTCCGGCTCCCTGTCCACGGCCTCCTCCCTCGCCGCCAACGTCGGCAGGTGGCTGTCCCTCGCGGTGCTGGTGGCCGCGTTCCTGGTCGCCGGCCTGCTCACCTCCTCGGCGGTCTCCCGGCGGGTCCGCGAGTTCGGCACGCTGAAGGCGCTGGGCTGGCGGTCGGGCCGGGTCACCCGGCAGGTGGTCGGCGAAGCCATGGTCAACGGCCTGGTCGGCGGCGCCCTCGGCATCGCCCTCGGCCTGGCGGGCGCGTACGTCGTCACCGCCATCAGCCCCAGCCTCCAGGCGCAGTTGGGCGGCGGCACCGGCGGCGGCCTCGGCGGTGGCGGCGGCGCCGGCTTCCCGGGCGGCTCCGGCCGGCGGACGGCGAAGACCCTGGAGGTGGCCCTCACGGCCCCGGTCAGCGTGACGACGATCGTCCTGGCGGTGGGCCTCGCGGTGGCGGGCGGCCTGATCGCGGGCGCGTTCGGCGGTTGGCGGGCGTCCAGGCTGCGCCCTGCGGACGCGCTGAGGCGGGTGGAGTAGGCCGGCTTCCCGGCGGGGCCGGCCGGTCCGACCCAGGGGCGCGGGGAAGCGCGCGCCCAGCCCCCACGGACCGACGGCCAGAGCGAGCGCGCAACCACCCCGAAACAGATCCCGGAGCCCCCATGTACGAACTCGGAAACGTCACCAAGCGCTACACCCGGGGCAAGGACACCGTCCACGCCCTCGACGGAGTCGACCTCACCATCCCCGACGGGGACAGACTCGTCATCCAGGGCCCCACCGGCGGCGGAAAATCCACGCTCCTCCAGATGCTCGGCGGCCTCGACCGCCCCACCTCCGGCGAAGTCGTCCTGGACGGCGTCGATCTGGCCAGGCTGAGCGAGGCCCGGCTGACAAAGGTCCGCAGCGAGAGCATCGGCTTCGTCTTCCAGTCCTTCAACCTCATCCCGACCCTCACCGCCCAGGAGAACGTGGAAACCGCCCTCGTCCCCCTCGGCGTCAAGGTGAAGGAGCGCCGCGAACTCGCCGCGGAGGCACTGGAATCCGTCGGTCTGGGCGAGCGCCTCGGCCATCTCCCCGGCGAGATGTCCGGAGGACAGCAGCAGCGCGTCGCCATCGCCCGGGCCGTCGTGAAGAAACCCAAGGTGCTGCTGGCCGACGAGCCGACCGGCAACCTGGACGAGGGCATGCGGGACGAGATCATGGACGTGCTCGAACGCCTGTGGAAGGAGCACGGGCTGACCTTCATCATGGTCACCCACGACTCCTCGCTGGCCAGGAAGGCCCCGCGCGTGGCCACGTTGCGCAAGGGCAGGATCACCGTGAAGGAGAACGCGGGAACCTGACGGCGTATAACACCCCTGGACCGCGGCGCACTTCGCGGTTGTGTAACGGTGTTCCGGCCGCCGGGTAACAGTTTCCCGGCACGCTTTCCCACCGCCCTCTCATCTGTTGAGCCCACTGATCACCCCCCGGCATACTGCGTGATCCGGGGGGTTGACGTGCATACGTGCGAGTCCACCCCCGACCGGGTGAACGGGGAATTCGCCCGGTACTTCATCTCCAGGGGGAGAACTTGCGCAGACAAGTGAAAAGAGCGGCTGCGGCCACCGTGGCAACGGCCGCAGCAGTCGCCCTCGCAGCGGGTATGACCAGCCCGGCGTCGGCGAAGCCCGGACGCGCCTCGGTGGCGGCCACCGCCGCCTCGAAGGCCGCCGTCAAGCACCACGTCACCCTGATCACCGGTGACCGCGTCGCCCTCGACGCCAAGGGCCGTGTCGTCGGCCTGGAGCGGGCCGAGGGACGCGAGCACATACCCTTCCAGGTCCGCAAGAGCGCCGGACACACGCTGGTCATCCCCGCCGACGCGGCCCACCTGGTCGCCTCCGGCACGCTGGACCAGCGCCTGTTCGACATCACCGAGCTGAACAAGGCCGCCACCCGCAAGGCCCAGAAGAACGGCCTGAAAGTCATCGTCGGCTACCGCGGCTCCGCGACCGCCGCCAAGGCCGACGTCCGGGACGCGGGCACCCTGCGCCGCAGCCTGAAGGCGCTCAACGCGGACGCCGTGCAGACCCCGGTCAAGGACACCGCCGAGCTGTGGGACGCCGTCACCAACGGCGACACGACCGCCTCCGGCATCGCGCACGTCTGGCTCGACGGCGTCCGCAAGGCCGCCCTCGACAAGTCCGTGCCGCAGATCGGCGCTCCCACCGCGTGGGCCGCCGGCTACACCGGCAAGGGTGTGAAGGTCGCCGTCCTGGACACCGGCGTGGACGCCAGCCACCCGGACCTCAAGGACCAGGTGATCGAGTCCAAGAACTTCACCCCCGCCGCCGACGCCACCGACCACTTCGGGCACGGCACGCACGTCGCGTCCATCGTGGCGGGCACCGGCGCCAAGTCGGGCGGCAAGTACAAGGGTGTGGCCCCGGACGCCAAGCTCCTCAACGGCAAGGTCCTGGACGACAACGGCTCCGGTGACGACTCCGGCATCCTCGCCGGCATGGAGTGGGCGGCCTCCCAGGGCGCCGACGTCATCAACCTGAGCCTCGGCGGCTACGACACCCCCGAGGTCGACCCGCTCGAAGCCGAGGTCAACAAGCTCTCCGCCGAGAAGGGCATCCTGTTCGCGATCGCCGCGGGCAACGAGGGCCCCCAGTCGATCGGTTCGCCGGGCAGCGCGGACGCCGCGCTCACCGTCGGCGCCGTCGACGACAAGGACAAGCTCGCCGAGTTCTCCTCCACCGGCCCGCGTGCCGGCGACGGCGCCATCAAGCCGGACGTCACCGCGCCGGGCGTGGACATCACCGCCGCCGCGGCCAAGGGCAGCGTCATCGACCAGGAGGTCGGTGAGAAGCCCGAGGGCTACCTGACCATCTCGGGCACCTCGATGGCCACCCCGCACGTCGCGGGCGCCGCCGCCATCCTGAAGCAGGAGCACCCCGACTGGGGCTACGCCGAGCTGAAGGGCGCCCTGACCGGCTCCACCAAGGGCGGCGCGTACACGCCGTTCCAGCAGGGTTCGGGCCGCATCCAGGTCGACAAGGCCATCAAGCAGTCGATCGTCGCCGATCCGGTGTCGGTGAGCTTCGGCGTGCAGCAGTGGCCGCACACCGACGACAAGCCGGTCACCAAGAAGCTGACGTACCGCAACCTCGGCGACAAGGACGTCACGCTCACCCTGAGCAGCACCGCCACCAACCCCAAGGGCGCGGCGGCCCCGTCCGGCTTCTTCAAGCTCGCCGCGACGACGGTGACCGTCCCGGCGCACGGCACGGCCTCGGTCGACTTCACCGTCGACACCAAGCTGGGCGGCACGGTCGACGGCGCCTACTCGGCGTACGTCACGGCGACGGGCGGCGGCCAGACCGTCCGCACGGCCGCCGCGGTGCAGCGCGAGGTGGAGTCGTACGACCTCACCCTGAAGTTCATCGGCCGTGACGGCAAGCCGACCCCGTACTACAGCGCCGACGTCAGCGGCGTCGCGGGACTGGCCAACGGCGTCTGGCTCAACCCGTACGACAAGTCCGGCACGGTGAAGGTGCGCGCGCCCAAGGGCACGTACATCCTCAACACCTCCCTCTACGGCGACCCCGAGGACGCCTCCAAGGGCATCGACTGGATCGCGCAGCCGAAGCTGACCGTCGACAAGAAGCAGACGATCACCATCGACGCGCGCAAGGCCAAGCCGGTGGACATCACCGTCCCGGCCTCCGGCGTGAAGTCCGAGTTCGCCTCGCCGGAGTACGACGTCACCATCGGCAACGGCCAGTACGGCTACGGCTGGTTCCTGGACTCGTACAAGAACTTCCGCACCGCCCACCTGGGCCCGCAGCTGCCCGCCGGGACGCTGCGCCAGCAGTGGGACGGCCACTGGAGCAAGGGCGCGACCGAGGAGTACGACGTCACCTCCGGCGGTGCCGTCAAGCAGCTCGCCACCGGCTACACCAAGCACTACAAGGCGAGCGACCTGGCCACGGTGAAGGCCCGGCTGGGCGCGGCGGCGAGCGGCAAGAAGGGCTCGATCGACGCGGTGGGCTGGCTGCCCGGCAGCTCCGGCGCCTCCTCCATCAGCATCCCGCAGAAGCTGCCCGGCACCCGCACCCTGCACCTGTCCGCCACGGGCGGCGTGCAGTGGCAGCTGGAGTTCCAGCAGAACGGCGGGGTCGACCAGGACGGCTTCCCGGTCCCCGAGGCCGGCTACGGGCTCGGCCAGTTCACCTTCAAGGGCGGCCAGACCTACACCAAGACGGTCAACACCGCCGTCTTCGGCCCGCACGTCAGCAAGGACTACGGCCTGTTCCGCGACGGCAACGAGATCTTCGGCGCGCTGCCGCTGTTCGCCGACTCCGCCAAGCACGCCGGGTCCTCGCAGTTCACCTCGGTGAACACCACGCTGTACCGCAACGGCACCAAGGTCGGCTCGAACACCGACCCGCTGTTCGGCGAGAAGACCTTCAAGGTGCCGGCCGGTGACGCGGCCTACAAGCTGACCACCTCCGTCAAGCGGTCCGCGAAGGTGTCGGAGGCCTCGACCCGCGTCGACGCGGCCTGGACCTTCCGCTCCAAGAAGCCGGCCGACTTCGTCCAGTTGCCCGCCTCCGCGCTGCACTTCGGCGCCACGACCGGCCTGGACAGCCGGGTCACGGCCGGCAAGACGGTCACCTTCCCGGTCACCGTGGAGGGCTCGGCCGCCGGCGGCAACCTGAAGTCCCTCGCCGTCTACGTCTCCTACGACGGCAAGAACTTCAAGAAGGTCACCGTCAAGAACGGCAAGATCACCGTCAAGAACCCGGCCAAGAACAAGGCGATCTCGTTCCGCGCCAAGATCACCGACAAGAAGGGCAACACGTCGGAGATCACGATCTACAACGCGTACTTCGGCAAGTAGGCCGTCGTGACGTGAGCCGTAGCGCTCCCTGACGAGGGGCACACCGGAGGAAATCCTCCGGTGTGCCCCTCAACGCGTTGCCGCGCGCGTCGCGTCCGCGCCCCAGCTGGCCAGGAGACGGAGGGAGTCCGCGGACGAGGAGTCCGGGTCGGCGTGATAGGTGACCAGCGACTGCTCCGAGCCGTCCGTCAGGCGGAAGCTCTCGAAGTTCAGGGCCAGGTCGCCCACCAGGGGGTGGTGCAGGCGCTTGACGCCGTGGCTCTTCTCCTTGACGTCGTGCGTGGCCCACAGCCGGCGGAACTCCTCGCTCTTGACGGACAGCTCACCCACCAGAGCCGACAGACGCGCGTCGTCCGGATCGCAGCCCGCGTCCATGCGCAGGGCGCACACGATGTCGATCGCCTTCTGCTCCCAGTCGACGAACAGCTCGCGGTACTCCGGGCGCAGGAAGACCAGCCGCGCCCAGTTGCGCTCGCCGGGCGGCAGCTCGCCCCAGTCGCCGAAGACTGCCGCCGCCATCCGGTTCCAGGCGAGGATCTCCGCGCGCCGGCCCACGATGTACGCCGGTACGCCCTCCATCGTGTCCAGCAGTTGCCGCAGCACCGCCCGCACCTGCTGCTGCCGTGCCGCCGGCTTCTTCTTGTGCGCCTTCGGCTTGGCCAGGTGGGTGAGGTGCGCGTGCTCGGCGTCCGTCAGCCGCAGCGCCCGGGCGATCGAGTCCAGCACCTCGGCCGACACGTTCCGGCCGTTGCCCTGCTCCAGGCGGGTGTAGTACGCCACCGACACCCCGGCCAGCTGCGCCAGCTCCTCGCGGCGCAGCCCGGGCACGCGGCGGTGCCGTCCGAAGTCGGCCAGTCCCACGTCCTCGGGCTTCAGCCGGGCCCGCCGGCTGCGCAGGAACTCGCTCAGCTCCGCCCGCCGGTCCAGGGGCCGGCCGGTGGCCACGCTTGCGTCCGGCTGCTCGTCCCTGCTGTCCATACGTCCAGTATTCCTGGTCGTAGGCGCACGAGCCTGACCCCGCCGGTGGTAGGAACGGCGGTCGTACGCAAAGGCGTGGTCTGGGTAGGTGGCGTCTCGCGCGGCAGGCTGGACGCCGTGCCCGGCAGGAAGGCAGCCGGCACGAAACCCCTCGCTAGGAGATCCCCGGCATGACCACTGTTGCTGCGTACGCCGCGCCCGCCGCGAAGGCTCCGCTGGAGCGGACGACCATCGAGCGACGCGCGGTCGGCGAGTTCGACGTCCTGATCGACATCAAGTTCGCCGGTATCTGCCACTCCGACATCCACCAGGCCCGCGAGGGCTGGGGCGAGGCGATCTTCCCGATGGTCCCCGGCCACGAGATCGCGGGCGTCGTCGCAGAGGTCGGCCCCGGCGTGACCAAGTTCCAGGTCGGCGACCGGGTCGGGGTCGGCTGCATGGTCGACTCCTGCCGCGAGTGCGAGAACTGTCTGCGAGGCGAGGAGCAGTACTGCCTCAACGGCATGGTCGGCACGTACAACGCCGTCGGCAAGGACGGCGAGCCCACCTACGGCGGCTACTCCGAGAAGATCGTCGTCGACGAGAACTACGTCGTCCGCATTCCCGACGGGCTGTCCCTGGACGTCGCCGCGCCGCTGCTGTGCGCGGGCATCACCACGTACTCCCCGCTGCGCCACTGGAACGCGGGCCCCGGCAAGAAGGTCGCGGTCGTCGGCCTCGGCGGTCTCGGCCACATGGCCGTCAAGATCGCGCACGCCATGGGCGCCGAGGTGACGGTCCTCTCCCAGTCCCTGCGCAAGAAGGACGACGGCCTCAAGCTGGGCGCCGACCACTACCACGCCACCAGCGACCCGAAGACCTTCGAGGAGCTGGCCGGCACCTTCGACCTGATCGTGTCGACCGTGTCCGCGCCGATGGACTTCGGCGCGCTGCTGTCGCTGCTGAAGGTGGACGGTGCCCTGGTGAACGTGGGCGCCCCCGAGGAGCCCATCGCGCTCAACCTGTTCTCGGTGATCGGCGGCCGCAAGACGCTCGCCGGCTCCATGATCGGCGGTATCCGCGAGACCCAGGAGATGCTGGACTTCTGCGCCGAGCACGGCATCGGCGCCGAGATCGAGCTGATCAGCGCGGCCGAGGTCAACGAGGCGTACGAGCGGGTAGTGGCGAGCGACGTCCGCTACCGCTTCGTCATCGACACGGCCACGATCTGACTCCGTCGGCCGGGGCGGGGCCGTCGACGGGGCCGGGGGTGCGGCCGGCCGGGGTGCGGCAGCTCAGCGGCTGGTGTCCCGACGGTGGACCGTGGCTGAGGTTCGGCGGCTCAGCGGCCGGTGTCCGGCCGTCGGCTGACCCGAGCCCGGGCGGGGTCCTGTTGCCGGGCGGGGTTCCGTTCCTGGGCGGGTTCCGTTCCCGGCCGGGGTCCCGTTCCCGGTCGGGGTCCCGTTCCCGGGCGCGATTCCGTCCCCGGGCGCGATTCCGTCCCCGGGCGTCGGCGGCCCGGCGACCCACGCCGCCCGCACCAGGCCCGGCACACAGCCGGCCGGCCTCACCGCCCGCGCACGCCTCCAGCCGTTCAGGCTTCCGGTGGGCCACAGCCTGACCTGCTCGGCCGCGTCCGGCTCGCCGGCGTGCCATGCCGGCGGTGCCCGACCCACCCGCGCTACTCCACCCCGAAGCCGTCCCCGGTGCCGTAGGCCCGCACCACCACGCCGCCGTCCGCGGCGGGCCGCACCACGTGCACCCGGCCGGCCCCCGTCACCCGGGCCTCGCCGTCTCCCACCGTGAGCAGCGTGTTCTCGTCCACGGCCACCCCGTACGGCGCCTCCCCCCGCGCCACCGCCGCCACCAGCCGCGCCAGCGTGCCCCACTGGGCCGCGTGCACGTCCACCGCGAACGGCACCAGGCCGAGCCCCGCCCGTACTTCGACCTCCGCCAGATCCTCCCCGGTCTCCTCCGGGCACACCGGAACCCCGTCCAGCAGCCACCCGCCGACCACGGCCCGCCGCGCGGCCATGGCCGCACCGGCGGAGAAACCGGCGTACGGCATCTCACGCGCGGCCAGCAGCGCCGGCAGCCGCTCCAGGCATTCCGCGAGCGCCTCCTGGTACGCGGGCGTGAGCCCACCGCACACCAGCAGCCCGTCGATCCCGTCCAGCACGGCCTCCGGCTCGAACCGGCCGCCGAGCGGCACGAGCGACGGCACCGGCGTACACGGCGGCCCCGCCTTCCGCAGCGCCGCCGCGTACCGCTCGAACTGCGCGGCACCGTCCCCCTCGTCGAGGATCAGACACCCGACCCGCCGCTCGCCGCCCAGCTCCCGCAGGAACGGCTCGTACACCTCGGCGTGGTCCCAGCCCCCACCGATCAGAAACACACGACTGCCCATGCCCTCCCCTTCACTCCCTGTCGCTCTCTCGACCTCTCGAGACGCGAGGGGCGAATCTACGGGGCACAACCGGGAGCCGTCGCCCGAATTAGGCAGGACCGGGGAGACCGTGGCAGCGCGGCCAGCGATCCGCCAGTGCTCATCCGGCGGCCTTGGCCACCCCGATCGGGCAGGACACACCGGTGCCGCCCAGGCCGCAGTAGCCTGCGGGGTTCTTGTCGAGGTACTGCTGGTGATACGCCTCGGCCGGGTGGAAGGGGCGGCCCTCCGCCGGGAGGATCTCCGTGGTGATCGTGCCGTAGCCGGAGTAGGTCAGGACCTTCTGGTAGGCCTCGCGGGAGGCTTGCGCCGTCGCTGCCTGCTCCGGGGTGTGGGTGTAGATCGCCGAGCGGTACTGGGTGCCCACGTCATTGCCCTGGCGGAAGCCCTGCGTCGGGTTGTGGGACTCCCAGAAGGTCTTGAGCAGGCGGTCGTACGAGATCTGCCGCGGGTCGTAGACCACACGGACCGCCTCCGTGTGGCCGGTCAGGCCCGAGCAGACCTCCTCGTACGTCGGGTTCTCGGTGTAGCCGCCCTGGTAGCCGACCAGGGTCGTGTACACGCCCGCCGGGAGCTGCCAGAACTTGCGCTCCGCGCCCCAGAAACAGCCCAGGCCGAAGTCGGCGACCTCCAGGCCCTCGGGGTACGGGCCGAGGAGCGGGGTGCCGAGGACGGTGTGCTGGTCGGGGACCTCGTAGGCGAGTGCGGGGCGGCCCTTGAGTGCCTGCTCGGGGGTGGGCAGCTGGGGCGTGCGGCCGAAGAGCATGGGGTCTCCCTGTCGGTCTGGGGGCGGGTGCCGGCGGCCTTGCCTGCCGGCACCGCTCACAACGTCCGGGGGACCTGCCGCATTCCGGTCAGGCCGGCGCCGCCGCGGCCTCCCGCACCGCCTGCACCACGGTGTTGCGGACCCGGCAGTAGTGCCCGGCCACGTCGCCCCGGTAGCGCCACGGCAGCGCGTTCACATGCCCGTCGACCAGCTTGAACTGCTCCAGCGCCGCCTCGTTGCGGTCCTGGAGGTGCAGGTAGAACGCCAGCAGGTGACGCAGCTCCGGCAGCCTCGGGTGGGACGGGTCCGCCGCCGCGGCGTCCGCGAGGGCCGCCTCGACCCGGGCCAGCATCTCCGGCGTGTTGTCGGCCGCGGTGTCCTCCGACTCGTCGTGCTCGAAGTGCGCGATGAGCGGCAGCGCCGTCAGCAGGCTGCCCAGCGGCGCGTCGGCCGCCGCCCGCTCGGCGAACTCGGAGGCCAGCCGCTGAGAACCGCGCCACTTCGCGCACCAGTACTGGAGCGCCGAGAAGTGGGCCTCGTAGTGGTGCGGGGCGCGGGCGGTGATCTCGGCCCAGAGCTTGTCCATCTCGGCGTTCGGGTAGCCGAGGCCCAGCGCCACCCATATCTCCGCGATGTACGGCGTTGGGTCGTCCGGGTTCAGCGCCGCCGCCCGCGCGATCTCGTCACGGGCGGAGACCAGCGTGCGGTGGAAGCCCTCGGCCTGCTCCCGGGTCGTGTACTGGGCCGTCTTCGCGCCGCGCAGCTTCCAGGCAAGGATCACCGTGCTGCGGGCCCGGACGACGGCCGCGTCCGGGTCGTCGCGCCGCTCGGCCTCCCACGCCAGCAGCCACGCGTCCTCCTCGGCCGCGCGGTCGGCCAGCAGGTACGCGACCGCCGACCGGCGCTCCCAGTCCCGGCCGATCGCCGCGAGCAGGTCGGCGGCCGGCCGCCAGTCACCGTCGCGCACCGCGGTGAGCGCGGCGGTCCACTCCGCGGGCAGGGGCGCGGCGAGGTCGGTGTTCTGCCGCTCGGCGGGCAGCAGGCCGAGCTGCTCGGCGGCCTTCGCGGCTTCCGCGGCCTCCGTCGCCTCCGCGTCGTCGTCGGGGCTCGGGTTGAACAGTTCCTTCAGGAACACCCAGGCCAGCCACAGCACGAAGATCAGCGTGGGGACGGCCAGGATGCCCAGGATCCAGAAGAGGACGGTCATCGGGGGGTCGGTCCGTTCGTTTCGTTTCGGGGGACAGCGGGCGGAGGGAGAGGTACGGCAGTGGGCGGGGCGGCGCGGGCCTGCCGGAGAGTCGGCGGGCC
>NZ_JBVHWM010000002.1:0-11581 GCF_055564375.1 Streptomyces sp. NPDC029138
GGACAACGCTTGGTGGGGGGTAGACAAGGGAGGCGAAGGGGAGACGAGTGCGAGTAAGGAGGGGGTGGTGTGGGGGGGGGGCGGCGCCGCCCCGCCCCCCCCCCCCCCGGCCCCCCCCCCCCCCCCCGCGCGCCGCCGCCGTCGCGGCCATCAGGGTCTTGCCGTGCCCCGGCGCGAGCGCGTGCAGCGCGCCCAGAGCGACCGCGATGAGCAGGGCCAGACCGGCGAAGCCGACGGTGAGATCGTGCCGGGCCACGAGGTCGTCCAGGGCCCGGGTCCAGCGGTCGGCACCCCGGGGGAGCACGCCGGCGCCCGGGGCAGCCTGCCGCTCCGCGTCCGCCGCGAGCGCAGGGCCACCGGGCCGCACCCGCAGCGAGGCCGTCCCGGTGTCGGCGGGCGAGGACAGCAAGTCCTGCGGATACGCGGTCAGTTCCCGGGACACCGACTCCTTCGGCACGTCGGTCGCGGTGAGCGTCATCCGGTCGCCCCGCGCCGTGATCTCCCGCCAGCCGGGCCCGCCGCCGGTGCCCGCACCCCGGAAGCGGAGGGTGACGGTGCTCGCGCGGGGCAGCGGGGCGGTCAGCCGGCACTCCACGCGCAGGGTGTCCAGGCCGGCCTGGCCGGGGCGCGGGCGGGCGCTGCCGCCGGCGGCCGTCAGGGCGGTCGTACGCCCGTCGACGCTGAGGCCGCTGTCGGCGGCGGCCCGCGCGCACCGCTGCCGGGCCCACGCGCTCAGCCCCAGCCGCTCGATGTCGGCCTTGGCCTGGGTCGCCGGGATCTCGGCGAGGTCCTCCACATGGTCGACGCGGAGCCGTCCGGGAGCGGCGACCAGGCCGTCGTAGCGGTTGACGGTGAAGTTGCCGAGGGGGTGCGCGCTCGCGGTGCCGGCCGGGAGGAGCGCCAGGGCGCACACGGCGATCAGGACGCACAGCAGACGCGGTGTCACTCGGCGCGAACCCGGTCGCACTCGGCGAGGACGCGATGTCCCCTGGCGGGAACGGTCTGACACCGGATGTGGACGCCGTGTCACTCGGCTCCCTCCAGCGCCTCGCGGGCCCGCGCCGCACCCAGCGGCGAGAAGCCGGGGTTCAGTTCCAGCGCCGACGCGAGCGAGGCGCGGCCGGCCGCCCGATGGCCGGTGGCCAGCTCGATCACGCCCCGGTGGTAGCGGAAGGCGGCGCTGCGGCAGCCGGTGGCGGTGGCCCGGCGGGCGTAGGGCAGGGCCTCGGCGTCGCGGCCGTTGACGTGCAGGGCCCAGGCGAGGGCGTCGGCGGTGTGCACGGTGTGCCGACGGGTCCACTCGGCGCGGGCCGCGCGCAGGGCGGCCCGCTTGTCGCCGTGGTCGGCGGCGGCCAGCGCGGTGTCCAGGTCGGCGTTGACGCCGTTGGCGCGGGCCAGCGCGGTCCAGGCGTCGACCAGCGCGTACTGCCGCCGGGCCCGCGCCCGGTCGCCGGCCGCGCCCCGCGCCTCGTACAGCTCGCCGAGTTCGACCAGCGGGCCGGGCAGCGGGGAGCGGGCGACCACCGCCTCCATGTCCCTGATCGCCGCGGCACGGTCTCCGCTCGCCGCCCGCGCGCGGGCCCGGCCCTCCAGCGCCGGCAGGTAGCCGTCGTCGGCGGCCAGGGCGCGGGCGTAGGAGCTGAGCGCCGCCTTGTAGTCCCCCTGGTTCCACGCGAGGTGGCCGAGCTGTGTGGCCACGTACGCCGTGTCCCCAGGCGAACCGGCGGCGGACAGCGCCTGCTTCAGGACCTGGCGAGCCGTGGTCACGTCCCCGCGCAGCTCGCGCACGTACGCGTAGCGGGTGAAGACCGGTACGCCCGGTTTGCGCGCGTCGGCGGTCCTCGCGGCCTCGGCCGCGTCGGCGTACCGGCCGAGTTCGACGAGGGCGTCGATCCGGGAGGACAGCGCGCGCTCGCTGTACGGGTTCCGGCGCAGGGCCGCGTCCGCGAAGGCCAGGGCGCCCGTGAAGTCGTGCCGGGCGGCGGCGAGGGCGGCGCGGCCGGCCAAAGCCTGGTCGCCGTCCGGCGCCAGCGACAAGGACCGCCGCAGCGCCTGCTCCGCCCGTGGGTACCGGGACGGGTCGCCCTTGGTCCGCGCCTGCTCGACGTAGGCCAGACCGAGGGTGGCCCAGCCGCCGGCGTCCTTCGGCTGGGCCCGCAGATGCGTCTGGAGCGCGGTGACGCTCGCGTCCAGATCGCCGCCGCCCAGGACACCGGGGTCGGCGGCGCCGACGGAGACCGGCGCGGACGCCGGCACCCGGTCCGCGCCGAGCGCGATCGCACCGCCGGTCAGTGCGACCGCCAACAGGGCGGCGCTGAGGACGAGTTGGGCCCGGCCCCGCCACGGCCGCGGCAGCGCGCCGACCCGCCGCACGGCGGCGACGCGCTCATCGCCGCACGAGGAGGTCGTCCCGGAAGGCGAGGGCGTCGGTGCGGAAGGCGAGGGCGTCGACTCAGGGGGCGAGGGCGCCGGCGCGGAGGGCTCCGGCGACTCGTCCCCGGCCGTACCCGTGCTCCGCCCGTCGTTCTCGTCACTCACCACCCTCCGCCCGTCCTCCTCCTCACTCGCCCTGTGTCCGTCCTGCTCGTCGTCCTGCCCGCGCGGGCCCATGCCTTCTCCTCCGTCGGTCGTGTGGGAGGCGCGGCCCGCCGTGGGGGAGAGAGGAACACGGGCCGCGCCGGTCTAGGTGGGTGCGGGGTCAGTACGGGCGTTGCAGCCGCCGGCGCCACCAGGCGAAGGCGGTGCCGATCAGCAGGATTCCGGCCGCACCGGAGGCCGCCGACGCGGCGATCAGCACGGTGTCGTCGGAGCCGGCGGAGGCCCCGGCCGGCTGAAGGGCGTCGCCGAGCTGGCTGCGCACGTCGGTCCCCGCCGTCGTGCCCTTGGCGAGCGAGCCGCGCGAACCGGACGTGGGCTGGGCGACGTACGGGAAGTAGTTCTCGAACTTCTTGTCGTTCTTGTCGACCGCGTCACCCAAGTCGTTCTTGGAGCCGACCAGTTCGCCCTCCACGACCTGGAGGGCCGCGTCGATCACGTCGTCGGTGAGCCGACGGCCGTTCGGGAAGCCCGCGTTGTCGCCGTCCAGCACACCCAGTCGCTTCGGATGCATGCTCGGCTTGACGGAGGTGTTCAGCCGCAGCTCCTCCGCGGCCCGCACGTTCGGCGGCTGGTTGAGGCCCTTGACGCCCTTGAGGAAGACGTCGACCAGGTCGTTGCGCGGCTCGGCGGGAGCCTTGATCTTGTAGATCGACTCGATGAGCTTCGGCAGCTCGGGGTTGGTGACGTTCTTCAAGAACTGTGCGTCGTACGCCGGTTGGGACGCGTTGAACCTGTCCTTGTCCTTCTGCGGGTTGACGACCTCGTTGACCAGCGGATTGCCGAGGCGCGAGACCTGGCTGTAGTAGCCCTGCGCGTTACGGCGCTGCGTGGTCGACCAGATGCCCACGACGGGCTGGTGGGCGGACTCGCGGATCAGCTCGTTCGGCACCTGGAGGGCGATGGTGTTGACGTTGTAGCCCTTGAGGGTGTCCCGGCCGACCTCGGTGAGGTCCCCGCCGTACAGCAGGTCGAAGACGCGCAGGTCCAGGAAGAACGGGTCGTCCGCCTGCCCGGCGAAGGTCGCGGCGCCGCCCGCCGTCTTGTACACCGCCTGCGCGCGCAGCTTGCCGTAGTCCGGCATGGACGCCTTGCCGACGTTCGACGGCGCCACCGGCACGTCGTCGGCCAGCTTGGTCTTCGACATCTCGTGCCCGTGGCGGAGCTTGATGAGATCGATGTCGTAGGTCTGGGTGACGTTGAGGTCGGGGTCGTCCAGGCTGGTGACCGGACCGGTGTTGTACAGGAACGTGTTGCCGTTCTTGGTGTGTGTCCTGAAGGTGTAACGGAACACCAACTCGCCCTGCGCGTCACCGTTGTTGTCGATGTGCAGGTCGTACTGCGCGTCGTCGGCGAACGTGTAGAAGTTCGGTCCGCCGGCCGGCTCCTCGAACGGGATCCAGTTCGCCACGATCGTCGTCGTGTCGGGCTTGTCCGGGCTGACGAACGCGTACAGGTCGGTGTTGTCGTACTGCGGGGTGCCCGAGATCAGCGGGGCCTCCCGGTGGGAGGAGGCGGAGGCCGTCCCGGGTTCCAGCGTGGCGACGCCGGCGGCCGTGAGCCCTCCGGCGGCCAGCGCGCCGCAGATGAGCGTGACCAGGCCCGTGCGTCCGGTGCCGCGCTCGGAGAGTGCCCTCCTGGTGAGGGCGCCCCTGGAGAAGAGAGGTGTCATGCCGTCCGTCCTCAGTGCCGACTTGCCTTTGACGGACGGGTATACGGAGCGGGGACGCCGATCGGATTGGTCGGACGGGAAAAACTTTTCACCGGCTCCGGACCCGCGTTTTCGGCCCGCTGATCCGTACCCCTGCGGGGAGGTGTGTCACGGTGCGGATGCGCGGTGCGCGAGGAAGAGCCGGCTGCGGCCACGGAGAGGGGGCCGGCATGCGGGCGGACGAGTTGCTGGTGCTCGTGGCCGGCGGTGATCAGAGGGCGTTCGAGGAGCTGTACGGACTGGTGTCCGGGCCGGTGTACGGACTGGTGCGGCGGCTGGTGCGCGACCCCGCCCAGTCCGAGGAGGTCGCGCAGGAGGTGCTGCTCGAACTGTGGCGCTCCGCCGCCCGGTTCGACCCCGGCCGGGGCAGCGCCCTGTCCTGGATACTGACCCTCGCCCACCGCCGCGCCGTCGACCGGGTGCGCAGCGCCCGCGCGGCCGGCGAACGCGAGCAGCGCGAGGCCCTGCGCGCCGGGGAACCCGCGTTCGACCAGGTCGCCGAGGAGGTCGAGGCCGGCCTGGAACGCGAGTGGGTGCGCCGCTGCCTGAACCGGCTCACGGCCCTGCAACGCCAGTCGGTGACCCTCGCCTACTACGACGGGTACACCTACCGTGAGGTGGCCGAGCGGCTCTCGCTGCCACTCGGCACGGTCAAGACGCGGATGCGCGACGGACTCACCCGGCTGCGCCAGTGCCTGGGAGGCGCCGCATGAGCATCCTCGGCAAGCTGCTGCGCCGCGAGGACCCGCACTCCCTCGCCGCGCCCTACGCGCTCGACGCGCTCGAACCGGGCGAGCGGCGGCGCTTCGAGAAGCACCTGGCGGGCTGCGACCGCTGCGCCGCCGAGGTGCGGGAGCTGGCCGAGGACGCGGTCCGCCTCGCCTGGTCCACGGCCGCCCCGGCGCCCCCCGCCCTGCGTGAACGGGTCCTGGCCGCCGTCCGTACCACCCCGCAGGAGCCGGCGCGCAGCGGCGCGGGCGCGCGGGGCCGGGCGCCGGCCCGGGCGCGCGTGCCCCAGCTGCCGCCGCACGTCTGGGGCGCCCAGCCCCCGCCGGGCCGCACCCGGACGCCCCGCAGGCGCCCCCTCTTCGTCCCGTTCGCCACGGTCACGGCCGCCGCGGCGCTCGTCGTCGCCTCCCTCTTCGCGGTCCAGGCGCACCGCACCGAGGACCGGCTCGCCGCCGAGCGGGCCCGGGCACGTGAGATCGCCCACGTTCTGGCCGCTCCGGACGCCCGCGCGGTGAGCAGCGAGGACGCGCGCGGCCGGAGTATCGGAGTAATCGCTTCCGCCTCCGAGCGGGAGGCCGTCGTCACCCTCAGCGGGTACGGCACCCCGTCCGGCGGACGCGTGCATCAGCTCTGGCTCATGCGCCCCCGTGCGCAACCGCGCTCCCTGGGGCTCCTCGGGGGCGACACGCCCTTGGTCGCCAAGGGTCTCGACGCCTCGTCGACGTCACTCGCCGTGACGGTCGAGCCTGACGGTGGATCAGCGCGGCCCACCGGTCAGCCCATTGTCCAACTCACCCTGAAATCGGTCGGATTCGGAGAGTAGTCAAAGGTGGATGATCAACCACCTTACGGGGAAGGTGAATCCTGTGGCCGAGATACACGCGTGCCCCACTGGGGCGATAGGGTTACCCTGCCCGGGCCGGGTGGACTCGTACGGGTGGGGAGTGACATGGAGCAGATAACAGTGCGCAGCAGGGCCAGGATCCCTGCGATCACCTGCGGGAGCAGCGCGACCAGTTCGCGGCTCGACCGCCATCTGTCGGTGCTGGCGGGTCCCGCCATACCGCAGCGGGAGACGGTCGAGGCCACGTCGCTGATGCGTGAACTGACGGCGCGTGACTCCGTGCGGCAGCGCAGTGACCGGGGTGCGCGGGTCCGCCGCGTCTCCCTCTTCGCGCCGCTGCGCCGACTGCGCCGCTCGCTGTTCGGCGGTCACTGACCGTTTCGCAGGCCCTGACCCCGAGCAACTGACCGCGTCGCAGGGCCCCTGACCCCGAGCAGGGGTGCCCGCGCTCAGCCCGCCACACCGTCCCGGCGCAGCGCTGCGATCTCGTCGTCCGTCATCCCCACGGCACGCAGCAGCGCTTCGGTGTGCTGTCCGAGTGCGGGCACATCCCCCATCCGTGCCTCGTCCCCGCCCGGCAGCGTGATGGGGGGCAGCAGCACCTTCAGCGGCCCGGCCGGCGAACCCACCTGACGCCACCGCTCCCGGGCCGCCAGCTGCGGATGCTCCGCCAGCTCGCGCACGTCCCGCAGCCGGGCACAGGCGATGCCCGCCTTCTCCAGCCGGGCCAGCGCCTCCCCGGCGTCCAGCACCGCCAGCGCCCCCGCGACCAGGGCGTCGGTCCGTTCCCGGTGCGCCACCCGCGCGGCGTTGGTGGCGTACGCGGGGTCGGTGCCCAGTTCCGGGCGGCCCATGACCTGCTCGGCCAGCCGCCGCCACTCCCGGTCGTTCTGCACCGACAGCAGCACCCGCCCGCCGTCCGCCGTGGGATAGGCGTCGTACGGCGCGATCACGGCGTGCGCGAGCCCGGTGCGGGCCGGCGGCTCCCCGCCGTGCAGCGCGTGGTGCAGCGGATGGCCCATCCACTCGGCGAGCGCCTCCAGCATGGACACCTCCACCGGCCCGCCCCGCCCGGTCGTCCCGCGCCGCACGAGCGCGGCCAGCACACCGGAGAACGCGTACATGGCCGCCGCGATGTCCGCCGCCGGGATGCCCGCCTTCACCGGCTGCTCGGGCGTCCCGGTCACCGACACCAGCCCCGCCTCGCACTGCACGAGCATGTCGTACGCCCGCTTGTCCGCGTACGGCCCCGAGCCGCCGTACCCCGAGATGTCCACGGCGATCAGCCGGGGGTGCGCCGCGCACAGCGTGGCCGCGTCCAGGCCGAGCCGGGCCGCCGCGCCGTGCGCGAGGTTCTGCACGAACACGTCCGCGTCCGCGACCAGCCGCCGTACGACGTCCAGGCCGCGCGGGTCCTTCAGGTCCAGCGCGATGGACTCCTTGCCGCGGTTGCACCACACGAAGTGCGAGGCGAGACCGCGGGCCGCCGTGTCGTAGCCGCGCGCGAAGTCGCCGCCGTCGACGCGCTCCACCTTGATGACCCTGGCCCCCAGGTCGGCGAGCTGCCGGGTCGCGAAGGGCGCGGACACGGCCTGTTCGACGGCGACGACGGTGATGCCGTCCAGCGGCGGCGGGAGACGATCCATGGGGTGGATGATCTCCCCCGACCGGCGGCTTTGTCAGCAGTGCGGGCTCACTGGGCCCGCGCGTACCTGCGCACGGCGAGCGGCAGGAACAGCGCGGTCAGGGCGAGGCTCCAGGCGAGCGATCCGGCGACCGGGTGGGCCACCGGCCAGGCGGCGCCCTCCGGGACGGGCGCGTTGCCGAAGAGGTCCCGCAGGGCGGTGGTCACCGCGCTGATCGGGTTCCACTCGGCGAGCGTGCGCAGCGCGCCCGGCAGGTTGCCGGTCGGGATGTACGCGTTCGACAGCAGCGGCAGCACGAAGGAGGAGGCGCCGAGCTGCCCGGCGGCGTCCTCGCTGCGGGACAGCAGGCCCAGGAGGATCCCGGCGCAGGTGCAGGCGAACCGGAACAGCAGCAGCAGCCCCACGGCACCGGCCGCCCCGGCCGCGGAACCCTCGATCCGCCAGCCCACCGCCAGCCCGGTCAGCAGCAGCGGCACCGTCCCGACGGTCGTGACGACGAGGTCCGCGACGGCCTGCCCGAGGGGGACGGCGGCCCGGCTCACCGGCATCGTGCGGAACCGGTCCATGACGCCCCGGTGGGTGTCCTGGGCGGCCTGGAACATGCCGGTCATCAGCCCGCCGGCGGCCGTCGCGACGAGCAGCCCGGGCACCAGGAAGGAGCGGTACTCGCGGCCGGGCACCGCCAGCGCGCTGCCGAACACATAGCCGAAGAACAGCAACATGTTGACCGGCATCAGCTGGGTGAGGATCGCCAGGCCCGGGCTGTTGCGGACCCGGCGCAGCTGCCGGCCTGTCATCGCCAGTCCGTCGTACGCCCACGCGCTCACGCGGCGAGCTCCTCACGGTCGGCGGGCTCACCGGTGAGCCGCAGGAAGACGTCGTCGAGGGTGGGCGGCCGGATGCCGGCGTCCAGCAACGGCACACCGGCCGCGTCGAGTTCACGGACCAGGCGGGGCAGGGTCAGCGTCGGATCGGTGGTGACCGCGCCGACCGCGTTCCGCTCGCGGTCGAAGACGGGCTCCCTGCCGGTCAGCCGGTCGAGCACGGCCGCCGCCCGGTCGAGGGCGCCGGCGTCCGCGACCACCGCCTCCACGGACGACCCGATGAGCGCCTTGAGGGCGGCGGGCGAGCCGGTGTGGGCGACCCGGCCCCGGTCCACCAGGGCGATGTCGTCGGCGAGTCGGTCGGCCTCCTCCAGGTACTGCGTGGTCAGCAGCACGGTCGTTCCGTCCGCCTTCAGCTCGCGCACCGCCTGCCAGATGCGGGCGCGGCTGGCCGGGTCGAGTCCGGTGGTCGGCTCGTCGAGGAAGAGCACGTCGGGACGGCGCAGCAGGCTCGCGGCGAGGTCCAGCCGGCGCCGCATGCCGCCCGAGTACGCCGCCGCCTTCCGGTCCGCCGCCTCGGTCAGCCCGAAGCGCTCCAGCAGTTCGTCGGCGCGGGCGGCCGGCCCGCGCACCCGGTGCAGCCGGGCGAACAGCCGCAGGTTCTCGCGGCCCGTCAGGTCTCCGTCGACCGAGGCGTACTGCCCGGTGACCCCGATCCGGCGCCGCACGGCCGCCGCCTCCCGCACGAGGTCGTGCCCGGCGATCCGCGCCGAGCCCCCGTCCGGGCGCAGCAGCGTGGTCAGCAGCCGCACCGCCGTCGTCTTCCCCGCCCCGTTCGGCCCCAGCAGCCCGCAGACGGTGCCCTCGGCCACGGCCAGATCCAGCCCGCGCAGGGCGCGCACAGCGCCGAAGCGCTTCTCCAGACCTTCACTAAGTACAGCGTACGTAGTAGTCATGCCGGGACCATACCGCACTACGTACGCTGTACGTAACTAGGATGGTGGCCGAGGTGATGAGCGATGGCAGTCCGAGGGGCCGTCCCCGAAGTGATCTGGGCGCGCCCCGAGCGCACCGGCCGAGGCCCGAAGCCGGCGTACACGCGCGACGACATCGCCGCCGCCGCCGTCCGGATCGCCGACGCGCGGGGGCTCGACGCGGTGTCCATGCGGCACGTCGCGGCCGAACTGGGCTGCGGCACCATGTCGCTGTACAACTACGTCCCCCGCAAGGAGGACCTGTACGAGCTGATGGTGGACGCGGCGGGTGCGGAGCACGAGCTGTGGGAGCCGAGCGGCGACTGGCGCGGCGACATGCGCCGGGTGGCCCACCAGACCCGTGAGCTGATGCGCCGGCACCCGTGGCTGCCGCGCCTGATGTCCCCCGTCTACGGCTTCAGCCCGCACGCCCTGCGCTACCTGGAGCACTGCCTGGCCTGCCTGGACCCGCTGGAGACGGCGTACGGCACCAAGCTGGAGTTCATCGCCATGCTGAACGGCATGGTCACGACCTACGTCCGCAACGAACTCGACACCGCCGAGCGGGTGCGGGCCCTGCCGTGGTCGGAGGACCAGGAGAACGCGGTCCGCGTCGCCTACCTGGGCCGTCAGATCGCCTCCGGCGCCTATCCGCGCATGGCGGCGGCGTTCATGGAGGACGCGGGGCCGATCGATCTGGAGGCGGTGTTCGAGCGGATGGTGGAGCGGGTCCTGGACGCGTTCGCGCCGCGCTAGCCGGGCGGGTGCGGCGGGTGCGGATCGAGCGTGGCCGGTCGCGCGGTTCCCCGCGCCCCTCAGAGGGTCGCCTTCAGGCCGCTGTGATCGAGACGGGGGCGCGATGGACCAAGGGCACGGACCGGCGAGCGGCTAGAGCAGCGGGACCTGCCCGTCCGGGCCCTCCTCGTGGTGGTCGAGGACCGAGGCGGGGCGGCGGGACGACTCCGGCACCGGCAGCACGCCCGCCTCCCGCAGCTCGGCCGCCGTGACCGGTGACGTCACCTTCAACTCGTCGCGTGGCGACCGCAGTTCCGCCAGCAGGGCGAGGACCGTGATCAGCTCCAGCAGCTCCGACGTCCAGGTCTGCGGCCAGGCCGCCGGACGGATCGCGGCGAGCGTGCCCGGCTCCGCCTGCGCCGTGCGCACCGCGAACCAGCGCTCCAGGACCCGGACCCCGGCCACCTCGAAGTCCCAGGCCTCCGGCGGAACCGGGGAGATACGGCCCTCGTCCAGGTGCAGGGTCTCCTCGTCGCGGTCGTAGTGGAGGGTGAGCGGTCGGCTCGGCAGGGGCGCGCGGACGTACGGGCGCCGACCGCCCGGCAGCTTGGGGCGCTCCCCGTGCCGGCGCATCAGCCACAGCGCCCGGCGGCCCATGTCCACGCCGGACGCCCACAGTCCGGGGTCGTCGGTCAGCGGGACGGTGAGGTCCGGCCCGGTCGTCATCAGCATCCAGGCCAGCACGTCCGGCGCCGAGGGACGGGTGCCCAGGCGGGCCGACAGATGGTCCAGCAGGCCGGGGGCCAGGTTCGGTTCCGTGCCGCCGGGGCGGCGGTAGAGCGGGCGGACGCGGCCCGCGCGCAGGGTGGGCAGGAACCCGGTCGCCAGCAGCGGGGCGTCGGCGTCACCCGTCTCCACCGTGAACACCTGGTGCGCGTCCGCCACCCGCCACAGCTCCGGGCGGGCCGTGTCGATCAGCCGGTGGTCCGGGATGAGCCACTGCTCGTCGAAGGGGGCGGCCAGCACCCGCACGGGCTCCGCGCAGGGCCCCTCGGCGCGCGCGAGCCGCTCGGTACCGGCGGGCGAACCGGGCAGCTGGCCCACCGCCGACTGGAGCGTACGGGCACGGGTCGGCTCGAACAGGGCCTCCCGGTCCGGGCCTTCGGCCTTCAGCAGCGCGTCCCAGCGGGCCCTCAGCGAGGCCGGGTCGGGTGCCGTCGGCCAGACGCGGCCCGGCCGCAGCGGTGCGACGGACCACGGCATGAGGTCCGCCAGCAGCGGAGCGTCGTCGTGCGTCACGCACGGCATGCTACGACAGCGGGTACCGCCCCCGAAGGGGCGCGAGGAACCGCGCGACCAGCCACCGCGGACCCCCGGTCGTCCGGCGGCCCGTGGTGGCACGTCGCATCGGGGCGGAACCGGCGGAGTGCTCACGCGTCGAGGGTGACGGTGAACGAGAAGCGGTCGCCCGGGTAGGTGGATGACCGCCACGTCCAGCACCGGGCCGTCGCTGTCGTCACGCT
>NZ_JBVHWM010000002.1:11680-15511 GCF_055564375.1 Streptomyces sp. NPDC029138
GGTACGGCAGCGCCCCGAGGCGGCGCGAGGAACCGCGCGACCAGCCTCTGCGGGCCCGCGGTCGTCCGGCGGCCTGTCGTGGCACGTCGCATCGGGCCGAACCGGCGGTGCGCTCACGCGTCGAGGGTGACGGTGAACGAGAAGCGGTCGCCCCGGTAGTGGATGACCGCCACGTCCAGCACCCGGCCCTCGCTGTCGTACGTCACGCCCGTGTAGTGCAGGATCGGGCTGAGCAGCGGGACTTCGAGCAGCCGCGCCGTCTCCGGGTCGGCGAGCCGGGCCTCCACGGTGTCCGTGATCCGGCTGATGTCCGCTTTCACCACGTCCCGCAGCACCTTGGTCATCGGCCAGCGGACCAGGTCGTCCGGATCGATGCGCGCGCCCAGTTCGGGCCGGATGTGGTTGACGGCGTGATTGGTCGGCTCGCCGGTCTTCTCGTCGCTGCGCAGCCGGTGGTACGCCGCCACCTCCGCGAGATCCGGGAAGTACTCGGCGAGGTGGGCCGGCACCGGCACACGGCCGTGGCTCAGCAGTTCGGTCGTCATCCCGGACTGCTGGGCCACGATCGCGTCCACCGAGCCCAGCAGCCGGATCGGGGCGCCGCGTCGCGCTCCGGGCTCGATGAACGTGCCGCGCCGCCGGTGCCGGCTGATCAGACCCTCGTCCTCCAGCTCCTTCAGCGCCTGCCGCATGGTCAGCACGCTCACGCCGTAGTGCTCCGCCAGCCGCTCCTCGGTGGGCAGGCGCAGCGGCTCCTCGGGCGAGCGGCCCAGTATCGAGGCGCGCAGCGACTGCGACACCTGGTACCACAGCGGCAGCTTGCGGTTCAGGACGATCGAATCCGGGGCGAAAGAGGTCACGCGGCTATCCGTACCTGTCGAAGAACGTTCGGCGCAACGGCGGCGCTCACCCCCTGAAGTGCCGCTCCAGCCCCTGCCACACGTCGTCGTAGCGCTGCTGGAGGTGGTCGGCGCTCGCCGCCTGCGGGGTGAGGGTCACCGGCCAGCGGGTCTCGAACATGAACGCCAGCCCGTCGTCGAGCTTCTGCGGCCTCAGCTCGGCCGCGCTCGCCCGGTCGAACGTCTCCCGGTCCGGGCCGTGCGCCGACATCATGTTGTGCAGCGAGCCGCCACCGGGCACGAAGCCCTCCGCCTTGGCGTCGTACGCGCCCTCGATCAGGCCCATGTACTCGCTCATCACGTTCCGGTGGAAGTACGGCGGCCGGAAGGTGTCCTCGCCCACCAGCCAGCGCGGCGCGAAGACCACGAAGTCCACGCCGGCCAGGCCCGGGCTGTCCGACGGGGAGGTCAGGACCGTGAAGACGGACGGGTCCGGGTGGTCGTAGGAGATGGTGCCGATCACATTGAACCGGCGCAGGTCATAGACGTACGGCACATGGTTGCCGTGCCAGGCGACCACGTCCAGGGGGCTGTGGTCGTAGGTGGCCGTCCAGAGGTTGCCGCAGAACTTGTTGACCACCTCCACCGGGCCCTCGACGTCCTCGTACGCCGCCACGGGCGCCCGGAAGTCCCGGGGATTGGCCAGTCCGTTGGCGCCGATCGGGCCGAGGTCGGGCAGCCGGAACGGCACCCCATAGTTCTCGCACACATAGCCTCGGGCCGACTCATCGAGCAGCTCCACACGGAAGCGCACCCCACGGGGGATCAGCGCCACATATGCGGGCTCCACATGCAGCCGGCCGAACTCGGTGTGCAGCAGCAGCCCGCCGTGCTCGGGCACGATCAGCAGCTCGCCGTCGGCGTCGGAGAAGACCCGCTCCATCGAGGCGTTGGCGTGGTACAGGTGCACGGCCATGCCGGTGCGCTGGGTCGCGTCGCCGTTGCCGCCCAGCGTCCAGAGGCCGGCGAGGAAGTCGGTGCCGGCCGGGGGTTCCGGCAGCGGGTTCCAGCGCAGCCGGTTGGGGTCGGGCACCGTCTCGGTGAAGGGCGCCGTACGGATCGCGCCGTTGTCGGTGCGGGTGAACGCCGGGTGCGCGGCCGAGGGGCGGATGCGGTAGAGCCAGGAGCGCCGGTTGTGCGCCCGAGGCTCGGTGAACGCCGTACCGCTCAGCTGCTCGGCGTACAGGCCCAGCGGTGCGCGCTGCGGCGAGTTGCGGCCCTCGGGCAGGGCACCCGGCACCGCCTCCGAGGCGTGTTCGTTGCCGAACCCGGTCAGATACGACAGCCCCTCGGCGGCCTTCCGTGCGTCCCCGCTCATGATCGCTCCTTGTGCTCCCGATTCCTATGCATCACCGTAGGAATGAGCCGGGGTCCGCGCAAGAGGAACCCCGGTCCTCCCTCCGGGGTAGGGCCGGAACCAGACTTCAGGGGGATCCGGGGCACCGGGGCGCTGTTCTACGCTCCCGGTCATGTCGTGGACGAAGTGGACGCGTGGACCCGCCGCCGCGCTCGCGGTGTGCGTCCTGCTGCCGCTAGGCGCGGCGGCCTGCACCAGCGGTGAGGCGCACGGGGGTACGACGGTCTCGCCGTCGCCCGTGGGGAAGGTCCTGGACGACACCGACGAGACCGGCCGGAATCTGCGCGAGGTGCCGAAGCGGAACGCCCCCGAGGTCGCCGTCGAGGTCACCCCGGACTCGGCCGGCGGCTGGGACGTCCGGCTGGCCCTCCGCCACTTCCGGCTCTCCGCGCCCGGCACCCGGCCGTCGGCGGCCATCGGACGCGGGCTCGCTCACCTCTTCGTCGACGGCCACCGGGTCGCCCGGCTGCGCACACCCACGTACCACCTGGCCGCCGGTCTCGTCCCGCACGGCACCCACCAGGTCACCGCACGCCTCTACGCCGACGACGGCACGGTGTGGGCCGTCCGCGGCAAGCCGGTCGAAAGCACCGCCGACATCACGGTGTCCGACGCGGAGACGGGCACGGGGGACGCGCCGACCGGAACGGCGTCGCCCGGTGCCGGCGGATGACGACCACGGCATCATGCGCCACCGGCGGACGAGGACCTCCGGCACCCTGCCCCACCGGAGAATGAGTGCAGGGGCCACCCGTCTCCGTACGGTGGGGGGAGGTTCACCGGACCCCGGCGGAAAGGCATCATGAAGCCCGTGCCCCACGCGACATCGCTCCGCCGCGCGCCCGTCCAGCGGCGCAGCGCAGAACGGCTGACCAGGATTCTGGACGCCTGCGCCGAACTCCTCGACGAGGTCGGCTACGACGCCCTGAGCACGCGCGCGGTCGCCCAGCGCGCCGGCGTTCCCATCGGCTCGGTCTACCGCTTCTTCGGCAACAAGCGGCAGATGGCCGACGCCCTCGCCCAGCGCAACCTGGAGCGGTACGTCGAGCGTGTCACCGAGCGGCTGAAGAAGGCCGGCAGGGGTGACTGGCGGGCCGCCATGGACGCCGTCCTGGACGAGTACCTCGGCATGAAGCGCACGGCGCCCGGCTTCTCCCTGGTGGACTTCGGCAACCAGATCCCGGTCGGCTCCCGCCACGCCGAGCCCAACACCCGGGTCGCCGACCGGCTCACCGAACTGCTCGCCGGCTATCTCCGCCGCACCCCGGACGCCGACCTGCGGCGGGTGTTCCTGGTCGCCGTGGAGAGCGCCGACACCCTCGTCCAACTGGCCTTCCGGGTCGACCCGCAGGGCGACGAGGCGATCATCACGGAGACCCGGGAACTGCTGCGGGCGTATCTGGGGCGCGTACTGGACTGAGTCGCGGGCCGGCTGAAGGGCCACCCGAGGGCTGACGCGGGCCGACCGAAGCATGCCGCGAGGGCTGACGGTTCGATCGAAGCGTCCCCCGAGGGCTGGAGCGGGCCGGGCCAAGCATCCCCGAGGGCTGACGGTTCGACCGAAGCGTCCCCGAA
>NZ_JBVHWM010000002.1:15609-227394 GCF_055564375.1 Streptomyces sp. NPDC029138
AAGGTTGGCGCGGGCCGAGCGAAGCATCTCCGAGGGCTGACGGTTCGATCGAAGCGCCCCCGGAGGCTGGCGCGGGGCGGCCGAAGCGTCCCCCGAGGGCTGGAGCGGGCCGGGCCAAGCATCCCCGAGGGCTGACGGTTCGACCGAAGCGTCCCCGAAGGTTGGCGCGGGCCGAGCGAAGCATCTCCGAGGGCTGACGGTTCGATCGAAGCGCCCCCGGAGGCTGGCGCGGGGCGGCCGAAGCGTCCCCCGACGGCTGGCGCGGACCGACCGAAGCATCCCCGACGGCTGACGGTTCGACCGAAGCGTCCGCCGACGGCTGACGTGGGCCGGCCGAAGCATCCCCGAGGGCTGACGGTTCGACCGAAACACTCCCCGGCGGGCGGCCGGTCTCGCGTGGGGCCTCCCCTCCATGCCTACCGGTCGGTATGCTCGCCCCCAGCCGGTCCGCCCGTTCGTGCGCGGGCGACCCCGCCGCCGATCCCTCCGGGAGGACCCGTGTCCCGCACCGCCCTGCGAATCTGCCCCCTGTGCGAGGCCACCTGCGGGCTGACCCTCACCGTCGAGGGCACCCGCGTCACCCGTGCCCGCGGTGACGGGGACGACGTCTTCAGCAAGGGGTTCATCTGCCCCAAGGGCGCCGCCTTCGGTGCCGTCGACGGCGACCCCGACCGGCTGCGCACCCCGCTCGTCCGGGAGAACGGCACCCTGCGCGAGGCCACCTGGGAGGAGGCCTTCGACGCGGTCGCCGCGGGCCTGCGCCCGGTGGTGGAGCGGTACGGCCCCGACGCCGTGGGCGTGGTCCTCGGCAACCCCAACGTGCACACCATGGCCGGCGCCCTCTACCCGCCGGTCCTGCTCGGCGCCCTGCGCACCCGCAGCCTGTTCACCGCCTCCACGGTCGACCAGATGCCCAAGCACGTCTCCAGCGGACTGCTGTTCGGCGACGCCAACGCCATTCCGGTGCCGGACCTCGACCACACCGACCATCTGCTGCTCATCGGCGCCAACCCGCTGGAGTCCAACGGCAGTCTGTGCACCGCCCCCGACTTCCCCGGCAGGCTCAAGGCCCTCAAGGCGCGCGGCGGCCGGCTCACCGTCGTGGACCCGCGCCGCACCCGCACCGCGAAGCTCGCCGACCGCCACCTCGCGATACGCCCCGGCACCGACGCCCTGCTGCTCGCCGCGATGGCCCACACCCTCTTCGCGGAGGACCTGGTCGACCTCGGGCACCTCGCCCCGCACGTCCAGGGGCTCGATCAACTCCGGGAGGCCATGGGCGACTTCACCCCCGAGGTCGTGGCGCCCGCCTGCGACCTGGACGCGGGGGTCATCCGTACCCTCGCCCGCGAGCTGGCCGCCGCCCCGACCGCCGCCGTCTACGCCCGCATCGGCAGTTGCACCGTCCCGCACGGCACCCTGGCCAGCTGGCTGGTCGACGTCCTCAACATTCTCACCGGCAACCTGGACCGTCCCGGCGGCGCGCTCTTCCCGCAGGCCGCCACCGACAAGACACCCCGCCCGGCGGGCCCCGGCCGCGGCTTCGCGCTCGGCCGCTGGCACTCCCGGGTGAGCGGACACCCCGAGGCGAAGGGCGAGTTGCCGCTCGCCGCGCTCGCCGAGGAGATCGACACCGCGACCGACGAGGGCACCCCGGTCCGCGCGCTGATCGCCGTCGCCGCCAACCCCGTCCTGTCCGCACCCGACGGCGACCGGCTCGACAAGGCGCTGGACTCCCTGGACTTCATGGTCAGCGTCGACCCGTACCTCAACGAGACCTCGCGCCACGCCCACGTCGTCCTGCCCCCGCCCCCGCCCGCCCAGAGCCCGCACCACGACTTCGCCTTCAACACCCTGGCCGTGCGCAACCAGGTCCGCTACACCCGCCCCGCCGTCCCGCTGGAGCCCGGCCGCATGGCGGAGAGCGAGATCCTCGCCCGGCTGATCCTGGCCGCCACGGGGATGCACGGCGCCGACCCCGCCGCCGTCGACGCGATGGTCGTCGACCAGGCCCTCGGCAAGGCCGTCCAGGACCCGCACGGGCCGGTGCACGGCCGCGACCCGCGCGACCTCGCCGCCCGGCTGACCGGTGAGAACGGCCCCGAGCGGCGGCTCGACCTGATGCTGCGCCTCGGCCCGTACGGCGACGGCTTCGGCGCCCGTCCCGACGGGCTGAGCCTGGAGAAGCTGCTCGCCCACCCGCACGGCATCGACCTCGGCCCGCTGCGCCCGCGCCTGCCGCAACCGCTGAGGACCCGCAGCGGCAAGATCGAGCTGCTGCCGGAGCCGATCGCCGGTGACCTGCCCCGGCTCCGCGCGGCCCTGCGCGAGCGGCCCGCCGGCCTCGTTCTCGTCGGCCGCCGCCATCTGCGCTCCAACAACAGCTGGATGCACAACGTGCCCGCCCTCACCGGCGGCAGCAACCGCTGCACCGTGCACATCCACCCCGAGGACGCGACCCGCCTCGGCGTCCGGGACGGCGCGGACGTCCGCGTCAAGGGCGCCGGGGGAGAGGTGACGGCCCCCGCCGAGGTCACCGACGGCGTCCGGCCCGGCGTGGTGAGCCTGCCGCACGGCTGGGGCCACGACCGTCCCGGCACCCGGCTGAGCCATGCCTCCACCGACCCCGGTGTCAACGTCAACCAGCTGCTCGACGGCAGCCTGCTCGACCCCCTGTCGGGCAACGCGGTCCTCAACGGCGTACCCGTCGAGGTCGTAGCACTGCCGTGACCTGGACTTTCGCTCTTATTGCTCGCACGTCAACGTCTTGTTAACGCCGTTTGAACGGACCTAACGTCATCGCACCGCCGACCCCCAGGTGGGATGTTCAAGGGCGAACGTTAGGTATCCACTCATGCTGACCATCCTCGGCTTCGCCATGATCGCGACCTTCCTGGTCCTGATCATGCTGAAGAAGATGTCGCCGATCGCGGCGCTCGTGCTCATACCCGCGCTCTTCTGCGTGTTCGTGGGCAAGGGCGCCAAGCTCGGCGACTACGTCATCGACGGCATCACCGGCCTCGCCCCCACCGCGGCGATGCTCATGTTCGCGATCGTCTACTTCGGTGTGATGATCGACGTCGGCCTCTTCGACCCGGTCGTGCGGGGCATCCTCAAGTTCTGCAAGGCCGACCCGCTGCGGATCGTGGTCGGTACGGCGGTCCTCGCCGCGATCGTCTCGCTGGACGGCGACGGCTCCACCACCTTCATGATCACCGTCTCGGCGATGTACCCGCTGTACAAGCGCCTGAAGATGTCCCTGGTCGTGATGACCGGCGTCGCCGCCATGGCCAACGGCGTGATGAACACGCTGCCGTGGGGCGGCCCCACCGCCCGCGCCGCCACCGCGCTGAAGCTCGACGCCAGTGACATCTTCGTGCCGATGATCCCGGCCCTCGCCATGGGCCTGCTGTTCGTCTTCGCCCTCGCCTACGTCCTCGGCCGCCGCGAACGCAAGCGGCTCGGTGTGCTCACGCTGGACGAGGTGCTGGTGGAGGAGACCGAGACGGTCCTGGTCGGCGCCGGTGCCGGCAAGGACGCGAAGAAGGGCGGCGGTTCCGGCCCGGGCGTGGACCTGCCCGACGAGCCCGAGGACGAGAGCTTCCAGGGCCTGGACCCGAACCGCGCCACCCTGCGCCCGAAGCTGTACTGGTTCAACGCGCTGCTCACGGTCGTCCTGCTCACCGCCATGATCATGGAGTGGCTGCCGATCCCGGTGCTGTTCCTGCTCGGCGCCGCCCTCGCCCTGACCGTCAACTTCCCGCACATGCCGGACCAGAAGGCCCGGATCGCCGCCCACGCCGAGAACGTCCTCAATGTCTCCGGCATGGTCTTCGCCGCCGCCGTCTTCACCGGCGTCCTGCAAGGCACGGGCATGGTCGACCACATGGCCACGTGGCTGGTGGACAACATCCCCGACGGCATGGGCCCGCACATGGCCCTCGTCACCGGCGTGCTGAGCATCCCGCTCACCTACTTCATGTCCAACGACGGCTTCTACTTCGGTGTCCTGCCGGTGCTCGCCGAGGCGGGCCAGGCGCACGGCGTCTCCGCGGTGGAGATCGCCCGCGCCTCGATCATCGGCCAGCCCCTGCACATGTCCAGCCCGCTCGTTCCCGCCGTGTACGTCCTGGTCGGCATGGCCAAGGTGGAGTTCGGCGACCACACCCGGTTCGTGGTCAAGTGGGCCGCGCTCACCTCACTGGTGGTCCTCGGCGCGGGCATCCTGTTCGGCATCATCTGATCCCCCCAGGAGGACGTCATGGGGCCCGGTGGGAACCGCGGCTGGCTGCTCCGCCTCGTCATCGCCTTCGGCTGCGCGCAGGGGGCGGTGTCGATGGCCCGGCCCGCCGTCTCCTACCGGGCCCTCGCGCTGGGCGCCGACGAACGGGCGGTCGGTGTCATCGCCGGTGTCTACGCGCTGCTGCCGCTGTTCGCCGCCGTACCGCTCGGCCGCCGCACCGACCACGGCCGCTGCGCGCCCCTGCTGCCGGCCGGCGTGGTCCTCATCGCCGCCGGCTGCGCGCTCAGCGGGCTCGCCGGCTCGCTGTGGGCGATGGCCCTGTGGAGCGGGGTGATGGGACTCGGCCACCTCTGCTTCGTGATCGGCGCCCAGTCGCTGGTGGCCCGCCAGTCCGCGCCGCACGAACAGGACCGCAACTTCGGCCACTTCACCATCGGCGCCTCCCTCGGGCAGCTCATCGGGCCCGTCGCCGCGGGCTCCCTCATCGGCGGCCCCGACATGGCCCGCAGCAGTGCCCTCGCCCTCGTCGTGGCGGGGGCGGGCGCGGCGGTCGCGTTCACCTCGCTGTGGCGCATCGAGGACCGTGCGGCCGTCAACTCCCGTGCGCGCAGCGCCGGGCGGGTGCCGGTCGGCGGCATCCTGCGCGCCCGGGGCGTGCCCGCGGGCATGCTGATCAGCCTGTCGGTGCTGTCCGCGACCGACATCCTCACCGCGTATCTCCCGGTGGTCGGCGAACACCGGGGCATCGCGCCCTCGGTGATCGGTGTCCTGCTCAGCCTCCGGGCCGGCGCCACCATCGCCTGCCGGCTCGTCCTCACTCCGCTGCTGCGGCTGCTCGGCCGGCCCGCGCTGCTCACCGTGACCTGTCTGCTGGCGGCCCTGCTGTGCGCGGGCGTGGCGCTGCCGGTGCCGGTGTGGGCGCTCGGCGCGATGCTCACGGTCCTCGGCTTCTGCCTGGGCGTGGGCCAGCCGCTGTCGATGACGACGGTGGTGCAGGCGGCGCCGGCTCAGGCCCGCTCCACCGCGCTCGCCCTGCGGCTGACCGGCAACCGGCTGGGCCAGGTCGCCGCTCCGGCCGCCGCGGGTCTGGTCGCCGGTCTGGCGGGGGTCGCTGCGCCGTTCGTGATGCTCGGGGCGCTGCTGCTGGTGTCGTCGGGAGTGGCGCTGCGCTCACCGGGCCGGCCCGAGGGGTCGTCCGGACGGGTGACCGGGAAGCGGCCGAAGCGCCCGGGATTGCGCCGCACGAGCGATCTCTGACGGCGCGTCGGGCGTCGGTGCCGTGGGCTGCGCGGCCCATGACGGAGAGTCCAGGCGAAAGAGCGATTTGTATGAAAATCGTCTGAACTCGGAGGATTGCGCATGCCCACCCTGACACTCCCACGTGCCGTCGGCTCCCGCGCGGGCGCCACAGTCGTCCTCACCGCCCTCGCCGCGGCGGGCGCGTCATGGGTGGCGGCGCCGAGCGCGGTGGCCCAGGGGGAGAACGGCGACATCAGGATTCACGACGAGCGCCACCTCCACGGAACGTCGCTCGTGGGGTCGGCCAAGGACGATCCCGTGGTGTGCCGGTTCTATCTGGAGGCCGTCAACTTCGACACGCTCACCAGCATCGCCTACACCATCACTCCGCAGCCCCCGCTCCCCACCGCGGCCACCGTCGCCGGCACCATCCAGCTCGCCGGGGGTGCCGGGCACACCGACCCGCTGGGCCTTGCGGACGGTCAGTACAAGATCAGCTGGATCGTGGGTACCCCCGCCGCCCTGAAGGAGAAGGTCTTCCGCGTCAACTGCAAGGACGGGCGCCACGAGGGGGAGCACGGCCCTGGCGGGCAGATCTCCGACGGCCAGCACAACAACTCCGACGGTCAGCACGACAACGACGCGTCCTGGGGGAAGGGCGACCAGAACGGCCCCAAGGGCGGGGTGCACGCGGGCGGCGGCGGTCTGATCGACACGGCCGCCGCCTACTCCCCGGTGGCCGCCGCGGGTGCCGTGGGCCTGGTCGCCGTCTGTGGTGTCGTGTACATCCGGCTGATCCGCCGGCGGCCCCATGGCGCCGCGTAGGTACCGCCGCAGGCCCTGGTACCGGACCCGCGCCTACCGTCTCGCCAGGACGGCGCTGCTGGTGTTCGTCCTGGTGACGGTGGGGTCGCGCTGCGGGTCGGACGGCGGAGCGGCAGGGTCCGGCCCGCACGCCGTGGCGGCCGGTACGGACTCCGCCGGCGCCGAGTCGTCCTCCGCCCCTCCGGCACCGCCGCCCCGCCCGCTGCCCCGGTCCCGGCCGACGTCCTTCCGCGTACCCTCCCTGGGGGTCGACGCCCCGATCACCCCGCTCCGCCTCGACCGGAACAGCGAGTTGGAGACACCGCCCGTCGACCGACCCCAGCTGGTCGGCTGGTACCAGGGCGGCCCCACGCCCGGCGAGGCCGGCACCGCCGTCGCCGTCGGCCACCGCGACACCCGGACCGGCCCCGCCGTGTTCGCCGGGCTCGCCCAGGTCAAGCCCGGCAGGCACATCGAGGTGAAGCGGGCGGACGGCCGCATCGCCGTCTACTCCGTCGACCGGGTGAAGGTCTACGACAAGGCCGGCTTCCCCGACAAGGAGGTCTACGGCCCCACCGGGCGCCCGGAACTGCGGGTGCTCACCTGCGGCGGCCTGTTCAGCCGGCGGACCGGATACACCAGCAACGTGGTGGTCTTCGCCCATCTGACCGCGACGAAGTGACCGACGGACCGGCCGGTGCGGACGCCGTGCCCGCACCGGCCGGTCCCTTCGCGATGACGTCCCGGAACGTCCGCGGCTCAGGAATGTCTGGCGCAGGAAAACTATCATCGCTAGTTTGTGTCCCGGACGACGCGGACCCGCCGGGAGGACACAGCAATGAAGGCACACGACGGCCTGTACATCGACGGCGCCTGGCGCCCCGCCGAGAGCAGGGACGACATCGAGGTCGTCAACCCCGCCGACGAGCAGGTCATCGCCCGGGTGCCCGCCGGTTCGGCCCTGGACGTCGACACCGCCGTACGCGCCGCGCGGGCCGCGCTCCCCGCCTGGGCCGCCACGCCCCCGGCCGAACGCGCCGCGCGCCTGGCCGCCCTCCGGGACGTGCTCGCGGCCCGCAAGGACGAGATCGCCGAGACGGTCACCGCGGAACTGGGCTCGCCGCTGCCGTTCTCCCAGGCCGTGCACGCGGCCGTGCCGATCGCGGTCGCTGGCTCCTACGCCGAACTGGCCGCGAACCACGCCTTCGAGGAGAAGGTCGGCAACTCCACGGTCCTGCACGAGCCGATCGGCGTGGTCGGCGCCATCACCCCCTGGAACTACCCCCTCCACCAGATCGTCGCCAAGGTCGCCCCGGCCCTCGCCGCCGGCTGCGCGATCGTCCTCAAGCCCGCCGAGGACACCCCGCTCACCGCCCAGCTGTTCGCCGAGGCGGTGCACGAGGCGGGCGTGCCCGCGGGCGTGTTCAACCTGGTCACCGGCCTCGGCCCGGTCGCCGGACAGGCCCTCGCCGAGCACCCCGGCGTCGACCTGGTCTCCTTCACCGGCTCCACGGCTGTCGGCCGGCGGATCGGCGCGGTGGCCGGCGCGGCCGTGAAGAAGGTCGCCCTGGAACTCGGCGGCAAGTCCGCCAACGTCATCCTGCCGAGCGCCGACCTCGCCAAGGCGGTCAACGTCGGTGTCGCCAACGTGATGTCCAACTCCGGTCAGACGTGCAGCGCCTGGACCCGCATGCTGGTCCACCGCGACCGGTACGCCGAGGCCGTCGAACTCGCCGCGACGGCCGCCGCCAAGTACGGCGACCGCATCGGCCCGGTCGTCAGCGCCAAGCAGCAGGCCCGGGTGCGCGGTTACATCGAGAAGGGCATCGCCGAGGGAGCCCGCCTGGTCGCGGGAGGCCCCGAATCCCCGTGCGAACGCGGCTACTTCGTCAGCCCGACGGTCTTCGCGGACGTCACGCCCGACATGACCATCGCCCAGGAGGAGATCTTCGGGCCGGTCCTGTCGATCCTGAGGTACGACGACGAGGACGACGCCCTGCGCATCGCCAACGGCACGGTGTACGGCCTCGCGGGCGCCGTCTGGGCCGCCGAGGAGGCCGAGGCGGTGGCCTTCGCACGTCGCATGGACACCGGCCAGGTCGACATCAACGGCGGCCGGTTCAACCCCCTCGCGCCCTTCGGCGGTTACAAGCAGTCCGGCGTCGGCCGGGAACTCGGCACGCACGGACTCGCCGAGTACCTCCAGACCAAGTCCCTCCAGTTCTAAGGAAGTCCGAGACTCATGGCCGTACGAGCCGCCGTCCTGCCCGCCATCGGCGCACCGCTGGAGATCACCGGGATCGAGCTGCCCGACCCGGGCCCCGGACAGGTCCGGGTCCGCCTCGCCGCCGCCGGCGTCTGCCACTCCGACCTGTCCCTGTCCGACGGGACCATGCGGGTGCCGGTCCCGGCCGTCCTCGGCCACGAGGGCGCCGGCACGGTCATCGCCGTGGGGGAGGGCGTCACCCATGTCTCACCCGGGTCCCCGGTCGTCCTCAACTGGGCGCCGTCCTGCGGACGTTGCCATGCCTGCACGCTGGGCGAGGTCTGGCTGTGCGCCAACGCGCTGAACGGCGCGGCCGGCGTCCACGCCCGCACCGCCGACGGCACCGATCTGCATCCCGGGCTGAACGTGGCCGCGTTCGCCGAGGAGACGGTGGTCTCCGCGTCCTGTGTGCTGCCGCTGCCGGACGGGGTGCCGCTCGTGGACGCGGCCCTCCTGGGCTGCGCCGTGCTCACCGGCTACGGCGCGGTGCACCACTCGGCGCGGGTCCGATCCGGCGAGACGGTCGCCGTGTTCGGCGTCGGCGGAGTCGGTCTGGCCACGCTCCAGTCGGCCCGCATCGCGGGCGCGTCCCGGATCATCGCCGTCGACGTCTCCCGGGAGAAGGAGGAACTGGCCCGCGCGGCCGGCGCCACGGACTACGTCCTCGCCTCCGAGAACACCCCGCGCGAGATCCGCGCCCTCACCGGCAAGCAGGGCGTCGACGTCTCCGTGGAGTGCGTGGGCCGCGCGGTCTCCATCCGCGCGGCCTGGGAGTCCACGCGCCGGGGCGGCCGTACGACGGTCGTCGGCATCGGCGGCAAGGAGCAGCAGGTCACCTTCAACGCCCTGGAGCTCTTCCACTGGGGCCGCACCCTCTCCGGCTGCGTCTACGGCAACAGCGACCCGTCCCGCGACGTCCCGCTCCTCGCCGAACACGTCAGGGAGGGCCGCCTGGACCTCTCGCTGCTGGTCACCGACCGGATCGGTCTGGAAGGCATCCCGACGGCCTTCGACAACATGCTCGCGGGGAAGGGGGGACGAGCGCTGGTGGTGTTCTGAGGGCGAGCGCCCCGAAGGGGCGCGGGGAACTGCGCGACCGGCCCCACGCAACCGCAGCCGGCACACCACCGCCGAACTCTCCCCGGTTGCCGCGATTCAGCGCAGGTCGCCCCGCGAGATGCCGAGCAGGTCGGAGAACACCCGCTCCCCCGACGGAGTCACCTTCACCGCCCGCCCCGACCCCACCCGCACGCACCACCCCGCCTCCAGCGCCCGCCGGCACAACGCCGCCCCCGCCGCCCCGGCGAGATGCGGTCGCCGTTCCGTCCAGTCGAGGCACGCGCGGGCCAGTGGGCGTCGGCCGCCGGGGTCCAGGGGGACACCCGCCGTACCGAACCACTCCACCCCCGCGTCCGTCAGCGCGAACCCGGTGTCCTGCCGCAGCAGCCCCCGCCGGGTCAGCGCGTCGGTGAGCACGATCCCGAGCCGCCCGGCGAGATGGTCGTAACAGGTGCGCCCCCGGGCCATGGCGGCGCCGGCGCTCGCCTCGCGCAGGCTGCGCGGAGGGCGCCGTACCACCGCCGGAGGCACCTGCGCGGCGAGGTCCTCGACCACCTGCGCCACCCGCGCGTCCGCCAGCCGCACATACCGGTGCCGCCCCTGCCGTTCCTCCGCGAGCAGCCCGCCGGCCACCAGCTTGCCGAGGTGCTCGCTCAGCGTGGAGGCCGCGACTCCGGCGTGCCGGGCCAGCTCGCCGGCCGTCCACGCCCGCCCGTCCAGCAGCGCCAGCAGGCACGCGGCCCGGGTCCGGTCGGCGATCAGCCCGGCCAGCGCCGCCAGCCCCGCCGCCTGGGGATTCTCGGTGCTCATGCCCCCAGCATGCGGCAGCGACGCTTCGGCGGCGGCCGAAGCGTCACCGACCGCGGCATCCTCACACCCGTACCTGCTCGTACTGCTGAGCCAGCCCGCCCAGCAGCGCGGTGAGCCCCGCCTCGAAGGCCCGCTCGTCGATCTTCTCCTGCTGCTCGGCGAGCAGATGGGCCTGTCCGAGGTGCGGGTAGTCGGCGGGGTCGTACGCGCTCGCGTCGTCCACGAAGCCGCCGGCGAAGGAACCGAGCGCCGAGCCCATGATGAAGTACCGCATCAGCGCGCCGATGGAGGTGGCCTGCGCCGGCGGCCAGCCCGCGTCGACCATCGCGCCGTAGACCGCGTCGGCCAGGCGCAGCGCGGCGGGGCGGCGGCCGGGACCCCGGGCGAGGACCGGGACGATGTTCGGGTGGTCGCGCAGGGCGGCCCGGTAGGAGACGGCCCAGTCGTGCAGCGCGGTCCGCCAGTCCCGGCCGTCCTCGAACATCGACAGGTCGACCTGGGCGCTCACCGAGTCGGCCACCGCTTCCAGGATCTCGTCCTTGGTGCGGAAGTGGTTGTAGAGCGAGGGCCCGCTCACCCCCAGCTCGGCGGCGAGCCGGCGCGTGGAGACGGCCGCCAGGCCCTCCCGGTCCACGAGGTCCCGGGCCGTCTCGACGATCCGGTCGGTGCTGAGGAGGGGCTTGCGCGGTCGGGCCATGGCGCACATAGTAGGGCTGCGACTGGAAACTAGCAGTGCTAATTTAAATGTACGGCTTTCAAGATCCATCGGTTATGGGGTGATCTCGTGGTGAACCTGGGGCTCAGCGAGGAGCAGGCCGCCGTACGGCGGCTCGCCCGGGACTTCGTGGAGCGCGAGATCGCCCCGCACGTGGTCGCCTGGGACCGCGCCGAGGAGGTCGACCGGGGCATCGTGAAGAAGCTCGGCGAGGTCGGCTTCCTCGGACTGACCGTCCCCGAGGAGTACGGCGGCTCCGGCGGCGATCACCTCTCCTACTGCCTGGTCACCGAGGAACTGGGGCGCGGCGACTCCTCGGTGCGCGGGATCGTCTCCGTCTCCCTCGGGCTCGTCGCCAAGACGATCGCCGCCTGGGGGAGCGAGGAGCACAAGCGGCGCTGGCTGCCGGGGCTCACCGCCGGCGAGTACGTCGGCTGCTTCGGCCTCACCGAGCCCGGCACCGGCTCCGACGCGGGCAACCTCACCACCCGGGCAGTGCGCGACGGCGACGACTACGTCGTGAACGGCACCAAGATGTTCATCACCAACGGCACCTGGGCCGACGTCGTCCTGCTCTTCGCCCGCTCCACCGACGCCCCCGGCCACAAGGGCGTGTCCGCGTTCCTGGTGCCCACCGACACCCCCGGTCTGACCCGCCGCACCATCCACGGCAAGCTCGGGCTGCGCGGCCAGGCCACCGCCGAACTCGTGCTGGAGGACGTGCGCGTGCCCGCCTCGGCGATGCTCGGCGCGGAGGGCAAGGGCTTCTCCGTCGCCATGTCCGCGCTCGCCAAGGGACGGATGTCGGTGGCCGCCGGCTGCGTCGGCATAGCCCAGGCCGCGCTGGACGCGGCCGTGAGGTACGCCGGTGAGCGGGAGCAGTTCGGCAAGCCGATCGCCCGTCACCAGCTGGTGCAGGAGCTGATCAGCGACATCGCCGTCGACGTGGACGCGGCCCGGCTGCTGACCTGGCGGGTCGCCGACCTCATCGACCGTGGCGAGCCGTTCGCCGTCGAGTCCTCCAAGGCCAAGCTGTTCGCCTCCGAGGCGGCCGTGCGCGCCGCCAACAACGCCCTCCAGGTCTTCGGCGGCTACGGCTACATCGACGAGTACCCGGCCGGCAAGCTCCTGCGCGACGCCCGCGTGATGACCCTCTACGAGGGCACCAGCCAGATCCAGAAGCTGCTCATCGGCCGCTCCCTGACCGGGGTCTCCGCGTTCTGAGTACCTGACGCGTGCGTCTCTGAGTATTCCGGCGGATGTGGCACGGGCCACGTCCGCCGATGCTGGGGCCATGAGTGACACACCGGTCAAACAGCAGAGCACGGCCGCGTTCTACGGCCAGGCCGTCGCCTCCTTCGCGGTCGCCATGGCGGCCACCGCCATCGGCATCGCACGGCTCGACGCCAGCGCCTGGGTCCGCGGCTTCCTGGCGATCGCCGTCCTGTACCTCGTCACCTCCGCCTTCACCCTCGCCAAGGTGATCCGGGACCGGCAGGAGGCCGGGCAGATCGTCAGCCGTGTCGACCAGGCACGCCTGGAGAAGCTGCTCGCCGAGCACGACCCCTTCGAAAAGCTCTGAGCGGGTACGCTAAGCGCTCGCTCACCGTCGGCGGTATGGTGGTGCTCCTGTCACCGAGAGGGGCGAGCGAGCGATGAGTACGGCGCGGGAGACGACCGGCGGCGAAGTGGAGCCGTGGGAAGAGGTCACCCCTGACGCGGCCCGGCGGCTGCTCGTCGCGGCCGTGGAGGCCTTCGCCGAGCGTGGCTATCACGCGACGACGACCCGTGACATCGCGGGCCGCGCCGGCATGAGCCCGGCCGCGCTCTACATCCACTACAAGACCAAGGAAGAGCTGCTCCACCGGATCAGCCGGATCGGCCACGACAAGGCCCTCGACATCCTGCGCACGGCGGCCGGCCGCGAGGGCACGGCCGCCGAGCGGCTGGCCGACGCGGTCAGCTCCTTCGTCCGCTGGCACGCGGGCCGGCGCACCACCGCGCGGGTCGTGCAGTACGAACTCGACGCCCTCGGCCCCGAGGCCCGCGCGGAGATCGTCGCGCTGCGCCGTCAGGTGGACGCGGAGGTGCGCGGGATCATCGAGGACGGCGTGGCCTCGGGCGAGTTCGACGTGCTGGACGTGCAGGGCACCACGCTCGCCGTGCTGTCGCTGTGCATCGACGTGGCCCGCTGGTTCAACGTGAACGGCCCGCGCACCCCCGAGGAGGTCGGCGCGCTCTACGCCGACCTCGTGCTGCGCATGGTCGGGGCCCGGTAGCCGCCCGGTCTACACGTAGTACCGGGACACCGACTCGGCCACGCACACCGGCTTGTCGCCGCCCTCGCGCTCCACGGTGAACGCGACCGTCACCTGCACACCGCCGGTGACGTCCTCGACACCGGTGATCTTTCCGGTGGCGCGCAGTCGGGAGCCGACGGGGACGGGGGCGGGGAAGCGGACCTTGTTCGTCCCGTAGTTGACGCCCATCTTCACGCCCTCGACCTGGATGAGCCGCGGCCCGAACAGCGGGAGCAGGGACAGGGTGAGGTAGCCGTGCGCGATGGTCGTCCCGAACGGTCCGGCGGCGGCCTTCTCCGGGTCCACGTGGATCCACTGGTGGTCCCCGGTCGCTTCGGCGAACAGGTCGATCCGCTTCTGGTCGATCTCCACCCAGTCGGTGGGGCCCAGCTGCTCGCCCACGGCCGCCCTCAGCTCGTCGGGGGAGGTGAAGGTCCTCGGTTCTGCCATGTTCCCGGCCTCTCGCTCGCGTCTCTAAGCAACTGCTTAGCATGGTCGGGTGAGGAGTCGATGTCAACGGAGGACGGACCGGCCGGGTGGGTAATCTCTGAGGAGTGCCCCAGATTCCCGAGAAGATCCACGAGCTGACCGTCGGCCAGTTGTCCGCCCGCAGTGGTGCCGCGGTGTCCGCCCTGCACTTCTACGAGTCCAAGGGACTGATCTCCAGCCGGCGGACCCCCGGCAACCAGCGCCGGTACAGCCGGGACACGCTGCGCCGGGTCGCCTTCGTCCGCGCGGCCCAGCGGGTGGGCATCCCGCTCGCCACGATCCGGGAGGCCCTGGCCGAACTGCCGGAGGAACGGACGCCGACCAGGGAGGACTGGGCGCGCCTGTCCGAGAAGTGGCGCTCGGAACTGGACGAGCGCATCCAGCAGCTGAACCGCCTGCGCGACCATCTCACCGACTGCATCGGATGCGGCTGCCTGTCGATGGAGACGTGCGTGCTGTCCAACCCGGACGACGTGTTCGGCGAACGGCTGACGGGGTCGCGGCTGATGGCGGAGCGGCGCTGAGGGGGCCGGAGCGGCGCTGGGGGCGGAGCGGCGCTGGGGGGAGCGGCGCTGAGGAGGAGAAAGCCGATCCGTGTCGTGCTCGTGCCCGAAGGCGCGCCCGTCAGGCCGCGTCGGCCGCCGCGGCCAGGATGCGGGCCAGCTCGGCGGGCCTGGTCACCATGGGCCAGTGGCCCGAGTCGATGTCGGCGAAGTCGACGTGCTTGGCCCGGGCCAGCTCCGGGACGTCACCGGCGCCGATCCACTCCCGCGCCTGTGCGGGCGTGAACTCCGGGCACACGACCACGACCGGCACGTCGAAGCGCCGTTCGTCCGCCAGCCGCACCACGCCCTTGGTCACGGCCGCGGGTACGGGAATCGCGGCGGCCGCCAGCTCGCGCCTGGCCTCGTCGTCCAGGTCGGCGATGTCCGGCCCTTCGAAGGGCCCCCAGCCCGGGAAGGGCACGACGCCGCCGCGCACCTCGAAGAAGTCGGCGTACGTCTGGCCGTCCGAGAACGGGAAGCCGCCGATGAGGGCGACCTCGGCCAGCCGCTCCGGCCGCCGGTCGGCGGCCAGCCAGGCCAGCGTGCAGGCGGCCGAATGCCCCACCACCATGGGCTTGTCCGGCGCCGCGTCCACCGCGGCGAGCACCGCCGCCACCTGGTCCTCCAACGTGGCGGACGAGGAGCCGTCCCCCTGGCCCGGCAGGGTGAGCGGCACCGGGCGATGGCCGAGCGACTCCAGTGTGGACGCCACGCGGCCCCACACCGATCCGTCCAGCCACAGGCCGCCGATGAGCAGGATGTCCATGGTCGGTTCCCCTTCTTCCAGGTCGTGGACGTCACCGTAGGAGGAGTTCCGGACGAACCACTGCCGGTTTGTTCCGCGACCACCCGGGAGATCGGCGGAGCGGACTAGCCTGCACCCGTGCCGAACGATCTCAGCCCCACCGCGCGAGCGCTGCGCGCCCTGGAGATCCTCCAGGCCCGCCCCGGTACGACGGCCGGCGAACTCGCCGTGCGACTGGGCGTCACGGAGCGGGCCGCGCGCCGGTACGTCGGCATCCTCCGCGAGGCCGGCATCCCCGTGGAGTCGGCCCGGGGGCCGTACGGCGGGTACCGGCTGGGGCGCGGGACGCGGCTGCCGCCCGTGCACTTCACGCAGTCCGAGGCCCTCGGACTGGTGATGGCGGTCCTCAGCGGCAGGCCGGCCGCGGCCGACGCCGACGACCTGGTCGGCACCGCCCTGGGCAAGGTCGTCAAGGCGCTGCCGGAGAGCGTCGGCCGGCAGGCGGCCCTGTTGCGGGAGTACGCGGCGGCCGCACCGGACCCGTACGCGGTCCGCCCGGATCCGGCCATCACCAGCGAACTCGTCGCCGCCGTCGGGGCCCGGCGCCGCGTGTCGGTCACCTACCGAGGCGAGGCCGGTGACGAGTGGGAGGCGGAGGTGGACCCCTGGTCCGTCGTGGTCCGCTACGGGCGCTGGTACCTGCTGTGCCACTCCCATCGCGCGGACGCGATCCGCACCTACCGGGTCGACCGGGTCCGCGCGGTCCGGCCCACCGCGCACGGATTCACACCACCCGAGGGCCTCGATCCGGTCGCGGTGCTGGAGGAGAACCTGGGCCTGGGATGGGTGTTCTCCACCCGCGTGGTGTTCGACGCCCCCCTGACGGAGGTCGCCCCCTGGATCCGACCGCCCATGGGACGGCTCGAACCCTCGGGGGACGGCTGCGTGCTGGTCGGCAGCACGCGCAACCCGGCCGCGTACGCGCAGGAATGGCTGGCGCGCGTGCCGTTCGCCTTCCGCGTCGAGGGCGGGGAGGAACTGCGCGCCGCGGTCGCGGACCTCGGGGCGCGTCTCGCCGCGGCCGTGACGGACCGGCGTTGACCGGGCCGAGGCGGTGCCTCACGCGGGTAGTCACCGCGGGCCGGACTCCCTTGTGCACCAACGCTCCTGCCGCTGCCCTCACGGAGACTGACACCGTCTTCGCCCGGCTCCGTACCGGGCCCGCGCCTCCGCCACCAACTGGGCGTTGGACACGGCCCGTCGGCCGTCCGGCAGGAACAGGGTGTCCTCCAGGCCGATCCGGGTGGCGAGGCCCAGCCGGCCCGCCAGCCGGAGCACCGGCCAGGTCCCGCCCTCCTCGCCGTGCAGCAGCACCGGGCGGCCGTGTGCCGTCCCCAGCTCGGCCAGCAGCGCCCGCGCCGACGCCTCGGCGGTCGCCGGGTCCGGGTCGGTCACCTCGGCCAGCACCCGCAGCACCCTCGGCCCGAGCGGCGAGGCCGCGAAGCGGCGTGCGCCCTCGGTGCCGGACCAGATGCCCGCCTCCACGCCCACGCCCGTCGACAGGAGGTGTCCGGCGACCTCCTCGGCGCCCGGTTCATGCCAGTTGACCGAGGCGAAGTCGGGCAGCACAGACCAGGACCGCACCCGGGCGAGCCGCGCGGACGGATCCGGTTCCGCCCAGGCACCGGTGGTCACGCCGACCGGCACCGGCACCCGCGCCCGGATCGCCTCCAGGGCCGGAGCGAGGACGCGCGGGGAGAGGCTGTCGTGGCCGCACGGCGTCCTGGGGTGGACATGGACCGAGGTGGCGCCGGCCGCCACCGCTTCGGCGGCGGAACGCGCCAGATCCTGCGGGGACATCGGCACGGCGACACCGTCGGCGGCCGAGCGGCGCCCGTTGAGACACACCTGCACCATGCCTCGATGGTGCCGCACACCGCACAGCGGAGGGTGCCGCACACCACACAGCAGATCGTGCCGCACACCGCACCGCAGAGGGCGCGGCATCCCCTGCGCGCCCCCCTCACCATCCCCCTGGGAACACCACCGTTCAGGCCGACATCAGCACGCGTCCCCGGCGGGCGTACTCGAGGGCCCGCGGGCTGAGGACCGGACGCGGCACCAGAATCCCGCAGTCCGCGCAGACCGGGCCGGACGACGGCTCGTGGTCCAGGCCGTACTTCCAGACCAGGCGCTCTCCGCCGCACACCGGGCACGACGAGCCCGGTTCCCGCTCCAGCGCGGCGATCAGCCGGCGCAGCACCACCGCCAGCGGCTCATCGGGGTGCACCCGTGGGTCGTCGCACCAGGCGACCCCGAAGCCGCCCCAGGTCAGCCGGTGCCAGTCGTCCACGCTGCCCGGCCGGCGCAGCCCGTCGTGCTTCTCCTTCCTGCGCCGCTCGGTGAACTCGGTCTCGTAGGCGAGCCAGACGTCACGGGCCTCCTCCAGCTCCTCCAGCGCGGCCACGAGCCGCGCCGGATCGGGGGAGCGGTCCTCGGGGCCGAACCCCGCCCGGGAGCACAGATGGTCCCAGGTCGCCCGATGCCCGTAAGGGGCGAACTTCTCCAGGCACTTGCGCAGCGAGTACCGCCGCAGCGCCAGATCACAGCCCGGATCGCGTACCTGTCTCGCCAGACTCCGGAAACCTGCCATCGCCCTGCACCTCCGTCACACCTGCACCTGCACTTCGGTCACTTCGGCGTCGTCGCACGGACGTCGCCGAATAGACGTATCGACAGGCGATTCGGCTCCATCTCTTCTCGGGATCTGCTTCCAGACTCCAGAAAGTGACGCATGTTCATCTTTAAAGCTGGGGATACCGGCGGTAACGTTCGGCCACCTCTGTCGCTAGGAGCTGCCATGCCACGGCGAACCCCACGTACCGCCCTTGACAGACTGAGAACGTCCCGCCGACTCCCCGGGTTCCTGAAGACCGCGTCCGTATGCGTCCTCGTCGCCGGTCTTCTCTCCCCCCTCACCCGGACGGCGGTGGCGGCGGCCGACGCCACGGCCGCCAACGACTACTGCGGCGGCCAGTGTTCGGACATCCTGCCGCCCGGCGAGAACGGCAACGCGACGCTCGCCCAGATCCTGCTCAACCAGGCCTTCGGCACCCAGCCGGCGCACGCCGAGGACCAGCTCGGCCCGTACGCCAACCTGGCCACCGGCTACAAGGGCCTGACCGACGCCACGATCAACACCTTCTTCAACGACGCCTCGTTCGGCGTCCCCGCCGACCAGGTCGCCTCCACGGAGAAGCCGGCCGGCCGCGGCGATGTGACCATCGTCCGCGACAAGAAGACCGGTGTGCCGCACATCACGGGCACCACCCGCTACGGCACCGAGTTCGGCGCCGGATACGCGGCGGCCCAGGACCGGCTGTGGCTGATGGACGTCTTCCGGCACGTGGGCCGTGGCCAGCTGACCTCCTTCGCCGGGGGCGCGCCCGCCAACCAGGGACTCGAGCAGCAGTTCTACCGCAACGCGCCCTACACCGAGGCCGACCTCCAGGCGCAGATCGACAACGCGGTCGCGAACAACGGCGCCCGTGGCCAGCAGGCCCTCGCCGACGTCAAGGCGTACCTGGACGGCGTCAACGCCTACATCGACGCCTCCGACAGCGGCCGTTACTTCCCCGGCGAGTACGTCCTGACCGGCCACAAGGACTCGATCACCAACGCCGGCACCATAGAACACTTCAAGGTCACCGACATGGTGGCGCTCGCCTCCGTGATCGGCTCACTGTTCGGCTCCGGCGGTGGCGGCGAGGTCAACAACGCCCTCTCCCTGCTCGCCGCCCAGGCCAAGTACGGCGTCGAGGAGGGCACCGAGGTCTGGGAGTCCTTCCGGGAACGCAACGACCCCGAGGCCGTGCTCACCGTCCACAACGGCGAGAGCTTCCCCTACGGCGCCAAACCCGCCGACGCCCAGGGCGAGGCCCTGCCCGACACCGGCTCGGTGACCCAGGAACCGCTGGTCCACGACCGTACCGGCAGCGCGGCCACCGCGAGCGCCACCAGCACGTCGGCCTCCGCCGCGAAGACCGCCCTCGGCTCCGCGAAACGCGGCATGTCCAACGCCCTCGTGGTCAGCGGCAAGTACACCGCGAGCGGCCACCCCATCGCCGTCTTCGGGCCGCAGACCGGCTACTTCGCCCCGCAGCTGCTCATGCTCCAGGAGATCCAGGGCCCGGGCATCAGCGCCCGCGGCGCCTCCTTCGCGGGCCTGAGCATGTACGTCGAACTCGGCCGGGGCCAGGACTACTCCTGGAGCGCCACCACCTCCGGCCAGGACATCATCGACACCTACGCGGTCGAGCTGTGCCAGGACGACTACCACTACCTGTACCACGGCACCTGCACGGCCATGGAGAAGATCGAGCAGAAGAACGCCTGGAAGCCGACCACCGCCGACGGCACGGCCGCGGGGTCGTACACCATGCGCGTGTGGCGGACCAAGTACGGTCCGGTGGAGTACCGGGCGACCGTCGGCGGCAAGAAGGTCGCCTACACCACCCTGCGCTCCTCCTACCTGCACGAGGCCGACTCGATCATCGGCTTCCAGATGCTCAACGACCCCGACTACGTCAAGGGGCCGAAGGACTTCCAGAGCGCGGCGCAGCACATCAACTTCACCTTCAACTGGTTCTACGCCGACTCCCAGCACACCGCCTACTACAACAGCGGTGACAACCCCGTCCGGGCGAGCGGTGTCGACACCGAGTTCCCGGTGTGGGCGCGGCCGGCGTACGAGTGGCGCGACTGGGACCCGGCCACCAACACCGCCGACTACACCACGCCCTCCGCGCACCCCAACTCCGTCGACCAGGACTACTACATCTCCTGGAACAACAAGCAGGCCAAGGACTACACGACCGCGCCCTGGGGCGACGGCTCGGTGCACCGCGGCAACCTGCTGGACGACCGGGTGAAGAAGCTGGTCGCGGCCGGCGGGGTGACCCGGACCAAGCTGGTGCAGGCCATGGCGGACGCGGGCCTCGCCGATCTGCGCGCCGAGGACGTGCTGCCCAAGCTGCTCAAGGTGGTCACCTCCTCACCGGTCACCGACTCCACGGCCGCCGCGGCGGTGAGCAAGCTCAAGGCGTGGGTGACCGCGGGCGCCAAGCGCACCGAGACGTCGGCCGGTTCCAAGAAGTACGCCGACGCCGACGCGATCCGCATCCTTGACGCCTGGTGGCCGCTGCTGGTCAAGGCCGAGTTCGAGCCCGGTCTCGGCAGCGACCTCTACACCGCGATCACCAACAGCCTGCCGACCGACGAGGCACCGTCCGCCGGCCACGGCCCGACCGGCTCGCACGCCGGCAGCTCCTTCCAGTACGGCTGGTGGTCCTACGTCGACAAGGACATCCGGGCGGTGCTCGGGGAGTCCGTGCAGGGCGGCCTCGCCCGGAAGTACTGCGGCGGCGGCAGCCTCACCGCCTGCCGGGACACCCTGATCAGCACCCTGAAGCAGGCCGCCGGCCTGACCGCCGCCCAGGTCTACCCGGGCGACGACCAGTGCTCGGCGGGCGACCAGTGGTGCGCCGACTCGATCGTCCAGCGCACCCTGGGCGGCATCAAGCACGGCAAGATCAGCTGGCAGAACCGGCCGACCTTCCAGCAGGTCGTGGAGTACACCGCGCACCGCTGAGGTGCCACCGGCGGCGGGTCAGGCGGTACGGCCCGCCGCCACGACGCGGCCCGCCACCAGCACCAGCCGCGCCAGTTCGGGGTGCACGATGTCGCTGTGCGCCCCGGATGGCGCGCCCCCGCGCCGCACCACGGCCGCCGCGTCCACGTTCGCGCACCCCGACGAAGGCAGCCGGCCGCCGAGGGCCGCCGCCAGATCCAGGCGGGCGGTGCCCGGCACCGCCTGCACCCCGTCGTGCCCCATCGCGCCCCACCGCGGCCCCAGCACCGCCGCGATCTCGTTGCCCGCGCAGCTGCGGTCGTCCCCGGCGAGCCGGGAGGCCAGCGGGTAGAACGTGCCCAGGGCCGCGTCGAGGTGCGAGTAGCAGCACACCAGCGGGCCGTCGACGCGCCGCTGGAGGTCCTTGAGCGCCCCGGACCGGTCCGGGGCGTGCGGCAGCCGGGCCGCGAACGCGTAGTGCGAGAAGGCGCCCTGGAGCAGGGTCACCGACTTGACCGTGTGCACTGCCTCGGGCAGCCCGCGCAGCGCGAACGCGACCAGCCGCCCGCCGAAACTGTGCCCGACCAGATGCACCCGCACCCCGGGCGCCGCTTCGGCCATCTGTCCGAGGAGCGGCCCGAGGCCACGCTCGCCGACCATCCCGGCCCGCCGTTTCATCCGGTAGTACGTCGCCTGCCGCAGCAGCTCCTTGGCGCCGTCCCACGGATTCGGCAGGCTGAACCCGGCAGCCGCGCCGGGCGGTTGGAGCGCGGCCAGAGCCTTGGCGAATTCCTCGCACGCGGTCACCGGGTCCCCGTCGAACACGCCCGGTTCGCCGTCCTCGTCGGTGTCGGCCACCCCTTGCCGGCCGTCCTCGTTCAGCAGCAGCCGTACCCAGCCCCCGAACTCGGTCAGCCCCTCCGTGCCGTCCGGCCGTTCGTCCAGCATCCGCGCCAGCCGGTCCACCACGATCGTCCGGCGCGGGAAGGCGTCGACCAGGGCGCGCCGGGTCTCCTTGTCCAGCGCCGGGCGTGGCTCCGCCTCCGCCTCCACGGCCGCCACGGACCTCGGGAAGTCGGGGATCGGCTCGTCGCTGAACCGCATCGACGGCCAGATCACACCGACGTACCCCAGCCGGGCCTTCGGCGCCATCTTCGGGACCGGTGCGAAGAAACGGCGGTACAGCGCCGTCGCGCCCGAGCGGTCGTTGTTCCAGCCGTGCGAGAAGACGATCAGGTCACGGACACCGCGGTCCGTGACCTGCGCCAGCAGCCGGTCGCGTTCGGGGTGGTCCACGTCCCCGTCCGCGTCGAAGGTCAGCTCCCAGTACGGAGCCACACTCATCCCAGGATCCGCCATGCCAGGCCCCCAAGTCCCCGGAGGAGGTGCGCTATGTGTACAGGAGATACCCCTTCCGGACCCGCCGGAACGCGGCCAGCTCCTCCTGCCAGGCGCCCGTCACCTCGTCCGTGCCGGCGCCCGCGTCGATCATCGTGCGCACCTGAGCGGAACCGGTGAGCTTGTCGATCCAGTTGTCGGACCGCCAGGCGAAGCCGCTCCACACCTTCCTGGCGGTCACCAGCAGCGCGATCCCGGTGCGCACGGGGTCGTAGGCGGCCCGGTCGGTCACATGGATCTGCACCCCGCCGACGGTCTTGCCCTGGAACTTGGAGAACGTGGGCGTGAAGTACGCCTCCCGGAACCGCACGCCCGGCAGCCCCGCCTCGTTCGCGGCGGCGGCCCAGCGGCCGTCGACGCCCTCGGCGCCGAGGAGTTCGAAGGGCCGGGTGGTGCCGCGCCCCTCGGAGAGGTTGGTGCCCTCGAACACGCAGGTCCCGGAGTACACCAACGCGGTGTCCGGCGTGGGCATGTTGGGGCTCGGCGGCACCCAGGGCAGGCCGGAGGCGTCGTAGAAGGCGGAGCGTCTCCAGCCCGACATGCGGACGGTCTCCAGCGGGACGGGTGTGGTCAGGAACTCGCCGTTGAACAGGCGGGCCAGCTCCGCCACGGTCATCCCGTGCGCCTGCGCGATCGGCTGCCGGCCGACGAAGGTGGCGAACTCCTTGTGCAGCACCGGGCCCTGGGCCTCGCGCCCGGTCACCGGGTTCGGGCGGTCCAGCACGACGAACCGCTTGCCGGCGAGCTGGGCCGCCTCCATGCAGTCGTAGAGGGTCCAGATGTACGTGTAGAAGCGGGCGCCGACGTCCTGGATGTCGAAGACGACGGTGTCGACGCCGGAGGTGGTGAAGACGTCGGCGAGCGGCCGGCCGCTCTTCAGGTACGTGTCGTACACCGGGAGGCCGGTCGCGGGGTCGTCGTAGCGGCCCTCGGAGCCGCCGGCCTGTGCGGTGCCCCGGAAGCCGTGTTCGGGGCCGAAGACCGCCGTCAGCTTGACGCGGGGGTCCCGGTGCATGACGTCGACGATGTGCTCGGTGTCTCGGGTGATGCCGGTGGGATTGGTGACGATGCCGACGCGCCGGCCTTCCAGGAGGGAGTAGCCGTCGGCCGCGAGTCTGTCGAAGCCGGTGCGGAGATGCTCGCGGTGTCGGGGCGTGGCGGGGAGGGCTGCTGTCGATGTCGATGCGAGAAGTGTTCGTCGGGACAGGTGCAAGGGATCCTCCGGTGGGTGGGCACGCGCGGGCTGTCTGGGGTTGCTCGCGCAGTTCCCCGCGCCCCTTGAGGTTGGAGCAGTTCCCCTTCCTTCACACATACCGACCGGTTAGTCTGACCCGACCAGAGCCGACGCGCGCCGCGCGAAAGTCGTGTCGAAGGAGACCGATGGTGGAAGCCGTGCAGGATGCGGGAGTGGTCGTCACCGGAGCCGGTGGGGGGATCGGGGCGGCACTGGCCCGGCGGTTCGCCGCGGAGGGGGCCCGGGTCGTGGTGAACGACCTGGATGCCGGGAAGGCCAAGGCGGTGGCCGAGGAGATCGGCGGGACCGCCGTGCCCGGTGACGCCTCCGCGATCGTCGCCGAGGCCCGCGACGCGCTCGGCGGCACGGTGGACGTCTACTGCGCCAACGCGGGCGTCGCCTTCGAGGACGGTGACCTCGACGGCACCCTGGACGAGAAGACCTGGGCCACCTCGTGGGACGTGAACCTGATGGCCCACGTCCGGGCCGCGCACGTGCTGCTGCCCGACTGGCTGGAGCGGGGCGGCGGGCGGTTCGTCTCCACCGTCTCCGCCGCCGGGCTGCTGACGATGATCGGCGCGCCCTCCTACAGCGTGACCAAGCACGGCGCCTACGCCTTCGCCGAGTGGCTGTCGCTGACGTACCGGCACCGGGGGGTCAAGGTCCACGCCGTCTGCCCCCAGGGCGTCCGCACCGACATGCTGGCCGCCACCGGCAGCGCGGGCGACCTGGTGCTCCAGCCGACCGCGATCGCCCCGGAGGCCGTCGCCGACGCCCTGTTCCGGGGCATCGAGGAGGACCGCTTCCTGATCCTGCCGCACCCCGAGGTCGCCGGCTTCTACCAGGCGCGGGCCGCCGAGCCCGACCGCTGGCTCGCGAACATGAACCACCTCCAGCAGAAGTGGGAGGCCGCCCGGTGACCATCTCCCCGTACGCGGCCCGGCCGTGGCTCGCGCTGCTGACCGAGGCCCAGCGCGCCCCGCTCGACCCCACCGACTCGCTCGTGCACGCCCTGCGCGGTGCCGTCGCCGAGGCCCCCGACCGCGCCTTCCTCGCCTACTTCGACGCCCGGCTGAGCTACCGGGAGGTCGACGAGCTGACCGACTCCGTCGCCGCCCACCTCGCCGCGCGCGGCCTGGAGCGCGGCGACCGGGTGGCCGTCCTGCTCCAGAACTCCCCGCACTTCGTGCTCGCCGTGCTCGGCGCCTGGAAGGCGGGCGCGACCGTCGTCCCGGTCAACCCCATGTACAAGTCGGGCGAGGTGGCGCACGTCCTGCGGGACGGCGAGGTGGCCGCGCTGATCTGCTCCGACCGGGCCTGGGAGACGTATCTCAGGGACACGGCCGCCGGCTCACCGGTGCGGATCGTGCTCACCGCCTGCGAACGGGACTTCCAGACCCGGAACGACCCGCGCGTGCTGACCTTCGAGCGGCTGCCCCAGGCCCCCGACGCCGACGACCTGGTGGCCGTCGCCCGGCAGGGCGGCCGGGCCCCCGAGGGCCGCCTGCCCCGCCCGGACGACATCGCGTTGATCAGCTACACCTCGGGCACCAGTGGCACGCCCAAGGGCGCCACCAACACGCACGCGAACGTCATGCACAACGCCGAGCGGCAGGCCACCGGGCTCGGCCTGCCCGAGGCGCCCGTCTACTACGCGCTCGCGCCGCTGTTCCACATCACCGGCATGGTCTGCCAGTTCGGCGCCTGTCTGAACAGCGTCGGCACCCTCGTGCTCACCTACCGCTTCGAGCCCGGCGTCGTCCTGGAGGCCTTCGCCGAGCACCGCCCGCACTACACGGTCGGCCCCTCCACGGCCTACATGGCGCTCGCCGCCCACCCCGACGTCACCCGCGAGCACTTCGCCTCCTTCGTGAACATCTCCTCGGGTGGCGCCCCCGTGCCGCCCGCCCTGGTGGAGACGTTCCGGGAGCGCTTCGGGCCGTACATCCGCGTCGGCTACGGCCTCACCGAGTGCACCGCCCCCTGCGCCTCCGTCCCGCCCCATCTGGAGGCGCCCGTGGACCCGGTCTCCGGGACGCTGTCCGTCGGCCTGCCCGGCGCCGACACGGTCGTGCGCGTCCTGGACGAGCGGGGCGCCGAGGTGCCGTTCGGGGAGCAGGGCGAGATCGTCGTACGGGGGCCGCAGGTCGTGCCCGGGTACTGGCGGCGGCCGGACGCCACCGCCGAGACCTTCCCGGAGGGCGAGCTGCGCACCGGCGACATCGGGTTCATGGACGAGCAGGGCTGGCTGTACGTCGTGGACCGCAAGAAGGACATGATCAACGCGTCCGGCTTCAAGGTGTGGCCGCGCGAGGTCGAGGACGTCCTGTACACCCACCCGGCGGTGCGCGAGGCGGCCGTCGTCGGCGTCCCCGACGGGTACCGTGGCGAGACCGTCAAGGCCTATATCAGCCTCCGTCCGGGGGCCGAGGCGGACCCGGATGAACTCGCGGTGTACTGCAAGGAGAGACTGGCCGCCTACAAGTACCCGCGTCAGGTGGAGATCCTGCCCGACTTGCCCAAGACGGCGAGTGGGAAGATCCTCCGTCGGGAACTGCGTTCCCGCGACAGCGAGTGACCTCACGGAAAGGCAGGTGGCGGCAGTGCCCAGGACGACGGACGGAGACGGGACGCCCGTCCCGCAGCGGCTGCTGGCCGCCGCCACCCGGCTCTTCGCCGAGCAGGGCTACGACCGCACCTCCGTGCAGGAGATCGTGGAGGCGGCCGGCGTCACCAAGGGGGCGCTGTACCACTACTTCGGTTCCAAGGACGATCTGCTGCACGAGGTGTACGCGCGCGTGCTGCGTCTCCAGCAGGAGCGGCTGGACACGTTCGCGAACGCCGACGAGCCGGTGGAGAAGCGGCTCAGGGACGCGGCGGCGGACGTCGTCGTCACGACGATCGAGAACCTCGACGACGCGATGATCTTCTTCCGGTCCATGCACCACCTCAGCCCGGAGAAGAACAAGCAGGTCCGCGCCGAGCGCCGGCGCTACCACGAGCGCTTCCGCGCGCTCGTGGAGGAGGGCCAGAAGGCGGGCGTCTTCTCCACGGCGACCCCGGCCGACCTGGTCGTGGACTACCACTTCGGCTCGGTCCACCATCTGTCGACGTGGTACCGGCCGGACGGCCCGATGGGCCCGCAGGAGGTCGCCGACCATCTGGCCGACCTGCTCCTGCGGGCCCTGCGGCCGTAGGGACCTCAGGAGTACCTGAGGGGCACGGGGCCCCTCAGAGGTACTTCTTCAGCTCCCGGCGGGCCAGCGAGCGCTGGTGGACCTCGTCCGGGCCGTCGGCGAGCATCAGCGTGCGGGCGCTCGCGTACAGCTCGGCCAGCGGGAAGTCCTGGCTCACCCCGCCCGCGCCGTGCAACTGGATCGCCCGGTCCAGGATGCCGACCACCGCGCGCGGGGTGGCGATCTTGATGGCCTGGATCTCCGTGTGGGCGCCCTTGTTGCCGACGGTGTCCATCAGCCAGGCCGTCTTCAGCACCAGCAGCCGCAGCTGCTCGACCGTGACCCGCGCGTCGGCGATCCAGTTCTGGACCACACCCTGCTGGGCGAGCGCCTTGCCGAACGCGGTACGGGAGACGGCCCGCCGGCACATCAGCTCGATCGCCCGCTCGGCCATCCCGATCAGCCGCATGCAGTGGTGGATGCGTCCGGGGCCGAGCCGGGCCTGGGCGATGGCGAAGCCGCCGCCCTCCTCGCCGACGAGGTTCGACACGGGCACGCGCGCGTGGTCGAAGACGACCTCGGCGTGGCCGCCGTGGGAGTGGTCCTCGTAGCCGAAGACCCGCATCGCGCGCCTGACCGTGACGCCGGGGGTGTCGCGCGGGACCAGGACCATGGACTGCTGGCGGCGGATGTCCGCCCCGTCCGGGTCCGTCTTGCCCATCACGATGAAGATCTTGCAGTCCGGGTTCATCGCCCCGGAGATGTACCACTTGCGGCCGGTGACGACGTACTCGTCGCCATCCCGCTCGATGTGCGTGGTGATGTTCGTGGCGTCCGAGGAGGCCACCTCCGGCTCGGTCATCGCGAACGCCGAGCGGATCTCACCGGCCAGCAGCGGCTCCAGCCACTGCTTCTTCTGCTCCTCGGTGCCGAACTGCGCCAGCACCTCCATGTTCCCGGTGTCGGGCGCGGCGCAGTTGGTCGCGGTGGGCGCGAGATGCGGGGAACGGCCGGTGATCTCGGCGAGCGGCGCGTACTGGAGGTTGGTCAGCCCGGCGCCGTGCTCGGCGTCGGGCAGGAACAGGTTCCACAGTCCCTGCCTGCGGGCCTCGGCCTTCAGCTCCTCCACCACGGCCGGCGTGTCCCAGGGGGACGCCAGCCGCGCCCGCTGCTCCTCGGCGACCGCCTCGGCCGGGTACACGTACTCGTCCATGAAGGCGAGGAGCCTGTCGCGCAGCTCCTCGGTGCGCGCGTCGAACGCGAAGTCCATGCCGGTCAGCCTTCCTGAAGAGTGGTCAGTCCGTGGTCGATGAAGACGGGCACGAGGTCGCCGATGCGGTCGAAGCCGCGGCCGACCGTCTGGCCGAGCGTGTACCGGTAGTGGATGCCCTCCAGGATCACGGCGAGTTTGAACCAGGCGAACGCCGTGTACCAGGAGACGGCCGAGACGTCCCGGCCGGAGCGGGCGGCGTACCGCTCGATCAGTTCCCGCGGGTCGGGGTGCCCCGGCGCCTCGGCGGTGGTGGAGACGGGGGAGTCGGGCATGCCGAGCGGCAGGCTGTACATCACCAGCAGTCCCAGGTCGGTGAGCGGGTCGCCGAGCGTGGACATCTCCCAGTCGAGGATCGCCTTGATCGTGTCGTCGTCCCCGATCAGGACGTTGTCCAGGCGGTAGTCGCCGTGGACGACCGCCGGGGCGGGGGAGGCGGGCAGCCGGCGGCCGAGGGCCGCGTGCAGCTCGTCGATGCCCGCCAGCTCGCGGTTGCGGGAGGCGTCCAGCTGCTTGCCCCAGCGGCGCAGCTGCCGGTCCAGGAAGCCCTCCGGGCGGCCGAAGTCGGCGAGGCCCACCTCGGCGGGGTCCACGGCGTGCAGCTCGACCAGTGTGTCCACCAGGGACAGCACCGCGTTCCGGGTGCGCTCCGCGCCGAGCGGGGCGAGCTGGTCGGCGGTGCGGTAGGGCGTGCCCTCCACGAACTCCATGACGTAGAAGGGCGCCCCGAGCACCTCGTCGTCCTCGCACAGCAGCAGCGGGCGGGGGACCGGCACCCGGGTCGGGTGCAGCGCGCTGATGACCCGGTGCTCGCGCTTCATGTCGTGCGCGGTGGCCAGCACATGGCCGAGCGGGGGCCGGCGGACGACCCACTTCGACGTGCCGTCCGAGAGCGCGTAGGTGAGGTTCGACCGTCCGCCCTCGATCAGCCGTCCGGCCAGGGGGCCGTTCACCAGACCGGGGCGCTCGCGGTCGAGCAGGGCGCGCAGCCGGTCCAGGTCGAGACCGGGCGGGTGGTCGGCGCTCATACATCACTCCTACGAACGGGTGAACAGGACTCGACTCATGATGCCGACCGGTCGGTATGCCGTCCAGTGCGCGCGGTGAAGATCAGGCGGAACGTGACCGGAGCCACGATAGGCCGACGGCCCCCCGGCGCGCTGCCGGGGAGCCGTCGGCCTTCGTCCGCGGCGGGTCAGTGGTCGTCCCAGTGATCCCCGTGCTCGGCGTGCCGGTGCCCGTCGTGCAGATAGTCCACGTGGTCGCCGTGCGGCACCTGCGCGTGCCCGCACTCGTCGTGGTGCACATGCTCATGGCCCTCGTGGACGGCGTGCCCGGCCGGCTCGCACTCGTCCCAGTGGCCCTCGTGCTCCCGGTGCAGATGGCCGTCGTGGACATAGTCGACATGGTCGCCGTGAGGCACGGCGTGGTGCCCGCAGTCCGGCCCGTGGCGGTGCGTCGCGTGCTCGGTGTGTTCCTGGTGAAGGGTGGTCATGGTGCTCACCTTCGGGGGGTACGGGGTGCCTGACGTCGGAAGACTGCCACGCGAAAGCCGCGTATCGGGGCATCCCGGTTGCGTGGCGCACGAGTACCCCGGAGGGTCGAGGGCATGAAGGGCATCAGCTACCGCCGCTACGGCGGACCCGAGGTGCTGGAGTACGGCGAGCTGCGCGACCCCAAGGTCGGCCCCGACCAGGTCCTGGTCAAGGTGCGCGCGGCGGCCGTCAACCCGGTCGACTGGAAGTGCCGGGAGGGGTACCTGGACCCGGTCCTCGACGCCGTCTTCCCGGTGATCCCCGGGTGGGACGTCAGCGGGGTGGTCGTGCGGCCCGGCGCCGCGGTCACCGAGTTCGGCGTCGGCGACGAGGTCATCGGCTACGTCCGCGAGGACTACCTCGCCCGGGGCACCTTCGCCGAGTACGTGGCCGCGCCCGTCCGCGCCCTGGCCCGCAAACCGCGCAACCTGTCCTTCGAGGGGGCCGCCGGGCTCCCGCTGGCCGGGCTCACCGCCTATCAGGTGCTGGTCAAGGCGCTGGAGGTGAAACGGGGCGAGACCGTGCTGGTGCACGCGGCGGCCGGCGGGGTCGGCTCGTTCGCCGTCCAGATCGCCGCCCACCTCGGCGCCCGGGTGATCGGCACGGCCGGCGAACGCAACCACGATTACGTCCGCACGCTGGGCGGCGAGCCCGTGACCTACGGCGAGGGCCTGGCCGAACGGGTGCGCGGGATCGCGCCCGAGGGGGTGGAGGCGGTCTTCGACACCATCGGCGGCGACACCCTGAAGACCTCGGCCAACCTGCTCGCCCCGGAGGGCCGGCTGGCGTCGATCGCCGACCCCGAGGTCCTGGGCTACGGCGGCCGGTACTGCTTCGTCCGCCCGGACCCCGAGGACCTGCGACACCTGACGGAGCTGGCGGAACAGGGTGCCGTCTCCGTCCACATCGAGCAGACCTTCCCCCTGGAACGAACGGCGGACGCCCACCGCCTGAGCCAGGAGGGCCACACCCGGGGGAAGATCGTGGTGACGGTGGACCAGGGGGCCGGGGGCGGCGGGGCCTAGGTCACCAGCACGGCAGCGCACACCGCCAGCGCCACCGCGCACAGCGCCGCCGCCGTCGCGATCCGGGGCGCGAGCGCGGGCGGGCGGGGGCCGGCCGTCAGGGCGCGGATCCGGTGGTGGGCCACCCGGAGGAAGCCCAGCCACAGGAGGGCGCAGACCGCGCACGCGGCGATCCCGGCGGCCGGCGGCCGGTCGTGCAGCGCCGTCTTCACCGCGAGCACGGTGGCCACGGTCGCCGACAGGGTCGTACGCCGCCAGGCCAGCCGGGTGCGCTCGGGCTGGAGCCCGGGATCCCGCCCGGCGTCCGCCTCCCCGGCACTCACCCCTCCCACCCGACCAGGACCACCAGCACCATCGCGACGGCCACCACCGCCACGACCAGACTCAGCAGTGCGGGGAAACGGGACGCGGGCAGATCCTCGCCGCGGCGCATCGCCCGCTCGCAGCGCACCCAGTGGTTCACCGCGCGCAGGGAGCACAGGACACCGGCCGCGAGCAGCGCGAGCGCGAGTCCGACCCGCCAGGCCCAGCGCAGGTCGGGGAGGAACTGGTCCACCGCGAATCCGCCGCCGATCAGCGCCAGCGCGGTGCGCAGCCAGGCGAGGAAGGTGCGTTCGTTGGCCAGCGAGAACCGGTAGTCGGGCGTGCCGCCCTCGTCCCGCACCCGCTCCGGCGCGAGCCACAGCCGGATGTTCCGTACGAATTCGCTCACGCGGCCGACCCTATCCGGCGGTCACCGGCCCGCCCGGAACGCCCGCAGCCGCTCGTGGGCCGCCAGTCCGTCCGGCACCCACTCCCACTCGCCGAGCCGCCGCTCGACCTCCTCCTCGGGCAGGAAGGCGTGCCACTGGACCTCCTCCGCCTGCGGACGCACGGGCAGCTCGCAGCGCACCTCGTACACCGCCGACCACCAGCTGTTCCCGGCGCCGTCGTCGTAGAGGAACTTGAAGAGGAACTCCGGCCGGGGCAGCCCGGTCACGCCCAGTTCCTCCTCGGCCTCCCGCAGCGCCGCCTCGTCGTAGGACTCGCCCGCGCCGACGACCCCGCCGACGAACAGGTCGTACAGCGAGGGGAACACCAGCTTGGTCGCCGTACGCCGGTGCACGAAGAGCCGGCCGGCCGCGTCCCGGGCCTCGATGAACACACAGCGGTGGCGCAGCCCGCGCGCGTAGGCCTCGCCGCGCGGGTACTGGGCGACGACCCGGTCGTTCTCGTCGACGATGTCGAGGATCTCGTCAGCAGGATTCATGCCCGTCATCCAAGCAGGGCCGGGCTCGTCCCAGCAGGGCCGCCCCATCCGGGCGGTGCTGTCTCAGCGGCGCTGGAGGTCCCGGGCTCCCGGCTCCCGCTCCGCCGTGCCGCACGGCATCGCCGGATGGCAGCCGAGCAGCACGATGCCCGCCACCACCGCCGCGAGCCCGGCCGCCTCCCAGGCCAGCGCACCGGTGTCGGTGCGCAGCCGGTCGCCCATGAAGCCCACCCCGCACAGAATCCCGGCGAGCGGCTCGGCCGCCGTGAGCGCGGGCAGCGACATGCGCAGCGGGGCCGTCTCGAACGCGCTCTGCACCAGGACCAGACCGGTGACACCGCAGACCACCACGCCGTACGGCTGCCAGCCGGTGAACAGTTCGGTGAGGCCGCCGTCGGAGAAGCGGGTGCCGCTCACCCGGGTCAGCGCGTCCTGGACGCCGTAGAGCAGTCCGGCCGCCACAGCCAGCAGCACCGGGCCCCAGTTCAGCCGGGAGCGCTTGGCGTACGTGGTGAGGACCAGGGCCACCCCCACCACGGCCCCTATGATCAGCCAGTGCCGCAGCGGATCGGTGACCGCCGTGCCGCCGCGCGGCTCGCCCGCCGTGATGAACGCGCTCACCCCGCCCGCGAGCAGCAGCAGCCCGGCCCAGCCCTGGCGGCCGAGGGGTTGTCCGGTCTGGTACCGGGAGAGGGCGAGGGCGAACAGCAGGTTGGTCGCGAGCAGCGGTTCCACCAGGGAGATCTCGCCCTTGCCGAGGGCGATCGCGCCCAGCACCATGCCGGCCACCATCAGCCCGAGTCCGCCCAGCCAGCGCGGTATCCGCATCAGGTCGAGCAGCAGGCGGAAGGAGAGGAAGTCGCTGAGGGGTGCCTTCTGCGCCGCGTTCTGCTGGAGCACGAATCCGAAACCCAGACAGCAGGCCGCGCTCACGGCGAGAAGGAGAACCAGAACGGACACGCTGTGTACCTCGATCATCCGGCCGTACCCGGGCGGTAGTGGCCGACTGTAGCGCTCCCGGGACGGCATTGCCCCGGAAGTACCCGGAACCGGGCGGTTGACTCGCCATGGTCCGGGGCCGGGACGCGCGGCGCCATGGCGTACGCCACAGAAGCCGGGGCGTACGCCCCGAAAGCGCGATGGCATACGCCACAGGAACATTCCGGGGTCCGGTGGGCCGTGACCCGGCCCACCTGCGGCGGGACGGTCAAGTTCCGTTTCGCGAAGGGAAATTGAAGCTGGTAACACCGCCGTTCCGCTTGACGCAACCCTTGGCTGAGGGTTTGCTGTGCGTGATCGGTCGATGGCAGCCCGAGAAACAGGAAGTCGCGCGGTGCCCCCTCTCCCGCCTCTGCTCGGCACTCGCCGGGCCCCCACGGAACCGTCCGGCGAGACCGCCGAGGACGACTCCGGTGCCTTCGACGCCGCCCTGGACGACGCCGAACTCCGCACCGCCCGTGCCGCGTTGACCCAGGGCCGGCGACAGGCCGCCCGCTCCCTGCTGGTGCACACCGGCGACGACTGGGACCGCCGCGGCCACCGCCTTGCCGTGCTCGCCCAGGACCCCTACGCCGCCGCCTGGGCGACCGACTGGCTGACCGCCGAGCCCGGCTCCGCCGACGCCACCGCGCTGCTGGCCCTCGCCCTGGTGCACCGCGCCTTACGCGGCAAGGAGGAGCCCGACCGGGCCCGCGAGGCCTGCGACACGGCCGTCGCGCTCGCCCCCGCCGACCCCACCCCCTGGCTCGGCCGCCTGCTGCTCGCCCGCGCCCTCGGCCCGGAGCGGGAAGTGCTCGCCGCCTTCGCCGAACTGCGCCGCCGTCATCCCGAGCACCACCACGCCCACCACCTGCTCATCGCCCGCCTCGCCGAACGGCCCGCGGGCGGCCGGGCCGAGGCCCACGAGGTGTACGACCTCGCCGAGCTGGCCGCCGCGGAGGCCCCCGCCGACTCCCCGCTGGCCGTCCTGCCGGTCGTCGCCTACGCCGAGCGGTACCGGGTCCTCGCCGCCACCGGCCTCGCCCCCGCCGACCCGGCCGCCTCCGGGCACTGGTCCGGCCCGCGCGCCCGGCGCATCCTGCGCGCCTGCTTCGACTGGTGGCTGGAGTGGGAGCACGACGAACACCCGCGCCGCCACATCGACCTCAACCACCTCGCGTTCGCCCTGTCCTGCGCCGGCCGACCGGCCGAGGCGGCGGCCCTCTTCCAGCGCATCGGCGCGCACGCCACCCCGGCGCCCTGGTCGTACGCGCACCGCGACCCCGTGGCGGCCTTCGACACGGCCCGCGCCCGCGCGCTCGGTAAGAAGTGATTACGGAACCCTGACCAGTGGCCCGATCGCCTGGCCCTACGCGGCCCCGAGTGCTCGAATGAATACGTGAACTCTGAACAATCCGAGGAACACGCACACGAGCAGGACGGCCGGCCCATCGGCCGCCGCGTCTTCCTCGGCACCCTCGGCCTGGGCGCGCTCGGCGTGGTCGCGGCGCCCGCGCTGCAACGCGGCCTCGAAGGCTTCCTCGGCGGCGTCGCCGGCAACGACCCCACCGGCCTGACCGGCCTGCTGCCCAACGGCGGCGGCTTCCGCTACTACTCCGTCGCCGCCTCCGTCCCGCACAAGAGCGCCACGGACTACCGCCTCACCATCGACGGCCTGGTCGACCACCCGCGCGGCTACACCCTCGACGAACTGCGCGCCCTGCCGCAGACCCGGCTGGTCAAGGACGTCCAGTGCGTCACCGGCTGGCGGGTCCCCGGCACCCCCTTCGAGGGCGTACGCCTGTCCCACCTGCTCGACGCGGCGGGCGTCCGCTCCTCCGCCAAGGCCCTCCGCTTCACCTGCTTCGACGGCACCTACACCGAGAGCCTCACCCTCGACCAGGCGCGCCGCCCGGACGTGCTTGTCGCCCTGCGCATGCAGGACAAGGACATCGGCCACGACCACGGCGGCCCGGTCCGCCTCTACGTGGCCCCCATGTACTTCTACAAGTCCGCCAAGTGGCTCTCCGGCATCACCGTCACCGACCGGGTCAAACCGGGCTACTGGGAGAACCTCGGCTACGACGTCGACGCCTGGGTCGGCCGTTCGAACGGACGCGACGATGAGCCTACGAGCTGAGACCCCGGCCCCGCCGAGCGCCCGCGTCCACCGCTTCACCCGCGCCGAACGGTGGGTGCACCGCGCGACGGCCGCGCTGATGGGCGTGTGCGTGGTGACCGCGGCCGTCCTCTACATCCCGCAGCTGGCGATCCTGGTCGGCCGCCGGGAACTGGTCGTCCGGGTGCACGAGTGCGCGGGGATCGCGCTGCCGGTGCCGGTCCTGCTGGGCCTGGCCTCCCGCGCCTTCCGCGCCGACCTGCGCTTCCTCAACCGCTTCGGCCCGCACGACCGGGTCTGGCTGCGGGCCGCCCTGCGCCGCGACCGACGCCACGGCTCGCGTCCCGCCGGCAAGTTCAACGCCGGTCAGAAGGTCTACGCCGCGTGGATCGCCGGCGCGACCCTGGTCATGCTCGGCACCGGCCTGATGATGTGGTTCACCCACCTCACCCCGCTGATGTGGCGCACCTCGGCGACCTTCGTCCACGACTGGCTGGCCCTCACGATCGGCGTGGTCCTGGCCGGCCACATCGGCATGGCCCTGGGGGACCCGGAGGCGAGGAGGGGACTGCGGACGGGGACGGTGACGAGAGACTGGGCAGACAGGGAACACTCCTTGTGGCGCCCATGACGCCAACACCCTGACAGCCCGCCTCTACCGCCCCTCGCCCCCACCGACCCTTCTCCGCCGCTTCTTTCGTCCACCGCTGCCCGTGTCGGCCGACCTCTTTTCTTCGCAGTCGGCCCTTTTCTCCGCCGCTGCCCGTGTCCGCCGGCCTCTTTCGTCCGCCGCTGCCCGTGTCCGCCGACCCTCTATCCGCCGCCGCAGGCTCCCCTTTTCCCCGCCGCGACGGCGCTCAGCCGCGACGGCGCTCAGGCACGGCGGCGCGGTCCGGCGGTGCCGAATCGTCAGCGACCCGCCCTCAGCGCTTCAGCGCCCTCAGAACTCCAGCAACACCTTGCACGACCGCCCCCGGTCAGAGGCCAGGGCAAACGCGGACTCGGCCTCCTCCACCGGGACCACCGCGCTGACCAGCCCGTCGAACTCCCCACGCGCCGCCAGCAGTTGCAGCGCGTCGTCGAACTCGACGTCGAAGCGGAACGCGCCCCGCAGTTCGATCTCCCGGCTCACCACCAGGTTCCCGGCGAAGGGCGTCCGCCCGGCCGGCAGCATCCCGAGCTGTACGACCACACCCCCGCGCCGCACCAGCCGCAGACAGGTGTCCAGACCGGCGGCCACCCCCGACGCCTCCACGGCCACGTCCACCTCCGCCGGCCACCCGGGATCGTCCGGATCGTCGGCCCGTACGAGCGTGTCGGCGCCGGCGACGGCCGCGTACCCGAGCGCCTCAGGCACCAGGTCGGTCACCGTCACCCGCGCCGCGCCCGCCGCCCTCGCCGCCGCGACGACCAGGCACCCGATCGGCCCGGCCCCGGTCACCAGCACATGCCGCCCGGCCACCTCCCCGGCCCGCCGCACCGCGTGCAGCGCCACCGACAGCGGCTCGGCGAGCGCGGCCCGGCGGAGCCCGAGCCCGTCCGGCAACGCCCTCAACTGCGCCGACGGCACGACCACTTGACCCGCGAACCCGCCCTGTACGTGCGGAAAACGCGCCGCACTGCCCAGATACCGCGTGTCGCGGCACACGTTCGCCCGTCCGTCGGCGCACTCCGGGCAGACCCCGCACGGCGTGGCCGGGTGCACGGCGACCGCAGTACCCGGACCGGGACCGGTGGCCCCGGGGCCGTAGGACACCACCGTGCCGACCACCTCGTGCCCGAGCACCATAGGCTCGCGGAGCCGGAAGTCCCCGACCCCGCCGTGCCGCCAGTAGTGCAGATCGGACCCGCACACCCCGCCGTACCGGACGGTCACCAGGGCCTCGCCGGGCCCGGGCTGACGGGGCGGCAGCTCCTCCACCCGCAGATCGCCGGCCCCGTGGATCACACACCCCAGCACGCCCGCCGCCCCTTTCACAGCACGCTCGTCATGCCGCCGTCGACGTACAGCACCTGCCCGCCGACGAAGTCCGCCGCGGGCGAGGCCAGGAAGAGCAGTCCGCCCACCAGGTCCTCGGTGCGGCCCCAGCGTCCGGCCGGGGTGCGGCGGCGCACCCACGCGCTGAACTCCTCGTCCTCCACCAGGGGCCGGGTCAGCTCGGTCTCGATGTAGCCGGGGCCGAGGCCGTTGACCTGGACGCCGTACGGCCCCCAGTCGGCGCACATGCCCTTGGTGAGCATCTTCAGCGCGCCCTTGGTCGCCGCGTACGGCGCGATGCCGGGCCGGACGACCTCGCTCTGCAACGAGCAGATGTTGACGATCTTGCCGTGGCCGCGTGCCGTCATCCGCCGGGCGGCCTCCCGGCCGACGAGGAACGCGCTGGTGAGGTTGGTGTCGAGGATGCGGTGCCAGTCGGCGTCGGCGAACTCCAGCAGCGGGGCGCGCAGTTGCATGCCCGCGTTGTTCACCAGGATGTCGAGTGGGCCCACCCGCTCCTCGACGTCCGCGATCCCGGCGGCCACGGCCGGACCGTCGGTCACGTCGAACACCGCCGTACGCACCTCACCGGGAAGGTCCGCCGCGGCCTCGGCCAGCCGGCCGGGGTCGCGCCCGTTGAGGACCACCGTGCAGCCGGCCTCGGCCAGGCCCCGGGCCAGCGCGAGGCCGATGCCCCGGCTGGACCCGGTGACCAGGGCCGTACGGCCGCTGATGTCGAAGAGGGGGTGAGCCGTCATCGTCGTACCCCTAGATGATCAGGGAGAGGAGCAGGACCAGACCGCCGGCGACCACCGAGATGATCGTCTCCATCACCGACCAGGTCTTCACGGTCTGCCCGACGCTCAGCCCGAAGTACTCCTTCACCAGCCAGAAACCGGCGTCGTTGACATGGCTGAAGAACAGCGAGCCCGCGCCGATGGCCAGGACGAGCAGGGCCGCGTGGGTGGTCGACATGTCGGCCGCGAGCGGCGCCACCAGGCCGGCCGCCGAGACCGTCGCGACCGTCGCCGAGCCGGTCGCCAGCCGGATCGCGACCGCGATCAGCCAGGCCAGCAGCAGCGCCGGGATCGACCAGTCCTTGGAGACGTCCAGGATCATCTGGCCCACGCCGGAGTCGATCAGCGTCTGCTTGAAGCCGCCGCCCGCGCCGACGATCAGCAGGATGCCGGCGATGGGCATCAGACCCTTCTCGACGGTCTGCTGGAGCCGGTCCTTGGTGAACCCGGCGGGCCGGCCCAGCGTGAAGAAGCCGACGATCACGGCGGCGAGCAGCGCGATCAGCGGGGAGCCGACGACGTCGAAGACGCGCTGGGTGGTGTGCGCGGGGTCGTCGATGACGATGTCCACCAGCGCCTTGGCCAGCATCAGCACCACCGGCAGCAGCACGGTGGCGAGCGTCGCACCGAAGCCCGGACGGCGCTCCAGCTCCTCCGAGGCGCGCTGCGGCAGCATCCGGTCGGGCGCGGGCACGTCCACCCAGCGGGCCGCGACCTTCGAGAACAGCGGACCGGCGATGATCACCGTCGGGATGGCGACCAGGATGCCGAGCGCCAGGGTCACGCCCAGGTTGGCCTTGACCGCGTCGATGGCGACCAGCGGGCCGGGGTGCGGCGGGATCAGGCCGTGCATCACGGACAGACCGGCGAGGGCCGGGATGCCGATGCGCATCAGGGAGTAGTTGCCGCGCTTGGCGACCATCAGCACGACCGGGATCAGCAGCACGATGCCGACCTCGAAGAACAGGGGCAGGCCGATCACGGAGGCGATCAGCACCATCGCCCAGGGCATGGCGCGCCCGCCGGCCTTGGCGAGGATCGTGTCCACGATCTCGTCGGCACCGCCGGAGTCGGCGAGCAGCTTGCCCAGGATCGCCCCGAGCGCGATCAGGACGCCGACGCCGGCCACGGTGGAGCCGAGTCCGGTGGTGAAACTGATGATGGCCTTGTCGAGCGGCGCCCCGGCGACCGCCCCGAGCGCCAGCGACCCGATGGTCAGCGCCAGGAAGGCATGGAGCTTGAACTTGGTGATGAGCAGGACGATGACCGCGATGCCCACCAGGACGGCTATGCCCAGCTGGGCGTGTCCGGCGGAGGTGATCGGCGGTGGCGCGTCCGCTGCCAGCATCTCGACGCTGAGTCTGGTCACGGGGGTTCCCTTGCGGTGACGGGGGTGTTCTGACGGGCGCTACTGAGCGCTGCCCGCGGTGTCGGGAAGCAGTTCGAGGGCCTGTACGGCGCGCTCGGTGATCTCCTGAGGAGTGCCGATGACGTCCACGGCGACTCCCGCCTCGTCCGGCTGGAGCGGCTGGAGGGTGGCGAACTGGGAGTCCAGCAGCGCGGTGGGCATGAAGTGCCCCTGACGCTGGGACATCCGCTCCTCGATCAGCTGCCGGTCGCCCGTGAGGTGCAGGAACACGATTCCGGGGGCCACGGCCCGAAGCCGGTCGCGGTACGACCGCTTCAGCGCCGAGCTGCTGACCACCCCGCCCAGTCCGGCCCGGCCGTGCGCCCAGTGCCCGATGGCTTCCAGCCATGGCCACCGGTCGGCGTCGTCGAGCGGAATCCCGGCCGACATCTTGTCGATGTTGGCCTGGGGGTGGAAGTCGTCGCCCTCGGCGTACGGGACGCCCAGTCGCGCGGCGAGCAAGGGACCGATCGTGGTCTTGCCCGTCCCCGCGACGCCCATCACGACGACGACCTGGGGGGTTCGCATCACTGCCTCGCTGTCTTCCTCGACATCGACGCCACTGCGGCGTCGCCACACTGAAACCCATTAGGTACGACGAATTCAAGAGTCTGTGACATATAAGTCTGACTTTTTGTCGCTGTGATCCACGCCGTACGCTGAGTGCATGACCACACCGGGCCGGGGGCTGCACGGCCATGTACTCGACACCCTCGGCCCCGCGATCACGGCAGGCGAGTACCCGCCGGGCAGTGTCCTGCGCACCGACGAACTGGCACAGCACTTCGAGGTGTCGCGCTCCGTGATGCGCGAGGCGGTCCGCGTGCTCGAATCCATGCACCTGGTCGAGTCCCGCCGCCGGGTGGGCGTCACGGTCCGCCCCAAGGCCGAGTGGAACGTCTACGACCCGCAGGTCATCCGCTGGCGCCTGGCCGGCGCCGACCGCCCGCACCAGCTGCGCTCCCTCACCGTGCTGCGTTCCGCGATCGAACCCGTCGCGGCCGGCCTCGCCGCGCAGCACGCCACGGCCGAGCAGTGCGCCGAACTCACCGAGTGCGCGCTCGGCATGGTGGCCCACTCACGCGGCCACAAGCTGGAGGAGTACCTGGTCCACGACATCGCCTTCCACCGGGTCGTCCTCACCGCCTCGGGCAACGAGATGTTCGCCCGCCTCGGCGACGTCGTCGCGGAGGTGCTGGCCGGCCGCACCCATCACGAGGTGATGTTCGAGGACCCGGACCCGGCGGCCGTCACCCTGCACGTGCGGGTGGCCGAGGCGGTCCGCGCGGGCGACGCGCCCCGCGCGGAGGAGCTGACCCGGCAGATCACCGTGGGCGCCCTCCAGGAACTGGACATCCTCGCGCCCTAGTCCGGGCTGTTCCCCGGCGCCCTGGTCCGGGCTATTCGAGGAAGTCCCCGTCCACGTACACCCATGCCCCGTCCACCCGCTCGAACCGGCTCCGCTCGTGCAGCGAGCCGCCCCGGTAGGAGGCGCGGAAGGTCACCGTGCCGGTGCTGTGGAAGGCGGACCCGTCCGTCGTGTCCAGGATCTCCAGCCCCGTCCACCTCATCCGCGCATCGAGGTCCAGCCGTTCCGGCCGGGTCCGCGGATGCCAGGTGCGCAGCAGATACCCCGCGTCCCCCCGGACGAACGCGCTGTACCGCGAGCGCATCAGCAGCTCGGCCGTCGGCGCGGCGGCCGAGCCGGCGTGGAAGCGGCCGCAGCAGGCGTCGTAGGACCGGGGGAGCCCGCAGGGGCAGGTGCGCGAGGTCATGACCCACATTCTGCCCGGGGCAGGGGAGGCGTCCGCCGCGGGTCGGGTGCACAGTGGAAGTGCCGGACCGCAGCGCCCCCGCAGGGGCGCGGGGAACTGCGCGACCAGCCGCGATGGACCGGCAGACGGCTCGACGGTCCATCGCGGCACAATCCGCGGAGCGAGGTGGCGGACGATGACCGGACCCATGAGCAGCCGTCCCGCCGTCAAGGAATGGCGGCTGAACCTGTACCTGTCCGAGCACGATCCGGACACCACGGCCCGGATCATCCTCGACACCGGCGACAACGTCCTGGAGAGCCACGCGGAGGCCCGCCGCAACCCCTACGACCAGGCGATACCGGAGATCGGCGACGAACTCGCCGCCGGACGCGCGCTCATCGCCATGGGCCGCAGGCTGCTGCGCGCCGCCGACGGTGACATGAAGGCGACGGGAGCCGCCGACACAGACGCCCCGGCGCCGCTCTGGCAGCCCCGGGAGTGAAGGAGCCCACCGTGCACTTCAGGAACCGCCTCGAAGCGGGACGGAGGCTGGGCGAACGCCTGGAGTACCTCAGGGGCCAGGACATCGTGGTGCTCGGGCTGCCCCGGGGAGGGGTGCCGGTCGCCGCCGAGGTCGCCGAGGCGCTCGACGCACCCCTGGACGTCTGCCTGGTGCGGAAACTGGGCGTGCCGTACCAGCCCGAGCTGGGCATGGGCGCGATCGGCGAGGACGGCGTGCGCGTGATCAACCAGGAGGTGCTGCGCGGCACCGGGGTCTCCACCGCGGACCTCGCCCGGGTCGAGGAACGCGAGCGCAGGGTGCTCGAGCAACGAGCCGCGCGCTACCGGTGCGCCGCACCCCTCGTCCCCGTCGCCGGACGGACCGCCGTCGTGGTGGACGACGGTGTGGCCACCGGCTCCACCGCGCGGGCCGCCTGCCGGATCGCCCGCGCCCGGGGCGCCGCCCGCATCGTGCTGGCCGTCCCCGTGGCCCCCCGGGACTTCACCCGGCGACTGGGCGGGGACGCCGACGAACTGGTCTGCCTGGACACCCCCTGGGACTTCGCCGCGGTCGGCCAGTTCTACGGCGACTTCGCCCAGGTCGCCGACGAGGAGGTCACCGCATGCCTGCGCCGGGCCGCGAGCCGCCACCGGCACACCGCGGGCGCCGGGTCCACCGACCGGGAGGTGACGGTGACCGCCGGCGGCGCCCGGCTGGGCGGGCGGCTCACCGTCCCCGAGGACGCCACCGGCGTCGTGGCCTTCGCGCACGGCAGCGGCAGCAGCCGGCACAGCCCGCGCAACCGGTTCGTGGCCGAGGGGCTGCACCGGGCCGGCCTCGGCACCCTGCTGTTCGACCTGCTCACCGACGCGGAGGAGGCCGACCGGGGCAACGTGTTCGACATCGCCCTGCTCGCCGGACGGCTGCTGGACGCCACCCGCTGGCTGCACGAGGAACCCGGCACCGAGGGGCTCGCCATCGGCTTCTTCGGCGCCAGCACCGGCGCGGCCGCCGCCCTGTGGGCCGCCGCCGACCCCGACGCGCGGCCCGCCGCCGTCGTCTCCCGGGGCGGCCGGCCCGATCTCGCCGGACCCCGGCTGGCCGCGGTGACGGCGCCCACCCTGCTCGTCGTCGGCGGCGCCGATCGGCAGGTCCTCGAACTCAACCGGGAGGCACAGGCACGACTCCGCTGCGAGAACCGGCTGGAGGTGGTCCCCGGCGCCACCCACCTCTTCGAGGAGCCGGGCACGCTGGAACGGGTGACCGAGCTGGCACGTGACTGGTTCACGGACCACATGGCACCCGCGCACGTGTAGCCCCGCCGCCATGGGCGAGAAGGCCGTCACCCTGTTCCTCGCCGGTGACGTGATGCTCGGCCGGGGCCTCGACCAGATCCTCCCGCACCCCGGCGACCCGGCCCTGCGGGAGGACTACATGCGCGACGCCCGCGACTACGTCGCCCTGGCGGAGACCGCCAACGGACCGGTACCCCGGCCCGCCGATCCCGCCTGGCCCTGGGGCGAGGCCCTGCCCGTCCTGGAGCGAGCCGCCCCGGACGTGCGGGTGATCAACCTGGAGACCGCCGTCACCCGGGACGGCGACTTCGCGCCCGGCAAGGGCGTCCACTACCGGATGCACCCGGCCAACCTGCCCTGCCTCGCCGCCGTCCGCCCCGACGTCTGCGTCCTAGCCAACAACCACGTCCTCGACTTCGGGCCGTCCGGCCTCGCGGAGACCCTCGACTCCCTCGCCGCGGCCGGGCTGCGCACCGCCGGGGCGGGCCGGGACGCGGACGCCGCCTGGCGCCCGGCGACCGTCCCGCTGCGGCCGGGCGGACGCGTCCTGGTCTTCGCCTTCGGCATGCCGTCCAGCGGCATCCCGCAGAGCTGGGCCGCCACCGCCGAACGCCCCGGCGTGGCCCTCGTCACCGCGCCGACCGCCGCCGCCGCGAAGGATCTCGCCGACCGCCTGCGGCGCACCGCGCGGCCCGGCGACCTCGTCGTCGCGTCCGTCCACTGGGGCCCCAACTGGGGCTACACGGCCTCCCGTGACGAGGTCCGCTTCGCCCACGCGCTGATCGACGCGGGCGTCGACGTCGTCCACGGACACTCCTCGCACCATCCGCGCCCACCGGAGGTCTACCGGGACCGGCTCGTCCTGTACGGCTGCGGCGACCTCGTCGACGACTACGAGGGCATCGGCGGCTACGAGCGCTACCGCGACGACCTGCGGCTCCTGTACCTGGTGTCCGTCGAGCCCGGCACCGGCCGGCTCACCGGCCTGCGGATGGTGCCGTTCCAGGCGCGCCGGCTGCGCCTGGAACACGCCTCGGCCGAGGACACCTCCTGGCTGCGCACGGTCCTCGACGGGTACGCCCGCGGCCTCGGCACCCGGGTCGAGCACGCCGACGCCGGCACGCTGACGGTACGGCCGCTGCGGTGACACCGGACGCTCAGGCGCGCCCGCCCTTGCGCAGGAACCTCCGCAGCCGGGTCAGCGGCCAGGTGTTGATCACGTCCTCCTTGGTGAGCCAGCCGCGCTGCGCGGTCGCCACGCCGTAGCGCAGCTGCCCGAGGTGCGGGACGGAGTGCGCGTCGGTGTTCACGGCGAACTTCACGCCGTGCTCCCTGGCCCGCAGGATGTCCTCGTCGCGCAGGTCCAGCCGGTCGGGCTGGGCGTTGACCTCCAGCGCGGTTCCGGTGCGCGCGCAGGCCGCGAACACCTCGTCCCAGTCGGCGTCGACGCCCGGCCGCTTGCCGATCAGCCGGGTCGTGGGATGCCCGATGATGTTGACGTACGGATGCTCACAGGCCCGCACCAGCCGCCGCGTCATCGCGGCCCGGCCCAGGTCGAAGTGGGAGTGCAGGGAGGCCACGCACAGGTCGAAACCGGCCAGGAACTCCTCCGGCCAGTCCACCTCCCCGTCCGGACCGATGTTCAGCTCGGTGCCGTGCAGCAGCCGCATCCGGCGCCGGGTGCCGTCCAGCTCCCGCAGCCGCTCCCGCTGGGCGAGGATCTTCTCGTCCGTCATGCGCTGCATGTACAGGTTGGGCGCGTGGTCGGTGACCGCGTAGTACGCGTGACCGCGCTCGGCGGCGGCCTCCACCATCGCCTCCAGCGAGGCCAGGCCGTCCGTGAGATCGGTGTGCGTGTGCAGGTCACCGCGGACGTCCCGCTCGGTCACCACCGCGGGCAGGCCCTCGCCGAGCGCCGCCTCGATCTCCCCGCGGTCCTCGCGCAGCGTCGGCGGAATCCACGGCAGGCCGAGCCGCGCGTACACCTCCTCCTCGGTGCGGGAGGCGACCGACTCCCCGCTCTCGGTGTCGAACACGCCGTACTCGGACAGCTTCAGCCCCTGGTGCACGGCGATGGTCCGGGTGCGGATGTTGTGCGCCTTCGACCCGGTGAAGTACTGCATCGCCGCGCCCCACGACTCCGGCGGCACCACCCGCAGATCCACCTGGAGCCCCTTGCCGGTGCGCACCGACGTCTTCTTCGTGCCCCGCGCGATCACCTCAGCGGTGACCGGCAGCTCGCACAGCGCGTCCATGAACGGCGCCGACCGCTTCGCCGAGACCAGCACGTCCAGGTCGCCGACGGTCTCCCGCATCCGGCGCAGCGAACCGGCGTACGCGCAGCGCGTGCAGCCCGTCACGGCGGACAGCTGGGCGACGATCTCCTCGGCGGTGTCCAGCGCCAGCGACAGCGGCACCCGCGCGCCCGCCCGCTGGAGCAGCTCGATCCCGTGCCGGATGTTCTCCTGAGTCTTCTCGCCGAAGCCCTTCAGATCGGCCAGCGCGTCCGCCTCGATGGCCGCGGCCAGCTCGTTCACCGACGAGATGTGCAGGTCCTCGTAGAGCCGCAGCGCCTTCTTCGGCCCCAGGGTCGGGATCGTGATCAGCTCGCGCACCCCGGCCGGGATCTTCGCCCGGCGCTCCTCCACCACGGCCATCGTGCCCGTGCGCAGATACTCGGCCACCTTCTCGGCGATCGACCGACCCACGTTCGGGATCTCCCGCAGCCCGTCGACGTCCAGCGTGGAGATGTCCACCGGGTACCCGCCGATCGCCCGCGCCGCCTTCTCGTAGGCGCGCGCCTTGAACGCGTCGCCTCCGGTGATCGCGATGAGATCGGCGTACTCCTGCAAGAGCGCCTCGACCTCGTCGTTACGGCGGGCCACCCCTCAAGTCTAGGAAGCGGCACCGGGGCACGCAGAAGGTCCGAAGCCGTGCCGGTGCGGGACGCTGCCACCGTCCCGCCGGTCCGCCGTTTCCCGGCCACCGGGCCGGCCGGCCGACGCGGTCAGCTGCTCGTCGTGATCGAAACAGCCGCCCCGGACACCGCCGACCCGGTACCCCGTGCTCTCACTTCCCCAGTGCCGGTCACCCGGATGCTCCGGCGTCCAGGAACCGCCGGTACGACCGCCCGCACGGCGACGCCCAGCCCTGCCGCCGCGACGAGGGCCCAGACGAGCGTGGCGATGTGATCGGCCTGCCGTGGACCGACGAGGGCGAAGCCCGTCGCGAGGGCGCAGCGAGCGGCTACGAGTGAAGCCCCCAGTCACCTGAGGGCTTCGCTGTGGTGTCCGAGGGGGGACTTGAACCCCCACGCCCGATAAAGGGCACTAGCACCTCAAGCTAGCGCGTCTGCCATTCCGCCACCCGGACAAGGTGTCTGTCGTGCGAGGTTCCCCCGGCGGGGTTTCCCTCGCGGCGACGAAGGAAACATTACCAGGCTTTCGGGAGTGGCTGATCACCCCCGGTCCCGGGGCCGGGGGGCGTGAACGGCGTGTGACGGGCCGGGACCGGTCTTGGGCCCGGGGCGGCGCCGGAGAGAGGATGACAGGGACCACCAGCAGTGACAGTGGGAGGAAGCAGCGTGAGCGAGACGGACACGACCAGGAGCGTCACCGGCGAGGACGAGGTCGTGGACCTCTGCCGCGAGCTGATCCGGTTCGACACCAGCAACTACGGCGACCACTCCGGCCCCGGCGAGCGCAAGGCCGCCGAGTGGGTCGCCGAGAAGCTCGCCGAGGTCGGGCTGGAGCCGAAGATCTACGAGTCGCACCCCGGCCGCGCCTCCACGGTGGCCCGCATCGAGGGCGAGGACCCGTCCCGGCCCGCGCTGCTCATCCACGGCCACCTGGATGTCGTACCGGCCAACGCGGTCGACTGGACCCACCACCCGTTCTCCGGCGAGATCGCCGACGGCTGCGTGTGGGGACGCGGGGCCGTCGACATGAAGGACATGGACGCCATGACGCTGGCGCTCGTCCGCGACCGGCTGCGCAGCGGGCGCCGGCCGCCGCGGGACATCGTCGTCGCCTTCCTCGCCGACGAGGAGGCGGGCGGCACGTACGGCGCCCGTTACCTGGTCGACCACCACCCCGAGCTGTTCGAGGGCGTCACCGAGGCGATCAGCGAGGTCGGCGGCTTCTCCTTCACCGTGGACGAGCAGCGGCGGCTCTATCTGATCCAGACGGCCGAGAAGGGCATGCACTGGATGAAGCTGACCGTGGCCGGGACCGCCGGGCACGGCTCGATGATCCACCGCGACAACGCCATCACCGAGCTGTCCGAGGCCGTCGCCCGGGTCGGCCGGCACAAGTTCCCGGTGCGGGTCACCAAGACCACCCGGGCCTTCCTCGACGAGCTGGGCGACGCGCTCGGCACCGAGCTGGACCCGGAGGACATGGAGTCCACCCTCGCCAAGCTCGGCGGCATCGCCAAGCTGATCGGCGCGACCCTGAGCAACACCGCCAACCCCACCCAGCTGAACGCCGGTTACAAGGTCAACGTCATCCCGGGCGAGGCCACCGCCCACATCGACGGACGGTTCCTGCCCGGCCACGAGGAGGAGTTCCTCGCCGACCTGGACCGGCTCCTCGGCCCGAAGGTCCGCCGCGAGGACGTGCACGCCGACAAGGCCGTCGAGACCACCTTCGACGGCGCCCTGGTCGAGGCCATGCAGTCCGCCCTGCTCGCCGAGGACCCGACCGCCAAGGCGATCCCCTACATGCTCTCCGGCGGCACCGACGCCAAGTCCTTCGACGACCTCGGCATCCGCGGCTTCGGCTTCGCGCCGCTGAAGCTGCCGCCGGAGCTGGACTTCGCCGGCATGTTCCACGGCGTGGACGAGCGGGTGCCGGTGGACGGGCTGAAGTTCGGCGTGCGGGTGCTCGACCGGTTCATCGACGCGTCATGAGTCCGTGCCCCCGGCGAGGGGCGCGCCACGGTAATCGGGCAGCCGTACGAGATCGACTGAGAAGGGTGAATGCGACGATAGTCTCGTAGCTTCATTAGTTCCTCCTCGTTGCATCTGATGTGATCCCGCGCCTTGGGGTCGCATTGCCAACAAGGAGGAACAATGATCAAGAAGGTCGTCGCTGCTGCGGCTGCCACCGGTGGGCTGGTTCTCGCGGGCGCGGGCCTGGCCGTCGCCGATTCCGGAGCCCAGGGTGCCGCCGTGCACTCCCCGGGCGTCGTGTCCGGCAACGTCATCCAGGTGCCCGTGCACGTCCCGGTGAACGTGTGCGGCAACACGATCAACGTGATCGGGCTCCTGAACCCCGCCTTCGGCAACGCCTGCGTCAACAAGTGACGTCGGCTCCCTGAGGGGCGTCTTTTACGAGCCGTCGGCCTCGGAGCGCGCGCCATGCGCTCCGAGGCCGACCGGTCTTTCCGAACGAAGACGAACGAAGACATGGAAGGCAGGGGGGAATTCAGCATGCGACAGGGCACGCGCAAGGGCCTGATGACCATGGCCGCCGCGACCGGTGTGATCGCGGCCGCGAGCGGCTACGCACACGCCGACTCGGGTGCGGCGGGCTCCGCCGGGGGCTCACCCGGCGTACTGTCCGGCAACACGGTGCAGGCACCCGTGCACGCACCGGTGAACATCTGCGGCAACACCGTGAACGTCGTCGGGCTCCTGAACCCGTCGGTGGGCAACACATGCGCCAACCACGGCGGCGCCTCGGGGGGTCACCACGGCAGCACCGGCGGCTCGCACGCGGGCGGCCACTCCGGCGGCTCGCCGGGCGTCGGCTCCGGCAACACCGTGCAGGTGCCGATCGACGTCCCGGTGAACGTGTGCGGCAACAGCGTCGACGTCATCGGGGTGGGGAACGCCGCGGTCGGGAACGACTGCGCCAACGCGGGCGGGTACGGCAATCCGCCCGGGAAGCCCGGACATCCGGGGCACCCGGGCCAGCCGGGAGAGCCTGGGCATCCGGGAAAGCCGGGGGAGCCCGGGCATCCGGGGAAGCCGGGAGAGCCCGGGCACCCCGGTAAGCCGGGCAACCCGGGGCACCCTGGCAATCCGGGTCACCCCGGCAACCCGGGGCATCCCGGCACCGGCACCGGCTCCCACACCGGCAAGGGCGGCTCCGGGACGCACAGTACGTCCCAGGTCAACGCCCAGGTGGGCCGCGCCGGCCAGCCCCTGGGCACCGCCCAGCTCGCCCACACGGGCAGTGAGGTGCCGCTCGGCATCGCCCTGCCGGCCGGCACTGGCGCGCTGCTCGCGGGCGCGGTGCTCTACCGCAAGGCACGCGCCAAGGCGTGACCGGAAGAACGGTCGCGCCAAGGCGTGACCCGAAACGGAGCGGGCCTTGCCATGCCGGCGGGGGCCCGCTCCGTTCATCCGTCCACACTCACCCTGTGATCACGCTCACCATGTCGCTCGCACCTGGCGGATGATCCGCCGGCGCAACCGCACCCTGCGGCTGCCGTCGCGCAACAGGCTCAGTCGGTCCAACTCCCAGTGTCCGTACTCGGCATGGTCCGTCAGCAGACGTGTGGCCTCCTTGCGGGAGACCCCGCGAGGTACGTACACGTCGACAAATTCGTATTCCGCCATCGCATCTATTGTGCGGGCTGGTGCCTGGTACGGATAGCGTCTGCACTATGTCTGATGCTGCGCAGCCCACCGCTGCCGAGGTACGCGCCGCCGCCGAGGCCGTCAAGACCGCGCTCGACCGTCATCTCGCCGCGGTCGAACGCAGGTCGGGGGAGGACGACCCGGCCGTGTCCGAGGCGTTCAACCAGCTGGCCGCTGCCGCCGAGGCGTACGACGAACTGCTCTACGACGGTTACGACGAGGTCACGCCCTTCGAGATCCCCGGCGCGGAGGAGGCGCTGCCGCCGTACGCGGGCCCGGAGGAGCCCAACGCGATCAGTGTGCTGATCCGCCGCGACTACACCGTGGCGGAACCCCAGCGGCTGCTGGCGCAGGCCCAGCGGGTCGAGGCGGCGGAGTACGACGACGTCGTGGACGAAGACGATGCCGCCGGGACGGTCCCAGGGGCGCTGGGCATCCTCTTCGGCGAGTTCGAACCGGACGAGATCGCCTCCCGGCACAAGGAGTTCGGCCTGGAGGAGGGCGACTCCACGCTCTGGGTCACCGCGGCCGAGGAGCCGCCCGAGGCCGGGGAGTGGCTGGAGGCGCCGTTCGAGCACATCGACCCGCAGCAGGTGGTGTGCCGGTTCGACGTGAGCGCGGTGTTCGACGACGAGGTCTCCGACGGCGAGGACGACATCGACTTCGTCGACGAGGACGAGGACGGGGAGCTGGAGCCGATCGACGCCGAGAAGTGAGCGGGGTCGGCGGTGCCGTAGGGGCCTGGGAGCGGTACGGCACCGCCGGAATCCGCCGTCGTCGCTGATCGCCGTCGCGGCGGCGCCTCGCCGGGCGAGCACCGGCGCATCGACGAGCTGAAAGTCGGATCGCGTGCACGCGCGGCCGAGAGGAAAGTCAGGCCTCCTGCGGGCGCAGCAGCGTCTGGAGGCGGGTCGTGCGGGGCTTGGGCGGGATCTCGGCCACCGCCTTCGGCAGGGCCTGCTCCACGCCGTGGACGACGGACAGGTGCCGTTCCGCCCGGCCGAACGCCGTGTACACCCAGGCCCGGCTGAGGGCCTGCGCCGCGTCGCCGGGGAGGACCACGACCGCCGCCGGCCAGCGGGTGCCCACCGCCTGGTGCGCGGTCAGCGCCCAGCCGTGCCGGACGCTGCCCTCCACCCGCTCGCGCGGTACGACGACGGGGGCGCCGGCGCACGACAGGTGCAGCCCGTCGGCGTCGGCCTTCACCACCACACCCGGCACGGTGCGCCCCGGCGCGGGGGAGTAGGCGATCCGGTCGCCGGGGTCGAAGCCGCCGAACCGGCCGGGGCCGGGGTTGAGGCGCTCCTTAAGGGCGGAGTTGAGGGCGCGGGTGCCCGCGGCGCCGCCGTGGCCCGGGGTGATCACCACGGTCTGGTCGGCCGGGACGCCGATCGCCCGTGGCACCGAGTCCGCGACCAGCTGCACCGTCCGGTGGACGGCCTCGCCCGCGTCCCGCACCGGCACGATGACGATCTCCTTGCCGGGCGCGGCGACCTGGTTCAGCTCGCCGACGCCGATGCCGGAGACCAGCTCGCCGAGCGGACCGGGGTCCGGGACGCGGGAGGCGATCTGCGGGCAGGCACGGGCCGCGAGCAGGTCGGCGAAGACCCGGCCAGGACCGGCCGACCACAGCACCCCGGGGTCGCCGCTGAGCAGCAGCCGGGCCCCGTCGGGCAGCGACTCCACCAGCATCGCGGCGCTCTCCACGTCGAGCTGGGGCGCGTCCAGCACGATCAGCAGATCGAGTTCCAGGGCGCCGTCCGCGTCGCGGCCCGGGCCCTCGGCGCCGGACAGCAGCCCCGCGACCGTGCCCACGCCATGCTCCGCCGGCTCCCCGCCCAGCCGCTCGGCCAGACGCCGGCGCCCGTCCGGGGTGTGGCAGGCGGCGAAGGCCCGCAGGCCCGCTGCACGGGCGGCACCGAGCAGCGCGGCCGGTTCGGCGCGGGCCGCCTCCCCGCCGGTGTGCAGCACCAGGCCGTGCCCGGCGACCGCGCGGGCCAGCTCGGCCGCACCGCCGGACACCCCGCCCGCGGTGGCCTCCCAGGCCTGCCCGGCCTCCTTGGACAGGGAGTTGACCAGCCGGGCCAGCCCGTCGGCGAGGCTCTCCTCGGCCAGTGCGTACCGCTCCAGGCCGACCAGGACCCGGACCGGCCGCTCCCGTTCCTCGTCGGTGTCCTCGTCGCTCTCCTGGGGCGCGGGGGCACCGGGCTCCTCCAGGGCGTCCTGGAACACCAGCGCCTCGCCCTCGGCGAGCGTGCCCTGCACCGCCGCGTCCGGGTCCGGCACGCCCTGCTTGCCGAGCGCCGAGGTGAGCGTGGGCAGCTCCAGGGCGGTGTGTCCGGCCACGGCCGCCTGCTCCAGCAGCCAGACGGTCACCGCGCGGCCCCGCCGCTCGTCGTCCGGGCCGCAGGCGGCGCCGAGCAGCGCCCGGGCGAAGCCGTCGGCCTGCTCCGGCCGTACACCGCCGACCCGGAGCAGCTGCCAGGGGTCCTCCCGGAGCGCGGTGTCGGCGCCCTCGCCGAGGGCCGCGGCGACCTGGGGGGCCAGGGTGTCGGGCGCGCCGCCCTCGGTCAGCACGCGGCGCACGGCGTCGACGGTCTCCGGCGCGGGGCCGCTGGGTACGACCGGGGCGGGGGCCGGCTGGGGCCTGGGAACCGGTTCCGGGGCGGGGCGGCGCGGTGCCGGTGCGGGCTCCGCGAACACCGCGGCCACCGGCTTCTCGCCGGCCTCCACGGCCCGGACCGCCGCGAGCAGGTCGGCCGCCTTGCCGCTGAGCTTGGCGCCGCTGTCGATCCGGCCGCTCTTCTCGGCCTTGCGCCGCTCGATCCGCTCCCGCTCGATCCGCTGTGCGGCCAACTCCGCCTCCGCCTCGGACAACTCGGCAGCGGCGGCGCCACCCTCGGCAGCGGCACCCTCGGCACCCTCGGCGCCCTCGGCAGCGGCGCCCTCGGCGCCCTCGGAGCCGTCCGCGGCATTCGTACCGTCCGAGCCGTCGGCGTCACCCGCACCGTCCGAAGCGCCGACGGCATCGGCGCCGTCGGAGTCGCCGGCCGCGTCCGCGCTTGCGGCGTCGGCCGTGACGGCCCCGTCGGTGCCCTGTTCCGTGGTCCCCGGTGTGTCCGGCGTCCCCGGCCCGGCTTCCTCCGTGGTCTCCGGCTCCGTGCTCACAGCGTGCTCCAGTCGTGATCGGGATAGCGGTGCACGGGCGCCGACACATCGTCCAGCGCCCGGCAGATCTCGTCAGGAAGACTAAGGGCCTCCACTGACAACGCCGCCGTGAGCTGCTGCGCGTTGCGCGCGCCCACGATCGGCGCGGCCACACCGGGCCGGTCCCGGACCCAGGCGAGGGCCACCTGGAGCGGGGTGACCGCGAGCCCGTCGGCGGCCGTCGTCACCGCGTCCACGATGCGGGTCGCCGTGTCGTCCAGATACGGCTCCACGAACGGCGCCAGGTGTTCGGAGGCGCCGCGCGAGTCCGGGGGAGTGGCGTGCCGGTACTTGCCGGTCAGCACGCCCCGGCCGAGCGGGGAGGAGGGCAGCAGGCCCACGCCGAGGTCGAGCGCGGCGGGCAGCACCTCGCGCTCCACGCCCCGCTGGAGCAGCGAGTACTCCATCTGCGTGCTGGCCAGCCGGGTGCGGACGCCCGGCGCGGCGAGCTGCCAGGTGGCCGCCTTGGCCAGCTGCCAGCCGCAGAAATTGGACACTCCCGCATACCGGGCCCGGCCGCTGCTCACCGCGAGGTCGAGGGCGTGGAGCGTCTCCTCCAGGGGGGTGTCGGGGTCGTAGGCGTGGATGTGCCACAGGTCGACGTAGTCCGTGCCGAGGCGGGCCAGGGAGGCGTCGAGCGCGGCGAGCAGATGGCCGCGGGAGCCGTCGAACCGGCGGTCGGGGTCGGGCACGCTGCCGGCCTTGGTGGAGATGACGAGGTCCCGGCGGGGCACCAGGCCGTCCATGAGCTGCCCCAGCAGATACTCCGCCTCCCCGTCGCCGTACACGTCCGCGGTGTCGACGAGGGTGCCGCCGGCCTCCCAGAACGCCTTTAGCATGTCCGCGGCGTCGTGCTCGTCGGTGTCCCGGCCCCAGGTGAGGGTGCCGAGTCCGATCCGGGACACGCGCAGGCCGGTCCGGCCGAGATGCCTCTGCTCCATGACCGCGAGATTACTGGCCAGAACCGGTGCGGTGGGTTGCCTGTGGATAACCCGTTCGGAGTGCCCCGAAGGGCGCGAGGACCTGCGCGCCCGGCCCCCACCGGCCCGCAGCCGAACTACCGTCGAGGAACCGTCGAGGCACCGCCGAGGACCCGCCGAGGACCCGCCGGAGCCGGGCACCCTGCCCCCGACCCCCGCCCCCGCGCTAAGGTCTGCCGCACAGGACGTTACTCATGGGTAAGGGGATTCGGCCATGCAGCTCGGGATCAACCTCGGCTACTGGGGTGCCGGAATGGACGGCGACAACCTGGCCGTGGCGCAGGAGGCCGACCGGCTGGGCTACGCGGTGTGCTGGGCCGCCGAGGCCTACGGCTCCGACGCCGCCACGGTGCTCAGCTGGGTCGCCGCGCAGACCGAGCGCATCGACGTCGGCTCGGCCATCTTCCAGATCCCGGCCCGCCAGCCCGCGATGACCGCGATGACCGCGGCCACGCTCGACTCGCTCTCCGGCGGCCGGTTCCGGCTCGGCCTCGGCGTCTCGGGCCCGCAGGTCTCCGAGGGCTGGTACGGCGTCAAGTTCGACAAGCCGCTCGCCCGCACCCGCGAGTACGTGGAGATCGTCCGCAGGGCGATGACCCGAGAGCGGCTGACGTACGAGGGCGAGCACTGGACGCTGCCGCTGCCCGGCGGCCCCGGCAAGCCGATCAAGCTGACCGTGCACCCGCAGCGCGAGCACATCCCGCTCTACATCGCCGCCATCGGCCCGAAGAACCTGGAGCAGACCGGCGAGATCGCCGACGGCGCGCTGCTGATCTTCCCCTCCGCCGAGCACCTGGAGGAGACCACGGTCAAGTACCTCCGCGCGGGCCGGGAGAAGGCGGGGCTGACGCTCGACGGCTTCGACGTGTGCCCGACCCTGCCGATCGCCCTCGGCGACGACAAGGACGTGGCCCGGCTCGCCGACACCTTCCGCCCGTACACCGCGCTGTACGTCGGCGGCATGGGCAGCGCCAAGCAGAACTTCTACAACCAGCTCGCCCAGCGCATGGGGTACGAGAAGGAGGCCGCCGAGATCCAGCGGGCGTACCTGTCCGGCGACAAGCAGGGTGCCGCCGCCGCGATCCCGCAGGACCTCATCGACCGGACCACCCTGCTGGGCTCCGTCGACCGGATCGCCGACCGGATGAAGGCCTACGCCGCCGCCGGGGTCACCACCCTCAGCCTCGCCCCGGCCGGCTTCACGCTGGAGGAGCGGATCGCCTCCCTGCGGGCCGGCAGCGAGGCGCTGGAGCGCGCCGGGCTCGCGTAGGGGGATGTCAGCGGCCGTGGTGGGGGCTCGGGGGTCTTCCCCGCCACGGCCGTCACCGGGAACAACGCGCCCGGCACCGCGCGGTTACGACCGCGCCCCCTTTCTTTCACGACTCCAGCGGCACTCGGCCTTCACGACCCCAGCGGCATCGGTCTTCACGACCCCCGCCGCACTCGGCCTTCACGACTCCGGTGGCACGAGGACCCGGCCTGTCGCCCAGCCCCCTGTCCTCCGTTCGGCCCAGTCCGCCCTCACCCCCTGTTGCGGCACCCTGTCCTCCGCATTTGACTCGTTCTTCGCGGGATCCGTTCTCGCGGAGTCCGGCGGAGCTGCGGAGAGGTGTCTGCCATGCTGTCGGCCAGGAGTCTGTTCCAGGAGATCCTCGACAACGACGAGTCCTTCCGGCTCTTCTGCTCCATCGCCGCCAGCGGGGAGGCCCAGGGCGGCTGGGAGAACGGGCGGATCGCCGCGCTGGTGCCGGAGAGCGAACGCGCGCTGGCCCCGAAGATCGCCCGGCACGGCGCCGACGAGGACAAGCACGGGCGCATCTTCACCGCCCTGCTGAGGAAGCGCGGCCTCACCCCCGTCCCCGTCCCACCGGAGACCGACTACACGATGCTCCTGGAGCGGTACGGCATCGGCCTCGCCCACGACAAGCTCCGCCGGGACGAGCCGCTCACCGTGCGGGACGTCATCGTCTACCTCGCGCACAGCCGGGTCACCGAACAGCGCGCCGCCGAGCAGCTGGGGCTGCTCAGGACGTACTTCGCCGACCACCCGGAGATCGGCAAGGCCGTCCGCATGATCTCCGACGACGAGGACAACCACCTCGCCTACACCCACGAGGAACTGCTGCGCCTCGCCGCCGCCGGGCACGGCCGGCTGATCCAGCGCACCCTGCGCGCGTGCGCGCTCACCGAGATCCGCGTCCACCGGGACGTCAGTCTCGCCGTCATGGCCCAGATGGCCCGCATCCTCGGCTGGCCGAAGGCAAAGTCCGCGCTGCTCGCGGCCGGCATCCACGCCGTGTACGCCTACGAGCGCCTCGCCGGCTGGCATCGCATGGTCACCCTCACCATGCCCGAGCGCCGCGACGCCCTGGGCGGTCCGGCGGCGCCCGCCTCCGAGTTCCCCTGAACCGCGCTCACAGCCAGCCGCGCCGCTTGAACTGCCGGTACAGCAGCGCCTCCAGCGCGGCCATCGCCAGGATCACCGCCGGATACGACCACAGCCAGTGCAGCTCGGGCATGTGGTCGAAGTTCATGCCGTAGATGCCCGCGATCAGCGTGGGGACGGCGGCCATCGCCGCCCACGCGGAGATCTTCCGCATGTCGTCGTTCTGCCGCACGCTCATCTGCGCCAGGTGGGCGGAGAGGATGTCCGACACCAGCCGGTCCAGGGCCTCCACGGACTCGTTCACGCGCGTGAGGTGGTCGCCCACGTCCCGGAAGAAGGGCCGCGCCGTGTCGTGCACGAAGGGCACGGTGCCGCCGAGCGGGCCGTTGCCGGCCAGCCGGGTCAGCGGCAGCGCCAGTGGCCCGGTGGCCCGGCGGAACTCCAGGACCTGCCGCTTGAAGGTGTAGATCCGGGACGCGGTGTTACGGGAACCGCCGGTCTCCGGCTGGAACACCTCCGCCTCCAGCTCGTCCAGGTCGGTCTGCAACTCCGTCGCCACCTCCAGATAATGGTCGACGGTGGCGTCCGCGATGGCGTACAGCACGGCGGTGGGGCCCTTGTCGAGCATCTCCGGCTCCTCCTCCAGCCGGTGCCGCACCGCCGCCAGCGGCGAGCACTCGCCGTGCCGGACGGTCACCACGAAACAGTCGCCGACGAAGACCATCACCTCGCCGGCGGAGACCGCGTCGCTCTCGGGTTCGTACACGACCGGTTTCAGCACCATGAACAGCGAGTCGTCGTACACCTCCAGCTTGGGCCGCTGATGCGCCTTGAGGGCGTCCTCCACGGCCAGTGGATGCAGCCCGAACTCCTGGGTGACCAGGTCGAACTCCCGCTCGGACGGCTCGTGCAGCCCGATCCACACGAAGCCGCCGGCCGCCCGCGCCTCGGCGAGCGCGTCGGACATGTCCTCCGGCCCCTCGGTGCGGTGCCCGTGCCGATAGATGGCGCAGTCAACGATCACGCTGCGCATTCTCCCTTCGCCCAGCCGCCGACGCACTCCTTCATGCGCCTACCCTGGTCCGCATGCCCACGCTGATCCTCGTAAGGCACGGACGTTCCACCGCCAACACCTCGGGCGTGCTCGCCGGGTGGACGCCCGGCGTCGCCCTGGACGAGCGCGGCACCGCGCAGGCCGCCGCGCTGCCCGCAAGGCTCGCCGGCCTGCCGCTCGCCGCGGTCGTCACCAGCCCGCTCCAGCGTTGCCAGGAGACCGTACGGCCCCTGCTGGAGGCCCGCCCCGGCCTGCCCGTCCACACCGAGGAGCGGATCGGGGAGTGCGACTACGGCGACTGGTCCGGCCGCAAGCTCGCCGAATTGAAGGACGAGCCGCTGATGGAGGTCGTCCAGGCCCACCCGTCCGCCGCCGCCTTCCCCGGCGGGGAGTCCATGCGGGCCATGCAGACCCGCGCCGCCGAGGCCGTACGCGAGTGGAACGCGCGCGTGGAGCGCGAGCACGGCGCCGACGCCGTCTACCTGATGTGCTCCCACGGTGACATCATCAAGTCGCTCGTCGCCGACGCCCTCGGCCTTCACCTCGATCTCTTCCAGCGGATCTCCGTGGAGCCCTGTTCCGTCACCGCCATCCGCTACACCCGCCTGCGGCCCTTCCTCGTCCGCCTCGGCGACACCGGGGATTTCGCTTCGCTCGCCCCGCGCGAGGAACCCGGCGACGGCGACGCACCGGTCGGGGGTGGTGCGGGCGCACCGTGATCGTCGGCCGCAGTAGGGTGAAGCGACCCACCCCATCGCGTATCCGCACGGCCCGCACTGCTGAAACGCTCGAAACCACGACATCAATGGAGACAGGACGTGTCCCGTCAGGTGTTCCTCTACGACCAGCCGGACCGCTTCGTGGCCGGCACGGTCGGACTGCCCGGGCGCCGTACGTTCTTCCTCCAGGCCACCGCAGGCCCCCGGGTGACCAGCGTGGTCCTGGAGAAGACCCAGGTCGCCGCGCTCGCCGAGCGCATGGACGAGCTGCTCGACGAGGTCGTACGCCGTAGTGGCGGCAGCGCCGCGGTCCCCGCCGTGGCCCCCTCCGAGATCGCCGACACCGCGCCGCTGGAGACCCCCGTCGAGGAGGAGTTCCGCGTCGGCACCATGGCCCTGGCCTGGGACGGCGAGGAACAGCGCATGATCGTCGAGGCACAGGCCCTCGTCGAGCTGGAAGCCGACACCGAGGAGGACCTCGCCGAGGCCGAGGAGCGGTTGCTCCAGGACGAGGAGAACGGACCCCCGATGCTGCGGGTCCGGCTGACCGGCGCGCAGGCCCGGGCCTTCGCCAAACGCGCCCTCGACATCGTCAACGCCGGGCGGCCACCGTGTCCGCTGTGCAGCCTCCCGCTCGATCCGGAAGGACATGTATGTCCGCGCCAGAACGGATACCGCCGCGGAGCGTGACCGCCGATCCGAACCCCGCCGAGCTGCTCGCGCGGGGTGAGCTGACCGTGCGCGGCCGGATCCGCGAGGCGTCCAACGCGGCGCTGTTCTGCACGGTGGCCCTGGACGGCCGGGAAGCCTCCTGTGTCTACAAGCCGGTGGCCGGGGAGCGCCCTTTGTGGGACTTCCCCGACGGCACCCTCGCGGGCCGCGAGGTGGCCGCCTACCAGGTCTCGGAGGCCACCGGCTGGGGGCTCGTGCCGCCCACCGTGCTGCGCGACGGACCGTACGGCGAGGGCATGTGCCAGCTGTGGATCGACGTCCACGCCGAGGCGGACCTGCTCGCCCTGGTCGACGGCGAGGAGCCGGAGCCTGGCTGGAAGGCGATCGGGTTCGCCGAGGTCGGCGAGGGCCGCACGGCCCTGCTGGTGCACGCCGACGACGAGCGGCTGCGCCGGCTCGCCGTCCTGGACGCGGTGATCAACAACGCCGACCGCAAGGGCGGCCATCTGCTGCCCACCGCCGAGGGCCGGCTCTACGGCATCGACCACGGCGTCACCTTCAACGTCGAGAACAAGCTGCGCACCCTGCTGTGGGGCTGGGCCGGGGAACCCCTCACCCCGGAGGCCGTGGACGTCCTCAAGGGGCTGCGGGACGGCCTGGAGGGGGAGCTGGGCCGGCGGCTGGCCGCACTGATCACGGCGGCGGAGATCGACGCCACGCGCGCGCGTGTCGACGCGCTGCTCACCTCGGGCCTGCATCCGGAGCCGAACGGGGAGTGGCCCGCCATCCCCTGGCCGCCCGTGTGAGCACATCCGGCGCCGAGGTACAAGACCGCGGAACCGGCCATCCAGCCCGATCCCGTTCGTATCCGCAGCTCGGCGCCGGTTAGGCTCATGTACATGCATGCCTGGCCCGCTTCCGAGGTCCCCGCCCTGCCTGGTCAGGGCCGCGACCTGAGGATCCACGACACCGCGACCGGCGGCCTGGTCACCCTCGACCCCGGTCCCGTCGCCCGCATCTATGTCTGCGGCATCACGCCGTACGACGCGACCCACCTGGGTCACGCGGCGACCTACAACGCGTTCGACCTGGTTCAGCGCGTGTGGCTCGACACCAAGCGGCAGGTCCACTACGTCCAGAACGTCACCGACGTCGACGATCCGCTGCTGGAGCGGGCGGAGCGGGACGGCGTCGACTGGGTCGCCCTCGCCGAGAAGGAGACCGCCCTCTTCCGTGAGGACATGACCGCCCTGCGGATGCTCCCGCCGCAGCACTACATAGGCGCCGTCGAGGCGATACCCGGCATCGTCCCGCTCGTGGAGCGGCTGCGCGACCTCGGCGCGGCCTACGAGCTGGAGGGTGACATCTACTTCTCCGTCGAGTCCGACCCGCACTTCGGCAAGGTCTCGAACCTGGACGCCGCCGCCATGCGGCTGCTGTCCGCCGAGCGCGGTGGCGACCCGGACCGCCCGGGCAAGAAGAACCCGGTCGACCCCATGCTGTGGATGGCGGCCCGGCCCGGCGAGCCCAGCTGGGACGGCGGCTCCCTCGGCCGGGGTCGGCCCGGCTGGCACATCGAGTGCGTGGCCATCGCCCTCGACCACCTCGGCATGGGCTTCGACGTCCAGGGCGGCGGCTCCGACCTCGCCTTCCCGCACCACGAGATGGGCGCCTCGCACGCCCAGGTGCTCACCGGCGAGTTCCCCATGGCCAACGCGTACGTGCACGCCGGCATGGTCGCCCTGGACGGCGAGAAGATGTCGAAGTCCAAGGGCAACCTGGTCTTCGTCTCCACGCTGCGCCGCGACGGCGTCGACCCCGCCGCCATCCGCCTCGCGCTGCTCTCCCACCACTACCGCGCCGACTGGGAGTGGACCGACCAGGTCCTCCAGGACGCCGTCGCCCGCCTCGCCCGCTGGCGTGCGGCCGTCTCCCGGCCCGACGGCCCCTCCGCCGACGCGCTGGTGGAGGAGATCCGCGACGCCCTGGCGAACGACCTGGACGCCCCCACCGCCCTGACCGCGGTGGACCGCTGGGCGGCCCGGCAGGAACAGGAGGGCGGCACGGACACGGGCGCGCCCGGCCTGGTCACGCGAGCGGTGGATGCGCTGCTGGGCGTGGCCCTGTAAAGCGCCCCAAAGGGGCGCGGGGAACCGCGCGACAAGCCACGGACGGGCGGGCAGCCGCCCGACGGCCCCGCGGGGCATCCCACGACGCGTCGGCAACACGAAGAAGGGGCGCTTCCCGCCAGGGAACCGCCCCTTCTTCGTACCCTCAGTCCTCCGGGCTGTCCTCGTCGTCCTCCTTGGACCCGCTCCCAGCCGCCGGAGGCCTCGGCTTGCCGCCCGGAGGGCCCACGTCCCGGCGCCGCAGATACCGCTCGAACTCCCGCGCGATCGCCTCACCGGACGCCTCCGGCAGCTCGGCGGTGTCCCGGGCCTCCTCCAGCGTCTGGACGTACTCGGCGACCTCGCTGTCCTCGGCGGCCAGCTGGTCCACGCCCACCTGCCAGGCCCGCGCGTCCTCGGGCAGCTCCCCCTGCGGGATGCGCAGGTCGAGCAGGTCCTCCAGGCGGTTGAGCAGTGCCAGCGTCGCCTTCGGGTTGGGCGGCTGGGACACGTAGTGCGGTACGGCCGCCCACAGCGAGACCGCCGGGACGCCCGCGTGCGTGCACGCCTCCTGGAGGACGCCGACGATGCCCGTCGGCCCCTCGTACTTGGTCTCCTCCAGGTCCATCCGGCGGGCCAGGTCCGGGTCGGACGTGACCCCGCTGACCGGCACCGGACGCGTGTGCGGGGTGTCCCCGAGCAGGGCGCCCAGGATGACCACCAGCTCCACGCCCAGCTCGTGCGCGAAGCCCAGCAGCTCGTTGCAGAACGAACGCCAGCGCATGGACGGTTCGATGCCCCGGACCAGCACCAGGTCGCGCGGCTTCTCACCGCCGACGCGGACCACCGACAACCTTGTCGTCGGCCACGTGATCTTGCGCACACCGCCGTCCATGAACACCGTGGGACGGTTCACCTGGAAGTCGTAGTAGTCCTCGGCGTCCAGCGCGGCGAAGACCTCGCCCTTCCATTCGCGTTCCAGATGCGCGACCGCCGTGGAGGCGGCGTCGCCGGCATCGTTCCAGCCCTCGAACGCGGCCACCATGACTGGGTCGATCAGCTCGGGAACCCCCTCCAGCTCGATCACCCAGTGCCTCCTTCCGACGTGCCCTCGCTTGACTCACCAACCTTACGGCGTCCGGCGGGGGCGCCCGCAGCCCCCTTGCGTGGGGGAGTGAACGGATCACTGCCCCGTTCGCCACCGTGGAACACGCGAGAGAAGCCGAACTCACAGAGTGGACCGCAGCCACTGCTCCACGCTCGCGATGTGCACGGTCGCCCAGGAACGCGCCGCCTCCGCGTCCCGGTCGCGCAGCGCGCCCAGGATCGCCCGGTGCTCGCGCAGCGTGCGGCCGACCGCGTCCTCCTGGGTGAGCCCCCGCCAGATCCGGGCCCGCGTGGTGGGCCCCGACAGCCCGTCCAGCAGCGAGCACAGGACCGAGTTCCCGGCGCTCTGCACGATGCTCCGGTGGAACTCCAGGTCGGCCGCGACCAGCTGCTCCACCGACGGCTCCGCGCCCATCGCGTCCAACTGGGCCTCCAGGGCGTCCAGTTGCCCGGCGTCGATCCGAGGGGCCGCCAGCGCGGTCGCGGCGGGCTCCAGGATCCGGCGCACCGCCAGGAACTCCAGCACCGTGTCGTCGCGGTGGAAGTCCACGACGAAGCTCATCGCCTCCAGCAGCAGCTGCGGATCGAGGCTGGTGACATAGGTGCCGTCGCCCTGCCGTACGTCGAGGATACGGATGAGCGACAGCGCGCGGACCGCCTCCCGCAGGGAGTTGCGGGACAGGCCCAGCTCGGCGGCCAGCTCGCTCTCCTTCGGCAGCCGGTCGCCCGGGCGCAGCGCACCGGAGACGATCATCCCCTTGATCTTCTCGATCGCCTCGTCGGTGACTGCCACGGCCGGCCTCCTGTCGCCCCAGACATCGGATGTCTCAGCACATTATGCGGCGCCGGCCGGGGGCCGAAGAGCGTCTTTCGGCGCCGGGCACGCGGAAGGGGCGGCCCCGTCGGCGTGGGGCCGCCCCTTCGCCACGTGTCGCGCACCCGCTTCCTACGTCTCGGGCACCCGCTTCCTACTTCTTGTCCAGCAGATCCTGGACCTTGGCGCGGACCTCGTCCGTGGCCAGGCCCCGGATGGTCAGCGTGGTGCGGCGGCGCAGCACGTCGTCCGGCGTCTCGGCCCACTCGTGGTCACGGGCCCAGACGACCTGCGCCCAGATCTCCGGGGCGTCGGGGTGGACGCGCTCGGCCAGCTCCGGGCTCTCGTTCGCCAGGCGGGCGATGTCGAAGGCCAGGGAGCCGTAGTGGGTGGCCAGGTGCTTGGCGGTGTCGGCGGCCATGCGCGGGCCCGGAGCCGGGCCGTCGACCAGCAGCCGGTGGGCGACCGCGCGCGGGTTGGCGACACCGGGCAGCGGCAGCTTCTTCGGCAGCGAGGAGATCGGCTCGAAGTCGTCGCCGAGCGGGTGACCCGGCAGCGCCTCCAGCTTCTTCATGATCGTCCGGCCGATGTGGCGGAACGTCGTCCACTTGCCGCCCGCGACGGACAGCATGCCGCCCCTGCCCTCGGTCACCACGGTCTCGCGCTTGGCCTTGGCGGTGTCGCCGGGGCCGCCCGGCAGCACCCGCAGACCGGCGAACGCGTAGGTGATGAGGTCGCGCTGGAGCTGCTGGTCCCGGACGGAGAACGCGGCCTCGTCCAGGATCTGGGCTATGTCCTTCTCGTTGACCGCGACATCGGCCGGATCGCCCTCGTACTCCTCGTCGGTGGTGCCGAGCAGCAGCATGTCCTCCCAGGGGAGGGCGAAGGTGATGCGGTACTTGTCGATGGGGGTCGCGAGCGCGGCCTTCCACGGAGACGTCCGCTTCAGGACCAGGTGCGCGCCCTTGGACAGGCGGATGGACGGCGCCGCGTTCGGGTCCTCCATCCTGCGCAGGTGGTCGACCCAGGGGCCGGTCGCGTTCAGGACGAGCCGGGCGTTGACGCCGAACTCGTCGCCGGACGTCCGGTCCCTGAGGTCGGCGCCGGTGACCCGGCCCTTGGTGAAGCGCAGCCCGGTGACCTCGGCGTGGTTGAGGACGACCGCGCCCGCCTCGACGGCCGCGCGGACCGTCATCAGCGCCATGCGCGCGTCGTTCATCTGGTCGTCGCCGTAGACGGCCACGGCCTTGAGGTTCTCGGTTCGCAGCTCGGGCACGTCCTGCGCCGCCTTGGCGGGGGAGAGCAGGTGGCCGACGCCGTCGCCGAACGCGGAGAGCGCGGAGTAGGCGAAGACGCCCGCGCCGAGCTTCGCCGCGCCGTGCGGCCCGCCCTTGTACACGGGGAGGTAGAAGGTGAGCGGGTTCGCCAGGTGGGGGGCCACCTGGCGGGAGACCGCACGGCGCTCGAAGTGGTTCTCCGCCACCAGCTTCACCGCGCCGGTCTGGAGGTAGCGCAGACCTCCGTGGAGCAGCTTGGAAGAGGCGGAAGAGGTGGCGCCGGCGAAGTCGCCGGCGTCGACCAGTGCCACCCTGAGCCCGGACTGCGCGGCGTGCCAGGCGGTGGAGATGCCCAGGATGCCGCCGCCGATCACAAGAAGGTCGTACGACGCCTTGGCGAGCTGCTCCCTGGTTTCGGCCCGGCTCGGGTTGGAGCCGGAAGCCGGGTGCGTTCCCAGGGCAGGCACGGTCTGCAGGGTGGACTGACTGGTCATGTCGGGTACTTACTCCTCGTCAGAGATGGCTGAGCCGGGAAGGGCCGCTCAGCTCTCGTCTTCGAGCCAGCCCATGGTCCGCTCGACGGCCTTGAGCCAGTTCTTGTACTCACGGTCGCGGGTCTCCGCGTCCATGCGGGGGGTCCACTCGGCGGCCCGGCGCCAGTTGGCGCGCAGTTCGTCGGTGCTGGACCAGAAGCCGACGGCGAGACCGGCGGCGTAGGCGGCGCCGAGGCAGGTGGTCTCGGCGACCATCGGGCGCACCACCGGTGCGTCGAGGACGTCGGAGAGGGTCTGCATCAGCAGGTTGTTGGCGGTCATGCCACCGTCGACCTTCAGGGTCACCAGCTCGTCGCCGGAGTCCTTGACCATGGCGTCGGCGATCTCCCGGGTCTGCCAGGCGGTGGCCTCCAGGACGGCGCGCGCGAGGTGCGCCTTGGTGACGTACCGGGTCAGGCCGGCGATCACACCGCGGGCGTCGGAGCGCCAGTGCGGGGCGAACAGACCGGAGAAGGCCGGCACGAAGTAGGCGCCGCCGTTGTCCTCGACCGAGAGCGCGAGCGTCTCGATCTCGGCGGCGGTGGAGATCAGGCCCATCTGGTCGCGCATCCACTGCACCAGCGAGCCGGTGACGGCGATCGAGCCCTCCAGGGCGTAGACCGTCGGCTGGTCGCCGATCTTGTAGCCGACGGTGGTCAGCAGACCGGCGTAGGAGTTGATGATCTTGCTGCCGGTGTTCATCACCATGAAGGTGCCGGTGCCGTAGGTCGACTTGGTCTCGCCCTCGGAGAAGCAGGTCTGGCCGAACAGGGCCGCCTGCTGGTCGCCGAGCGCGGAGGCGACCGGGATGCCGCCGAGCAGATCGCCGAGCTTGCCGCCCGTGATCTCGCCGTAGACCTCGGCGGAGGAGCGGATCTCGGGCAGGATCTGCTGCGGCACGCCGATGGACTCGCAGATCTTCTCGTCCCACTGCATCGTGTGCAGGTTCATGAGGAGGGTGCGGGAGGCGTTGGTGACGTCGGTGACGTGCTTGCCGCCGTTGACACCGCCGGTCAGGTTCCAGATGACCCAGGTGTCCATGGTGCCGAAGAGGATGTCGCCGGCCTCGGCGCGCTCCTTCAGGCCGTCGACGTTGTCGAGCAGCCAGCGGGCCTTGGGCCCGGCGAAGTAGGAGGCCAGCGGCAGGCCCGTCTCGCGGCGGAAGCGGTCCTGGCCGACGTTGCGGCCCAGCTCCCGGCAGAGCGCGTCGGTGCGGGTGTCCTGCCAGACGATGGCGTTGTGGACGGGCTCACCGGTGTTCTTGTCCCACAGCACGGTGGTCTCGCGCTGGTTGGTGATGCCGATGGCCTTGATGTCGTCCCGGGTGATGCCGGCCTTGGCGACGGCACCGGCGACGACTTCCTGGACGTTGGTCCAGATCTCGTTGGCGTTGTGCTCGACCCAGCCCGGCTTCGGGAAGATCTGCTCGTGCTCCTTCTGGTCGACGGAGACGATCCGGCCGTCCCGGTCGAAGATGATGCAGCGCGAGGAGGTCGTGCCCTGGTCGATCGCCGCGATGAAGGGGCCTGCGGTGTGGGCGTCGGTCACTGTGTGCTCCTGAAAGATCCGTGGTGATGGGGCTGTACGTACGGCGCGTGCTCGAAGACTCGGTGCTTCGTCAGGCTTCTCAAGAGGCTTCTCAAGCAAAGGCGACGTTGTAGATGCCTGCGGCGATGGCGCCGCCGATCAGCGGACCGACCACCGGGATCCAGGCGTAGCTCCAGTCGGAACCGCCCTTGTTGGGCAGCGGCAGCAGGGCGTGCACGATGCGGGGGCCCAGGTCACGGGCCGGGTTGATCGCGTAGCCCGTCGGGCCGCCGAGCGACAGACCGATCGACACCACCACGAGCGCGGTGATCAGACCGCCGAGGATGCCGAGGCCGTTGCCCTTGTCGTTCAGGCCCTGGGTGAGGACCGCGAGGATCAGTACGACGGTGCCGATGATCTCCGTGGCGAGGTTCTGCGCCACGTTCCGGATCTCGGGACCGGTGGAGAAGACGCCGAGAACCGGGCCGGCGCCCTGCTCCTGGGCCTCGACGGCCTTGGCCGTGGTGGCCTGCGCGCCCGGACCGCCGACGATCTCCTTGTCGGTCAGGTGCGCCTGGAACTGGCCGTAGTAGGCGACCCACACCAGGGCCGCGCCGATCATCGCGCCGAGCAGCTGGCCGGCGAAGTAGACCGGGACGTTGCTCCAGTCGCCGTCCTTGATGGCGAGGGCGACGGTGACGGCCGGGTTGAGGTGGGCTCCGGACAGCGGTCCGGAGATGTACACGGCCGTCATGACGGCGAAGCCCCACCCGAAGGCGATGGCGAGCCAACCGGCGTTACGGGCCTTGGAGGCCTTCAGCGTGACGGCGGCGCAGACGCCGCCGCCGAGCAGGATGAGTATGGCGGTACCGATGGTCTCGCCGATGAAGATGTCGGAGCTGGACACCCGCGACTCCTTTGTCCTTCGTCCAGGGGAAAGCCGAACCCCGGGTCCCACCGGGGGTTCTGGCGCCCTCGGGGGTGAGAGCGATGCCGGCCCTTGGCGTTGTCACACTCTAGCGCGTATTGCCGGTAGGTGTTCGACAATGCCGACCGATGGACGGGAGTCTTGCTTCGGCGTCACGCGTGAGTCAAGGGTTCTGTTATCGAAAATAGGATCGTTATTGATCGCTGCGCGTTATCAAGGTTCGTGCACGGACGTACGATCTAGCCGTTTTTGTCGATTTCAGGGTAGGTCGACGACCGGAACGCCGCCTGGCGTCCCGGTCGTCCCGTCCTTCGGTCGTTCCCCGCTCGGGCCGGCGGTCAGAACCGCCCGGCGCCCAGATCGCGGGAGACCGCGCGGGCGCAGTCGCGCACCGCCGCGATCAGTTCGGGGCGCAGCTCGCCCTCCCGGCACAGTCGCTCCACGGCGCCGGTGATGCCGACCGCGCCCACGGGCATGCGGCGGCGGTCGTGGATGGGTGCGGCGACCGACGCCACGCCCTCCCAGGTCTCCTCCACGTCGGCGGCGTACCCACGCGCGCGCGTGACGTCGAGGAGGTGCTCGAAGTCGCCGGGGTCGCACACCGTGCGGTCCGTGAAGGCCTTTCGCTCCGTGTCCAGCGCCTCGCTGTGCGCCACCGGGTCGTAGGCCGACAGCACCTTGCCCAGGGCCGTGGAGTGCAGTGGCTGCATGGCCCCGATCTCCAGCACCTGCCGGCTGTCGTCGGGCCGGAAGACGTGGTGCACGATCAGGACGCCCTGCTGGTGCAGGACGCCCAGGTACACGCTCTCCCCGCTGGAGCGGGCCAGGTCGTCGGTCCACACCAGTGCCCGCGCGCGCAGTTCGTGCACGTCGAGATAGGTGGTGCCGAGGCGCAGCAGCTCCGCGCCCAGCTGGTAGCGGCCGGAGGCGTCGTCCTGCTCCACGAACCCCTCCTGCTGGAGGGTGCGCAGGATGCCGTGGGCGGTGCCCTTGGCGAGGCCCAGTGACGAGGCGATGTCCGAGAGGCCGAGCCGCCGCTCGCCGCCCGCGAGCAGCCGCAGCATCGCCGCCGCCCGTTCGAGCGACTGGATGTTCCGTGCCATCGCCGTCCTGCCTCCGTCCCCTTCGACTGCCCCGGTGCCGTTTGGAAATCACCGTTCGGCAATGTCGAACACTACCGGTCCATGTCGACCTCCCGCTAATGGTCGGTCGGCACCTGTTACATCACACGTGATCTGTGCGTGGCACCCGGGCCACCCGCGTCCGCCTCGTGGACGCCGCTGCCCATCCAAGCCGACTCCCGGTTACTCTGACGCCGTGCGGCAACCCGGCCGGTCCGGGCATCCGCATAGCCGACAGCCGTCGCACTCCAGGGAGCCCTTACATGGCCTCGTCGCCAACGTCCCCTTCCGCCGACAGCCGGACCCGTGCGTCCGCGCTCCGCGAGGCGCTCGCCACCCGAGTGGTGGTCGCCGACGGAGCCATGGGCACGATGCTCCAGGCGCAGGAGCCCACCCTCGAGGACTTCCAGAACCTCGAGGGCTGCAACGAGATCCTCAACCTCACCCGCCCCGACATCGTCCGCTCCGTCCACGAGGCGTACTTCGCCGTGGGCGTCGACTGCGTGGAGACCAACACCTTCGGGGCCAACCACGCGGCCATGGCGGAGTACGACATCGCGGACCGCGTCCACGAACTCTCCGAGGCCGGCGCCCGTATCGCCCGGGAGACGGCGGACGCGTTCTCCGCCCGCGACGGCCGGCCCCGCTGGGTCCTCGGCTCCATCGGCCCCGGCACCAAGCTCCCCACCCTCGGCCATATCGGGTTCACCACCATCCGGGACGGCTTCCAGGCGAACGCGGAGGGCCTGCTCACGGGCGGTGCCGACGCCCTGATCGTCGAGACCACCCAGGACCTGCTCCAGACCAAGGCGTCCGTCCTGGGCGCCCGGCGCGCCATGGAGCGCCTCGGCACCGACGTCCCCCTGTTCTGCTCGATGGCCTTCGAGACCACCGGCACCATGCTGCTCGGCTCCGAGATCGGCGCCGCGCTCACCGCGCTGGAGCCGCTCGGCATCGACATGATCGGCCTGAACTGCTCGACCGGCCCGGCCGAGATGAGCGAGCACCTGCGCTACCTCACCCGGCACTCGCGCATCCCGCTGCTGTGCATGCCGAACGCAGGCCTGCCGATCCTCACCAAGGACGGTGCCCACTTCCCGCTCGGCCCCGAGGGCCTGGCGGACGCCCAGGAGAACTTCGTACGCGATTACGGCCTCTCCCTCATCGGCGGCTGCTGCGGCACCACCCCCGAGCACCTGCGCCAGGTCGTGGAGCGGGTCCAGGGTCTCACCCCGCCCGAGCGCGACCCGCGCCCCGAGCCGGGCGCCGCCTCCCTGTACCAGTCGGTGCCGTTCCGTCAGGACACCTCCTACCTGGCCATCGGCGAGCGCACCAACGCCAACGGCTCCAGGAAGTTCCGCGAGGCCATGCTGGAGGGCCGCTGGGACGACTGTGTGGAGATGGCCCGGGAGCAGATCCGCGAGGGCGCGCACATGCTCGACCTGTGCGTGGACTACGTCGGCCGGGACGGCGTCGCCGACATGGAGGAACTGGCCGGCCGCTTCGCCACCGCCTCGACCCTGCCCATCGTCCTGGACTCCACCGAGGTCGACGTCATCAAGGCCGGCCTGGAGAAGCTGGGCGGCCGCGCGGTGATCAACTCCGTGAACTACGAGGACGGCGACGGCCCCGACTCCCGGTTCGCGAAGGTCACCCAGCTGGCGCGGGAGCACGGCGCCGCGCTGATCGCGCTCACCATCGACGAGGAGGGCCAGGCCCGCACCCCGGAGAAGAAGGTCGAGATCGCCGAACGGCTGATCGCCGACCTGACCGGGAACTGGGGCATCCACGAGGAGGACATCCTCATCGACACCCTGACCTTCACCATCTGCACCGGTCAGGAGGAGTCCCGCAAGGACGGCATCGCCACCATCGAGGCGATCCGCGAGCTGAAGAGGCGCCACCCGGCGGTGCAGACCACGCTGGGCCTGTCGAACATCTCCTTCGGCCTCAACCCGGCCGCCCGCATCCTGCTGAACTCCGTCTTCCTGGACGAGTGCGTCAAGGCGGGCCTGGACTCGGCGATCGTGCACGCCTCCAAGATCCTGCCGATCGCCCGGTTCAGCGAGGAAGAGGTCCAGACCGCCCTCGACCTGATCTACGACCGCCGCGGCGAGGGCTACGACCCCCTCCAGAAGCTCATGCGGCTCTTCGAGGGCGCCACGGCGAAGTCCCTGAAGGCCGGCAAGGCCGAGGAGCTGGCCGCGCTGCCCTTGGAGGAGCGGCTCAAGCGCCGGATCATCGACGGCGAGCGCAACGGCCTGGAGGCGGACCTGGACCAGGCCCTCCAGGACCGCCCGGCGCTCGACATCGTCAACGAGACCCTGCTCGACGGCATGAAGGTCGTCGGCGAGCTGTTCGGCTCCGGCCAGATGCAGCTGCCGTTCGTCCTCCAGTCCGCCGAGGTCATGAAGGCGGCCGTCGCCTATCTCGAACCGCACATGGAGAAGTCCGACGCCGAGGGCAAGGGCACGATCGTGCTCGCGACCGTGCGCGGCGACGTGCACGACATCGGCAAGAACCTGGTCGACATCATCCTGTCCAACAACGGCTACAACGTCGTCAACCTGGGCATCAAGCAGCCGGTCTCCGCGATCCTGGAGGCGGCCGAGGAGCACCGGGCCGACGTCATCGGCATGTCCGGGCTCCTGGTCAAGTCCACGGTGATCATGAAGGAGAACCTGGAGGAGCTGAACCAGCGCGGCCTCGCCGCCCGCTTCCCGGTCATCCTCGGCGGCGCCGCCCTCACCCGGGCCTACGTCGAGCAGGACCTGCACGAGATCTACGAGGGCGAGGTCCGCTACGCCCGGGACGCCTTCGAGGGCCTGCGCCTGATGGACGCCCTCATCGGCGTCAAGCGGGGCGTGCCCGGGGCGAAGCTGCCCGAGCTGCGGCAGCGCCGGGTGCGGGCCGCCGCCGTGGAGGTCGAGGAGCGTCCGGAGGAGGGCCATGTCCGATCCGACGTCGCCACCGACAACCCGATTCCCGAGCCGCCGTTCTGGGGCACCCGGGTCGTCAAGGGCATCCAACTCAAGGAGTACGCGAGCTGGCTGGACGAGGGCGCGCTGTTCAAGGGCCAGTGGGGTCTGAAGCAGGCCCGCACCGGCGAGGGCCCGACGTACGAGGAACTGGTCGAGACCGAGGGCCGGCCCCGGCTGCGCGGCCTGCTCGACCGGCTCCAGACCGAGAACCTCCTCGAAGCGGCCGTCGTCCACGGCTATTTCCCCTGCGTGTCCAAGGACGACGACCTGATCATCCTGGACGAACAGGGCAACGAGCGCACCCGCTTCACCTTCCCGCGCCAGCGCCGTGGTCGGCGCCTGTGCCTGGCCGACTTCTTCCGCCCGGAGGAGTCGGGCGAGACGGACGTGGTCGGCTTCCAGGTCGTCACCGTCGGCTCACGCATCGGCGCGGAGACGGCGAAGCTCTTCGAGTCCAACGCCTACCGCGACTACCTCGAACTGCACGGCCTGTCCGTCCAGTTGGCCGAGGCCCTCGCCGAGTACTGGCACGCCCGCGTCCGCGCCGAACTCGGCTTCGGCGGCGAGGACCCGGCCGCCATCGAGGACATGTTCGACCTGAAGTACCGGGGCGCCCGCTTCTCCCTCGGCTACGGCGCCTGCCCCGACCTGGAGGACCGCGCCAAGATCGCGGAACTGCTCCAGCCGGAGCGGATCGGCGTCCACCTGTCCGAGGAGTTCCAGCTCCACCCCGAGCAGTCCACGGACGCGATCGTGATCCACCACCCGGAGGCGAAGTACTTCAACGCACGGTGACGGGTGTCTCACCCCTATGCCGAGACGCGTGTCTCACCCGCACACGGTGAGGCGTGTCTCACCCAGCACACTGATCGGACAAGTCGTAGACTGGTCGGTCCATTGCAGGCCGGTTCCCGCCCGGGAACCGGCCTGGTCGTCCCTCGAGGAGGTGCGCCCGGATGACCAGTACGGTCCCCGCGCTCGGAACCCGTACAGCCGAAGGCTCCGCCCTACAGGCGGTGCTGCTCGACATGGACGGCACCCTGGTGGACACAGAGGGCTTCTGGTGGGACGTCGAGGTGGAGGTCTTCGCCGCCCTCGGCCACGCCCTCGACGAGTCCTGGCGGCATGTCGTGGTCGGCGGCCCCATGACCCGCAGCGCCGGCTTCCTCATCGAGGTGACCGGCGCCGACATCACCCTGGCGGAACTCACCGTACTGCTCAACGAGGGCTTCGAGGACCGGATCGACCGCGCCCTGCCGCTGATGCCGGGCGCCGCCCGGCTGCTCGCCGAGCTGCGTCTGCACAGCGTTCCCACGGCTCTGGTCTCCGCCTCCCACCGGCGCATCATCGACCGCGTGCTGTCCGTGCTCGGCCCGCACCACTTCAGCCTCTCCATCGCCGGAGACGAGGTCTCCCGCACCAAGCCCTTCCCGGACCCGTATCTGCTCGCCGCCGCCGGGCTCGGTGCGGATCCGGCCAGATGCGCGGTGGTCGAGGACACCGCCACCGGGGTCGCCGCCGCCGAGGCAGCGGGCTGCCGGGTGGTCGCCGTACCCTCCGTGGCCCCCATCGGCCCGGCCGCGGGACGCACCGTCGTCTCCTCTCTGGAAGAGGTCGACCTGGCATTTCTGCGGGGCCTGATGACGGAAGTGCGCTAGCCGTTCACCCAGCGTGTCAAGCCCATTGGGGGCGCTGGACACATTTCCGGGGAAGTACACCGAGGGGAATTCGCCGCGAATCGCGCGGCCGAATTCTGCTGACTGACGGCACAGTTGGGGGTGTGACGTTCCTCACGCTGACGGGGCTCGACAACGTTGGCCGAGTGTGCTCACCGGCCGCGACCGGGCGGTTTCCAGGCGACCTTGTGTCCCGATTGATGGGAAGCTGCACTAATCCTGCCGCTGTCGGGTTTTCGGTGTGTCCGCGGCCGGTTCCACTGCGTGATGGAAAGTAACTTACGCGGCTGTGAGGCCCGTTGCGGGCGCGGACTAATCTCATCGCGAGAACATCGCCGAGAACCCCCGTGATCCGCCGCGCCACCCCTGCATGCCGGATACACGGACCCGAACAGCTCTGGAGAAACTCCCGCATGAACCGCAAGACTTTGGTGCTGCCGGCGGTGGCCGGCCTGCTCACCCCGGTTCTCGCCGCGTGCGGCGGATCCGACAGCGGGAGCAAGAGCGGTGACGCCATCGTCGTCGGTACCACGGACCAGTTCACGGCCACCAAGGAAGCCCCGGCACCGCTCGACCCGGCCTACGCCTACGACGTCGGCACCTGGAACATCCTGCGCCAGTCCGTGCAGACCCTGATGGCCCAGCCCAAGGGCGAGGGCGACCCCGTCCCGGACGCCGCCGAGAGCTGCTCCTTCACCGACAGCGGCAGCGAGCGCTACGCCTGCAAGCTGCGGGAGGGCCTGAAGTTCGCGAGCGGCGACCCGGTGACCGCCGCGGACGTCAAGTACTCCATCGAGCGCGCGCTGCGCATCAACGCCGACAGCGGTGTCTCCGCCCTGCTGAACACCATCGACACGATCGAGACGCAGGGCGACCGCGAGGTCGTCTTCCACCTGAAGACGGCCGACGCCACCTTCCCGTACAAGCTGTCCACGCCGGTCGCGGGCATCATCAACCCGAAGGACTACCCGAAGGACAAGCTCCGGGACGGCTTCGAGGTCGACGGCTCCGGCCCGTACACCTTCAAGGCCGAGGTCAAGGACAACGCGATCGTCGACGCGACCTTCACCAAGAACGCCTCCTACAAGGGCGGCGTGACGGTCAACAACGACAAGGTCGAGCTGCGCTCCTTCACCGACGCCGACGCCATGGGCGCCGCGATCGACAAGGGCGACATCGACGTCATGACCCGCACCATGTCGCCCGCGCAGATCCAGAAGCTGGACGCCGGCACCGACGAGAACGCCGACCTGGTCGACATGCCCGGCCTGGAGATCCGCTACCTGGCCTTCAACACCGACGCCTCCAGCGTCAAGTCCAAGGCCGTGCGCCAGGCCATGGCCCAGCTCATCAACCGCGGCGAGCTGGTCTCCAAGGTCTACGGCACCCAGGCCGAGCCGCTGTACTCGCTGGTCCCGGCCACCGTCACCGGCCACTCCAACGCGTTCTTCAACAAGTACGGCAACCCCAGCGTCGACAAGGCCAAGTCGCTGCTCACCAAGGCCGGCATCACCACCCCGGTGAAGCTGACCCTGCACTACACCACCGACCACTACGGCTCGGCCACCAAGCAGGAGTTCGAGGTGCTGAAGAAGCAGCTCAACGACAGCGGCCTGTTCGACGCCTCCATCCAGGGCCACCCCTGGGCGACCTTCCGGCCCGCCGAGCAGAAGGGCCAGTACGACGTCTACGGCATGGGCTGGTTCCCGGACTTCCCGGACGCCGACAACTTCCTCGCGCCCTTCCTCGACAAGGACAACTTCCTCGGCTCGCCGTACGACAACGGCACCATCCAGCGGACGCTGATCCCGCAGTCCCGCCGCGAGGCCGACCGGCTCAGCGCCTCCAAGAGCCTGAACGAGATCCAGGACATCGTCGCCGAGGACGTCCCGATCCTGCCGCTGTGGCAGGGCAAGCAGTACGTCGCCGCACGGGACGACATCACGGGCGTGGCCTACGCCCTCAACTCCTCCTCGACGCTTCAGCTGTGGGAGCTGGGCCGCGGTGTGAGCGGCTGACGCTCTCCGCACCCGGGGCCGGACACGACGCGGCCCCGGGGCCCGGGACCAGGGACGGCGGACCCGGGCTGACGAACCGACGACAAGGCACAGAGCACGTGAACATGCGCAACCAGTGGCCAGTCCTGCCCATCGTGGCGGGGCTGGCCTCCGGCCTGTTGACCGGCTGCGGCTCCGAGACCGGTGATTCCGGGGGCACCGGCTCCTCCGTGGTGATGGGGATGTCCGACGACGTCCTAGCCACGGACCCGGCATCCGGCTATGACCCCGGCTCCTGGCTGTTGTTCAACAACGTCTTCCAGTCGCTGCTCGGCTTCCCCAAGGGCGCGACCGAACCCCAGCCCGAACTCGCGAAGCAGTGCGGCTTCACCGACACCCGGGCCATGGTCTACAAGTGCGAGCTGAAGGACGGCCTGAAGTTCAGCAACGGTGACGCCCTCACCTCCGAGGACGTGAAGTTCTCCTTCGACCGCATGCTGAAGATCGACGACCCCGCCGGTCCCGCCATCATGTTCCCCATGCTCGACAAGGTCGAGACACCGGACGCGAGAACGGCCGTCTTCCGTCTGAAGGTGCCCGACGCCACCTTCCCCAGCAAGATCGCCTCGGGCGCCGGCTCCATCGTGGACCACCGCCAGTACGACGCGAACGGCCTGCGCACCGACCACAAGGCCGTCGGCTCCGGCCCCTACAAGCTGGACTCGTTCGACAAGGACCAGGCGGTCTTCTCGGTCAACGAGAACTACAAGGGCACCGCCGAGGTCAAGAACTCCGGCGTCACCCTCAAGTTCTTCCACGGCGACCGGACCGCCCTGCGCAAGGCCCTCCTCGACGGCGGCGTCGACATCGCCTACCGAGGCCTGGCCGCGTCCGACATCGCCGACCTCGACCAGGGGGCCGACAGCAAGGGCGTCGACGTCATCGAGGGCACCAGCGCCGAGGTCCAGCACCTGGTCTTCAACATGAAGGACCCGGTGGCCGGCAAGCTCGGCGTCCGCAAGGCCATCGCCTACCTCCTCGACCGCGACGCCCTGATGAAGGACGTCTACGACGGCACCGCCACCCCGCTGTACTCGATCATCCCGGCGGGCATCGCGGGCCACAACACCGCGTTCTTCGACACCTACGGCGCCCGGCCCTCCCAGGACAAGGCCGCCGCCGCGCTGAGCGCCGCCGGGATCACCGGCAAGGTCAAGCTCACCCTGTGGTCCACGCCGTCGCGTTACGGCCCCGCCACCGACGAGGAGCTGAAGGCCGTCGCCGGCCAGCTCAACGCGAGCGGCCTGTTCGACGCCGACGTGCGGTCCGTCGCCTACGAGCAGTACGAGAAGGACATCGCCGCCGGCAAGTACGGCGTGTACGTGAAGGGCTGGGTGCCGGACTACCCGGACGCCGACAACTTCACCGCCCCGTTCTTCGGCAAGGGCAACGTGCTGGGCAACAACTACGGCAACCGCACCATCACCAAGTCCCTCATCCCCGCGACCGCCGCGCAGAGCGACCGCGCGGCGACCGACAAGGATTTCGGGAAGCTCCAGGACATCGTCGCCGACGAACTGCCCGTCCTGCCGGTCTGGCAGGCCAAGCAGTACGCGGTCGTCCGCGACGGCGTGTACGGCCTGGAGTACTGCCTGGACGCCTCGACGGTGTTCCGGTTCTGGGAACTCAGCAAGGGCTGACACCCGGCCCAAGGGCTGACGCCTGGCCCAAGGGCTGAGGTCCGGTACGACAAGGGCGCCCTCCCCGCGGGGAAGGGCGCCCTTCGCCGTCGTACCGTCTTCCCGGCCCTACTGCGCGCCGGGGCGCACCAGGCCGCTCTCGTACGCGTACACCGCGGCCTGCACCCGGTCCCTGAGGCCCAGCTTGGTGAGCACATGACCCACATGCGTCTTCACGGTCGTCTCGCTGACGAACAGATCCGCCGCGATCTCGGCGTTGGACAGCCCGCGCGCCACCAGCTTCAGCACCTCCACCTCGCGGTCGGTGAGGGTGTGGAGGGTGTCCGGCACCGGCTCCTCGCCGGACGGCAGATGCGTGGCGTACTTGTCGAGCAGTCGCCGGGTGATGCTCGGCGCGAGCATGGCCTCGCCGGCCGCGACCACCCGGATCGCCTGCACCAGCTCGTTGGCGGGCGCGTCCTTGAGCAGGAAGCCGCTGGCCCCGGCGCGCAGCGCCTCCACCACGTACTCGTCCAGGTCGAACGTGGTCAGCACCAGCACCTTGGCCGGGCCGTCCCGGCCGGGACCGGTGATCTGCCGGGTGGCCTCCACACCGTCCATCCGCGGCATCCGGATGTCCATCAGCACCACATCCGGCTGGAGTGCGCGCACCTGGTCGAGAGCCTGGAGGCCGTCACCGGCCTCGCCGACGACCGCGAGATCCTGCTCGGCCTCCAGGATCATCCGGAAACCGGTACGCAGCAGGGGCTGGTCGTCGACCAGTAGGACGCGGATGGCCACGTGACACTCCTTCGCTAGTCCGGCCCCATTCTGCCCTGCCCGGGTTTCCGGGTTCACACGGTCCCGGACTCCGGCGCTGTGACCGGCAGCGGGTAGGGCGGGGGAGTGCCGCCGAACTCCGGGCAGTGCGCCTGGTGGTCGCACCAGCCGCACAGCTTGGTGGGCCGGGGCCGCCAGTTCCCGGTCTCCGTGGCCTGCTTGATGGCCTCCCACAGCGCGTGCAGCTTGCGCTCCACCCGCTCCAGGTCGGCGAGGACGGGGTCGTACGTCAGCACGTCCCCGCTGCCGAGGTAGACGAGCTGGAGCCGGCGCGGGATCACCCGCTTCAGCCGCCACACCACCAGGGCGTAGAACTTCATCTGGAACAGCGCGCCCTCGGCGTACTCGGGGCGGGGCGCCTTGCCCGTCTTGTAGTCGACGATCCGCACCTCGCCGGTCGGCGCCACGTCCACCCGGTCGATGATCCCGCGCAGCCGCAGCCCCGAATCCAGCTCGGCCTCCACGAACAGCTCCCGCTCGGCCGGCTCCAGCCGCGTCGGGTCCTCCAGCGTGAACCAGCGCTCCACGAGCCGCTCGGCCTCGGCGAGCCACCCGGCCAGCCGCTCCCCCTCCGGGTCGTCGGCGAACAGCTCGGTCACCTCCGGGCGGCTCTCCCGCAGCCGGTCCCACTGCCCCGGGACGAGCGCTTTGGCGCGCGGCGCGGTCCGCTCCCCGGCGGGCGCGTCGAACAGCCGCTCCAGCACGGCGTGCACCAGCGTGCCCCGCGTGGCCGCCTCGCTCGGCTTCTCCGGCAGCCGGTCGATCACCCGGAACCGGTACAGCAACGGGCACTGCATGAAGTCACTGGCCCGGGAGGGCGACAAGGAGGTCGGCGCGAGGGCGCTCCGCTGCTCGCCCGTGCCGTCCGCGGCCACGGGCATCGCGGGGTCCGGCGTCCGGGGTGGGTCAGCCGGGGGCGTCTGTACGGCGCCGCCCGGCTGGGCCGCCGCCTCGTCGATGCTGCTGTCCATGTCCACAGACCTTACGGCCCGCCACTGACAGTGACCCAGCCGCCGCCCGCGTCGACCGCGCGACCTCGGGGCGAACACAGGGGGTGCCGGGGCGAAACGTGCCACCACGGACGCATACCATCGACAGGAGACCCTTCCGTCCGGCAGGTGCGGAAGACGCTTCGAACGAGGGGACACCGTGGACGTGAGCGGCGGAAGCGGGCAGCCGCGGTCCGGCAACGACGAGCCGGCCGAGCACTCCGCTGACCCTACGGCCCCGGCGACCGGACCCACCGACCCCCCAGGCCCGGAGCCCGAACCGCCGCGGCCCACCGACCGAGCCGAGAACGACACCGACAAGCCGGCTCCGGCACCCACCGGACGGAACAGCAGCTCCGCCGGGCCGACGGAAGAGGCCACGGCGGGCGAGACGGGCACGGGCGGCGGCAACAGCACGGACGACCGCACGGACGACAGCCCCACCGACACCACCGACCCGACCGGTGGGGCCTCCACGTCTGGCGGGACCCCTACGTCCGGCGCGGCTTCCACGTCTGGCGGGGCTTCCACGTCCGGTGGGGCTTCCACGTCTGGCGGGGCCCCGACGTCTGGCGGGACTCCTACGTCCGGCGCGGCTTCCACATCCGGCGCGGCCCCGACGTCCGGCGCGGCCCCGACGTCCGGCGCGGCCCCGACGTCCGGCGCGGCCCCGACGTCCGGCGCGGCCCCGACGTCTGGCGGGGCCTCCACGTCCGGTGGGGCTTCCACGTCTGGTGGGGCTTCCACGTCTGGCGGGACCCCTACGTCCGGCGCGGCTTCCACATCCGGCGCGGCCCCGACGTCCGGCGCGGCCCCGACGTCTGGCGGGGCCTCCACGTCTGGCGGGGCCTCCACGTCTGGCGGGGCCTCCACGTCTGGTGGGGCTTCCACGTCTGGCGGGACCCCTACGTCCGGCGCGGCTTCCACATCCGGCGCGGCCCCGACGTCTGGCGGGGCTTCCACGTCTGGCGGGGCTTCCACGTCTGGCGGGGCCCCGACGTCTGGCGGGGCCCCGACGTCCGGCGCGGCCCCCACGGCCGGCGCCGCCGGTGCGGCCGAGCCGGATCACCGAGTCCCGGGCGACGCACCCCGGCCCGCCCAGACCCCGGCCCCCACTCACCCCGCTTCCGCCCCCGCTCACCACCCTCCCGCCCACGAGCACCGTTCCCTCGCCCACTCCGGTATCGCCAAGGGTGAGCCGCCCGAGCCGCGGCCCAAGGAGCCCGGCGGCGGCATCCTCATGGGGCGCCCCTTCGGCGTGCCCGTCTACGTCGCGCCGAGCTGGTTCCTCGTCGCCGCCCTGATCACCTGGGTCTTCGGCGGACAGCTCGACCGCGTGCTGCCCGAGCTGGGCGCCGCCCGCTACCTGGTCTCCCTCTTCTTCGCGGTCGCCTTCTACGCCTCCGTCCTGGTCCACGAGCTGGCCCACACGGTCGCCGCGATCCGCTTCAAGCTCCCGGTCCGCCGCATCCAGCTCCAGTTCTTCGGCGGCGTCTCGGAGATCGAGAAGGAGGCCGAGACCCCGGGTCGGGAGTTCGTGCTGGCCTTCGTCGGCCCGCTGCTCTCCCTCGCCCTGGCCGGCCTGTTCTACATCGCCATGAAGCCCGTGGAGCCCGGCACCGTGCCCGGTGTGCTGCTGGCCGGACTGATGGTCTCCAACCTGATCGTGGCGATCTTCAACCTGCTCCCCGGCCTCCCCCTCGACGGCGGCCGCATGCTCCGCGCCGTCGTCTGGAAGATCAGCGGCAAGCCGATGACCGGCACGGTCGCCGCCGCCTGGGTCGGCCGCGCCCTGGCCGTCTCCGTCCTGATCGGCCTGCCCCTGCTCAACCAGTCCGGCGCCCTCGGCGGCAGCGGTGCGGACGTGGGCGGCATGGACACCGTCACCGACGCCCTGCTCGCCGCCATCCTCGCCGCGATCATCTGGACCGGCGCCGGCAACAGCCTCCGCATGGCCCGGCTGCGCGAACACCTCCCCGAACTGCGCGCCCGTACCCTCACCCGGCGGGCCGTGCCGGTGGAGAACGACACCCCGCTCTCCGAGGCGCTGCGCCGCGCCAACGCCGCCGGGGCCCGCGCCCTGGTCGTGGTCGACGTCGACGGCAACCCGCTGTCGCTGGTCCGCGAGGCCGCCATCGTCGGCGTACCCGAGCACCGCCGCCCCTGGGTGGCCGTCAGCGGCCTCGCCCAGGAGCTGACCGACGGCATGCGGGTCTCCGCCGAGCTGGCCGGCGAAGAACTGCTGGACGTGCTGCGCGCCACCCCGGCCACCGAGTACCTGGTGGTCGAGGAGACCGGCGAGATCTACGGCGTCCTGTCCGCCGCCGACGTGGAGCGAGCCTTCGTGAGGGCCATGGCAAGGCCGGCCTGACAGCGCCCAGAGCCTGGCGCCCCCCAAGGGGTACCTGGAACTGCGCGCGGTCAAGCCCCCGGCAGGGAACCGGTAGGCTGGTCACATGTCCGAACCGACCGGTGCCGCCCGCAGGCGCGGGCCCTTCAAGGTCGGGGACCAGGTACAGCTGACCGACCCCAAGGGTCGCCACTACACGTTCACGCTCGAAGCCGGGAAGAACTTCCACACCCACAAGGGTTCCTTCCCGCACGACGAACTGATCGGCGCTCCCGAGGGCAGCGTTGTCCGGACCACCGGCAACGTCGCCTACCTCGCGCTGCGCCCCCTGCTCCCCGACTACGTCCTGTCCATGCCCCGTGGGGCAGCCGTCGTCTACCCGAAGGACGCGGGGCAGATCCTCGCCTTCGCCGACATCTTCCCCGGCGCCCGCGTCGTGGAGGCCGGCGTCGGCTCCGGTTCGCTCAGCAGCTTCCTGCTGCGGGCCATCGGCGACCAGGGCATGCTGCACTCCTACGAGCGCCGCGAGGACTTCGCCGACATCGCCCGGCAGAACGTGGAGCGCTACTTCGGCGGCCCGCACCCCGCCTGGCAGCTCACGGTCGGCGACCTCCAGGACAACCTGTCCGACACCGACGTCGACCGCGTCATCCTCGACATGCTCGCCCCCTGGGAGTGCCTGGAGGCGGTCTCCAAGGCGCTGGTCCCGGGCGGCATCCTGTGCTGCTACGTGGCCACCACCACCCAGCTCGCCCGGACCGTGGAGTCCATCCGGGAGATCGGCTGCTTCAACGAGCCGACCGCCTGGGAGACCATGATCCGCAACTGGCACATCGAGGGCCTGGCCGTCCGCCCGGACCACCGGATGATCGGCCACACCGGCTTCCTGCTCACCGCCCGCCGCCTCGCGGACGGCGTCGAGCCGCCCATGCGCCGCCGCCGCCCCGCCAAGGGAGCCTACGGCGAGGACTACGCCGGACCGAACGCCGACGGCGGCGCCGCCCGCTGACCGGGCCGCACCGATACAACGCGAGGGCGCCGTGCCCGAGTTCCCGACCGCATCCGGGAACTCGGGCACGGCGTCCGTCCGTTGACACGGCACCAGCATCGATGCCGCCCACGCGCGCGTGCGGCCCGCGCGAAACCCGCCCGGGAATCCCGCACCCCGCCGTTCCCGCGCACTGTGACGTGTGGCACCATGCAGCCCATCCCACCGGCACAGCCCTCACAGGAGACGCTCCTCGTGCAGCAATCCGCCGTTCCGGAGCTCGCGCACACCCAGACGCGGCCCATCCACTGGGTCGCCACCGCCACGGCCGTCGCGGGTGTCGTGGCCCTCTCCTCCGTCGTCCAGCCCGGATCGGCCACGGCCGCCCAGTCCGCCCCCGCCGCCCGGGGCGAGTCCGCCGCCGCGGCCGTCGCGCCGCCGAGCACGGCCGGTGTGCGGTTCCCGCTGGACTGCGGCCCCGTGAAGGCGGTGGTCGCCAAGAAGGCCACCGGGGACCTGGACGGCGACGGCAGGCCGGAAACCGTCGCGGTGGTGCACTGCGACGCCCCCATGGGCACCCCGCCCGACGGGGTCTACGTCCTCACCAGCTCCGCGCACGGCGGCAAGCCCCGCGTGGTCGCCACCCTCGTCGAGCCGAGGGAACGGCTCACGGTCACCGACTTCGCGCTGCGCGCGCGTGCGGTCTCCGCCACGCTGCTCGGCTACTCCTCGGACGCCGTGCCCAGTTGCTGCCCCGACGTGAAGACCCCGGCCTCGTGGCGGTGGAACGGCAGCGCCTTCCTCCGCTCCACCCCGGCCGGGGCCCAGAGCGTCTGAACCGGGCTCACTCCGCGTCGGGCCCGTACACCTCGGCCTTGTCCGAAACCCGGCGCACATGGATGCACTCGCCGGGACACTCCTTCGCCGAGTCCACCACGTCGGTCAGCAGCGGCAGCGGCACCGGCGTGGTCGCCCCGGGGGCCTGGAGCAGCTCGTCGTCCGCGCCCTTCACATAGGCCAGCCCGTCGATGTCCAGCTCGAACACCTCCGGGGCGTACTGGGCGCAGATCCCGTCGCCGGTACACAGGTCCTGGTCGATCCAGACCTCCAGCGCCTCGCCGCCCGGGGCCTCCTGCTGCACGGTCATCTCTCCTGCCGTCGGTTCGCCGGGCGGTCCCGGCACCCCGAGGGCCAGCCGGGTCCGCTCCAGCGGCTGTTGAACACCCCCGACCCTACCTCCGCCCGGTTTGTTGCCGTGTGGGACCGGTCCGGGGTTTCCGGTCCGGCCCGCTCGGGTACCAGCGCCGGACCGGGAAAGGGGTTCCCCGGCGGCCGGGTCGATCACTTCAGGCCGCCACCGCGGTGACACCTCCTGCCGACGCCGTCGCTCTGCGTGATGACCGCAAGGGCTTCCTGCGTGCTGCCCGCATCCGGGGCCGATCGGTCGGGCACGGACAACTCCGGTCAGTAGCGAAGGGATTCGACCACGCCATGGATGGAACAAGCTGCTTTCCCTTCACGTTGAGTGGGTATCCCCTCCGTGCGAGGGAGTGTGCACCGGGTGACCGACGACACACCTTGACAGTCTTTGTGATCTAGGGGTTTCAATCGACACCAGCCCAGGTAGGGTCTGGAAGCGTCCAGCTCCCCTTGGAGGAGGTGAGGACCGTGGCAGCCCACGACGACGACATGAACCGCGGCATCCGCCCGGGACGCGGGTCCGACGACCCGGCCGGGCAGATCGCCTACCTTGAGCAGGAGATCGCCGTCCTGCGCCGCAAGCTCGCCGACTCTCCGCGCCACACGAGGATTCTCGAAGAGCGGATCGTCGAGCTGCAGACGAACCTGGCCGGCGTGTCCGCCCAGAACGAACGACTGGCCAACACCCTCCGTGAGGCCCGCGACCAGATCGTGGCCCTCAAGGAGGAGGTCGACCGGCTCGCCCAGCCGCCGGCCGGCTTCGGTGTCTTCCTTCAGGCGAACGAGGACGGCACCGCCGACATCTTCACCGGCGGCCGCAAGCTCCGGGTGAACGTCAGCCCGAGCGTCGAGCTCGACGAGCTGCGGCGCGGCCAGGAGGTCATGCTCAACGAGGCGCTCAACGTGGTCGAGGCCATGGAGTACGAGCGCGTCGGCGACATCGTCACCCTCAAGGAGATCCTGGAGGACGGCGAGCGCGCCCTGGTACTGGGGCACACCGACGAGGAACGGGTGGTGCGGCTCGCCGAGCCGCTGCTGGACGTCACCATCCGCGCCGGCGACGCGCTCCTGCTCGAACCCCGCTCCGGCTACGTGTACGAGGTCGTGCCCAAGAGCGAGGTCGAGGAGCTGGTCCTCGAAGAGGTCCCCGACATCGGCTACGAGCAGATCGGCGGCCTCGGCAACCAGATCGAGGCCATCCGCGACGCGGTCGAGCTGCCGTACCTGTACCCGGACCTGTTCAAGGAGCACGAGCTGCGCCCGCCCAAGGGCGTCCTGCTCTACGGCCCGCCCGGCTGCGGCAAGACGCTGATCGCCAAGGCCGTGGCGAACTCGCTGGCCAAGAAGGTCGCCGAGGTCACCGGCCAGGCCGCGGGCAAGAGCTTCTTCCTGAACATCAAGGGTCCCGAGCTGCTCAACAAGTACGTCGGCGAGACCGAGCGGCAGATCCGCCTGGTCTTCCAGCGTGCGCGTGAGAAGGCCAGCGAGGGCACCCCCGTGATCGTCTTCTTCGACGAGATGGAGTCCCTCTTCCGCACCCGTGGCTCCGGTGTCAGCTCGGACGTGGAGAACACCATCGTCCCGCAGCTGCTCGCCGAGATCGACGGCGTGGAGGGCCTCCAGAACGTGGTCGTGATCGGCGCCTCCAACCGCGAGGACATGATCGACCCCGCCATCCTGCGCCCCGGCCGGCTCGACGTGAAGATCAAGATCGAGCGTCCGGACGCGGAGGCGGCGAAGGACATCTTCGGCAAGTACCTCACCGAGCGTCTGCCGCTGCACGCGGACGACCTCGCGGAACACGGCGGCGACAAGGGCTCCACGGTCCAGGGCATGATCCAGACCGCGGTCGAGCACATGTACGCCGAATCCGAGGAGAACCGCTTCCTGGAGGTCACCTACGCCAACGGCGACAAGGAAGTCCTGTACTTCAAGGACTTCAACTCCGGCGCCATGATCGAGAACATCGTGGGCCGCGCCAAGAAGATGGCGATCAAGGACTTCCTGGAGAAGAGCCAGAAGGGCCTCCGCGTGTCCCACCTGCTCCAGGCCTGCGTGGACGAGTTCAAGGAGAACGAGGACCTGCCCAACACCACCAACCCGGACGACTGGGCCCGGATCTCCGGAAAGAAGGGCGAGCGGATCGTGTACATCCGTACGCTCATCACCGGGAAGCAGGGCGCGGACACCGGACGCTCCATCGACACGGTGGCGAACACCGGTCAGTACCTGTAACGGCAGGGCGGCTGCGGGTGCCCTCGGCGGGTACCCGCAGCCGACTGTTTTTCGGGCCACGACCGGAGCAGCCAATGACGCAAATGATCTCCCCACCAGCGCAAAGGCGTTCTAGGCTCGTTCCTGTCGCCGAGTCGCGCCGTGCGGGGACGGGCACCGCATACGCACCGGAGCGCCGGCGGTACTTGAGCGGCGCCCACGACCGAGGGTGCCGCCGGGCAAGGAGGGCCGCATGACCGTACGGCGAGTAATGGGCATCGAAACGGAGTACGGGATCTCCGTCCCCGGCCACCCGAACGCCAATGCCATGCTCACCTCGTCCCAGATCGTCAACGCCTACGCGGCGGCGATGCACCGGGCCCGCCGGGCCCGCTGGGACTTCGAGGAGGAGAATCCGCTACGGGACGCGCGAGGCTTCGACCTCGCCCGGGAGGCCGCCGACTCCAGCCAGCTCACCGACGAGGACATCGGCCTCGCCAACGTGATCCTCACCAACGGTGCGCGCCTCTACGTCGACCACGCCCACCCCGAGTACAGCGCGCCCGAGGTCACCAACCCGCGCGACGCCGTCCTCTGGGACAAGGCCGGTGAGCGGATCATGGCCGAGGCCGCCGAGCGGGCCGCGCAGCTGCCCGGGGCCCAGCCGATCCACCTCTACAAGAACAACACCGACAACAAGGGCGCCTCCTACGGCACGCACGAGAACTACCTGATGAAGCGGGAGACCCCCTTCTCGGACATCGTGCGCCACCTGACGCCCTTCTTCGTCTCCCGTCAGGTCTTCGCCGGAGCGGGCCGCGTCGGCATCGGTCAGGACGGGCACGAGCACGGCTTCCAGCTCAGCCAGCGCGCGGACTACTTCGAGGTCGAGGTCGGCCTGGAGACCACGCTCAAGCGCCCGATCATCAACACCCGCGACGAGCCGCACGCGGACGCCGAGAAGTACCGCCGGCTGCACGTGATCATCGGCGACGCGAACCTCTCGGAGATCTCGACGTACCTCAAGCTGGGCACGACCGCCCTGGTCCTGTCCATGATCGAGGACGGCTTCATCGCCGTCGACCTCGCCGTCGACCAGCCCGTCCGCACCCTGCACCAGGTCTCGCACGACCCGTCGCTCAAGCGCCTGGTCACCCTGCGCAGCGGGCGCACCCTCACCGCGGTCCAGTTGCAGATGGAGTACTTCGAGCTGGGCCGCAAGTACGTCGAGGAGCGCTTCGGCGCCGACGCCGACGACCAGACCAAGGACGTCCTCAGCCGCTGGGAGGACACCCTCACCCGGCTGGAGAACGACCCGATGAGCCTGGCCGGCGAGCTGGACTGGGTCGCCAAGCGGGAACTGATGGAGGGCTACCGCCGCCGCGACGACCTGGACTGGGACGCGGCCCGGCTGCACCTGGTCGACCTCCAGTACGCCGACGTGCGCCCCGAGAAGGGCCTGTACAACCGCCTGGTGGCCCGCGGGCGGGTGAAGCGGCTCCTGGACGAGTCCGAGGTCGACAGGGCCCGTACGAAGCCGCCGGAGGACACGCGCGCGTACTTCCGCGGACGCTGCCTGGAGCAGTACGCGGACGACGTCGCCGCGGCGAGCTGGGACTCGGTCATCTTCGACCTCCCCGGCCGCGACTCGCTCCAGCGCGTTCCAACCCTGGAACCGCTACGCGGAACGCGAAATCACGTCAAGGAGCTGTTGGACCGCTGCCGTACCGCGGAAGACCTGGTCAGGGTCCTGTCCGGCGGGTGAGCGGAGCCAGGGGGGTACTCGGTGCGCCCGGGCGGCCGGGGTGGAAACCCCACCGTCCGGGAATCATCGGGGTGGCCCCCGTACGTTGGAGAAACTGCGGGGCCGATGTCAGACCCGGCTTGTAGGGTCTGATCATCACCGATCGGCAGGCGAACTGAGCGGGGTGAGGGTTATGGCAACCAAGGACACCGGCGGCGGTCAGCAGAAGGCCACCCGGTCCACCGAGGAGGTCGAGGAGCAGGCGCAGGACGCGCAGGCCTCGGAGGACCTCAAGGAGCGGCACGAGAAGCTGTCCGACGACGTGGACTCCGTCCTGGACGAGATCGACGACGTCCTGGAGGAGAACGCGGAGGACTTCGTGCGTTCCTTCGTGCAAAAGGGCGGGCAGTAGTCCGCCCTGCCTTCGAACCCGCGGTTCGAGGGTGTGGGAGTCGTGAGTGGCCGATGAGCGGACGACGAAGCACTGCTCGCGGCCGGAGCAGTCCGGGCCGCGGGCGGTCTTTGTCGCCGGCGAACGGCTCCCGCCGGGCATGTGGATCACCGCCACCAGCCGGGTAAGGTCCGTGGCACAACCGTGCTTCAACCGCAATTCGGCCATCGGCAAGTGGGGGAAGAGACGTCCCGGACTTGTCCGCCGGACTGCCGCTATGTGGAAGGAAACTCGTGGAAGCCAATACTCGTGGCACCGGGCGTCTACCAGCTGCCTTCCTGACGCCAGGATCCTCTTCGTTCATGGACTTCCTCGCCGAGCACCAGCCCGAGTTGCTGCCCGGCAACCGGCAGCTGCCGCCCGTCAAGGGCGTGCTCGAGGCGCCGCACGGCACGACCATCGTGGCCGTGACGTTCCCCGGCGGCGTGGTGCTCGCCGGTGACCGCCGGGCCACGATGGGCAACGTGATCGCGCAGCGGGACATCGAGAAGGTGTTCCCGGCCGACGAGTACTCGGCCGTCGGGATCGCCGGCACCGCCGGCCTGGCCGTCGAGATGGTCAAGCTCTTCCAGCTGGAGCTGGAGCACTTCGAGAAGGTCGAGGGTGCCCAGCTGTCCCTGGAGGGCAAGGCGAACCGGCTGTCGACCATGATCCGTTCCAACCTCGCCATGGCCATGCAGGGCCTGGCCGTGGTGCCCCTCTTCGCGGGGTACGACCTGGACCGCGAGAAGGGGCGCATCTTCTCCTACGACGTCACGGGCGGCCGTTCCGAGGAGCACAACTTCGCGGCGACGGGCTCCGGCTCGATCTTCGCGCGCGGTGCGATGAAGAAGCTGTTCCGTGGCGACCTGACCGAGGAGCAGGCCACCACCCTCGTGGTGCAGGCCCTCTATGACGCGGCTGACGACGACTCGGCGACCGGCGGTCCCGATGTCGCCCGCCGGATCTACCCGATCATCACCGTGATCACCGAGGACGGCTTCCGCCGGCTCACCGAGGACGAGGCGTCCGAGATCGCCCGCGAGGTGCTCCAGAAGCGCCTGGAGGAGCCCGACGGCCCGAAGGCCGCCCTGCTCTGAGCGCGGGCCCGGTTCTTATCAAGGTGATCCAGTGACCATGACAGAAAGGGACGGATAACCGGTGTCGACGCCGTTCTATGTCTCACCCCAGCAGGCCATGGCCGACCGGGCGGAGTACGCCCGCAAGGGCATCGCCCGTGGCCGCAGCCTGGTCGTGCTGCAATACGCCGACGGCATCGTCTTCGTCGGCGAGAACCCGTCCCGCGCGCTGCACAAGTTCAGCGAGATCTACGACCGGATCGGCTTCGCCGCGGCCGGCAAGTACAACGAGTACGAGAACCTGCGCATCGGCGGTGTCCGCTACGCCGACCTGCGCGGCTACACCTACGACCGCGACGACGTCACCGCCCGCGGCCTGGCCAACGTCTACGCCCAGACGCTGGGCACGATCTTCTCCTCCGCGGCCGAGAAGCCGTACGAGGTGGAGCTGGTGGTGGCCGAGGTGGGGGAGACCCCCGAGGGCGACCAGATCTACCGGCTGCCGCACGACGGCTCCATCGTGGACGAGCACGGCTCGGTCGCGGTGGGCGGCAACGCCGAGCAGATCAGCAGCTTCCTGGACCAGCGCCACCGCGACGGCATGAGCCTCGCGGAGGCCCTCAAGCTGGCCGTGCAGGCCCTGTCCCGGGACACCAACGGCAGCGAGCGGGAGATCCCCGCCGAGCGCCTGGAGGTCGCCGTACTGGACCGCACGCGCCCGCAGAAGCGCAAGTTCAAGCGCATCGTCGGCCGCCAGCTCGGCCGCCTGCTGGCGGCGGACGGCGCGAGCACGGAGGCGGAGAGCGCGGACGGCTCCGAGGACTCCGACGAGGAGTGACCCGCCTCCCGCACGTGTCGCCGGGTGCCCCGGCCGGATCTCCGGCCGGGGCACCCGGCTTTACGCGAAGGCGCGTGGCGGCGCCGTGGAGCCCCGGACGACCAGTTCGACCGGGATGTACCCGCCCTCCGGCTCCCGGCCCTCCAGGACGGCCAGCAGGGCCCGCATGCCCCGTTCCCCGAACAGCTCGGCGTCCAGCCGTACCGTCGTCAGCTCGGGGTCGATCGCGGTGGCCAGGGCCAGGTCGTCCAGGCCGGTGACGGACATGTCGTCGGGGACGCGCAGCCCGAGGCGGCGCAGCGCCTTGTAGGCGCCGGCGGCGAGCTTGTCGTCGTCGCAGACCACCGCCGTCGGCCGGGGGCCGGGCGCGGCGAGCGCGGCCTCGGTGGCGGCCAGCGCGCCCTCGATGGAGATCGGGGCCCGGGCCGTGCGGACCTCGGTGCCCGGCACGGCGGCCATGCGCGCGGCCAGCTCCCTGGCGCGGACCTCGAAGGTCCAGGAGGGCACGTCGGCGGCCAGGTGCAGCACCCGGCGGTGGCCCAGACCCAGCAGATGCCCGGCGACCTGCCGGACGCCGTCGGCGATGTCCAGGTTCACGGTCGCGGCGCCCAGGCTGCCCGCCGGGTCGCTGTCGAGCATGACCAGGGGCAGCTGGTCGCCATGGATCGCGGTGAGGGCGTCGGCGGCCATCGAGGAGGCGATGACGCCGTCCAGGGCGGCCTGCGCGGAGGCGAAGGGGTCGCGGGCCGGGCCGATGCCCTCGGGGGAGGGGTAGAGCACCACGCCGAAGCCGTGCTCGGCCGCCACGCGCGCGGCGCCGGTGTAGACGCCCGCGAAGAACTCCGTCGTCAGGGCGGGCACCACGAGCAGGACGGTACGGGTGCGGCCCAGGCGGAGGTTGCGGGCGGCGAGGTTGGGACGGTAGCCCAGCTCGCGCGCGGCCTCGCGGACCCGCTCGGCGGTGGTCTGCGACACCCGGCCGCGCCATTTGTCGCCCAGGACGAGGGAGACGGCGGCCTGGGAGACCCCGGCCGCCTGGGCGACGTCCCGGCTCGTCGGGCGCGTGCTGCTGCGGGCCACCACATGACTCCCGGTCGTCTGGACGTGCGAACAGCGCACATGGTACGTATGGCGAGGGACGTTATACGTAACACTTCGGGTCGTCGCGGCGTCCCGGCGAGCAGGAAGGCGGGACATGGCCACGGGATATCTGGACATCCTGAAGGCGAGGCACGCCCTGCGGCTGCTCACCGGCACCCTGGTGGGCCGGCTGCCCAACGCCACTGCCGCCATCGCCCTGGTGCTTTTCGTCCGCGCGGAGGGCGGCACCTACAGCCTCGCCGGCGCCCTCGCCGCCGTGTACGGCGTCGCCAACGCCATCGGCCAGCCCGTGCTCGGCCGCCTCGTGGACCTGTACGGCCAGCCGCGCGTCCAGCTGCCCGCGGCCGTCCTCGCCGCCCTGGCCATGACCCTCTTCGCCTTCTGCGGCACCGCACCGCTGCCGCTCGCCTACGCGGCCGTCGCGGCGGCCGGCCTGTTCACCCCGCCCCTGGAGGGCGGCCTGCGCGCCCTGTGGCCGTCCGTGCTGGGCCGCGAGGAGCAGGTGCACACCGCCTACGCCATGGACGCCATCGCGCAGGAGGTCATGTTCACCGTCGGCCCGCTGCTGGTGACCCTGTGCGTGTCCCTGTGGGACGAGCGGGCCGCCCTGCTCGTGCTCAACCTCCTGGGCGTGCTCGGCGCGCTCTCCGTGGTCGTCTCGCCGCCCTCGCGCGCGTGGCGCTCGGCCCCGCGCGAGGCCCACTGGCTGGGCGCCCTGCGCTCGCCCGGCCTGCTCGCGCTGCTCGCCGCCTTCCTGTTCGTCGGCATCGCGATGGGCTCCATCACGGTCGCCTCGGTGTCGTACGCGGACGGTCACGGCGGCGACGCGGTCTACGGCTGGCTGATGGCCGGACTCGGCCTCGGCGCGCTGGCCGGCGGCACCGCCTACGGCGCCCGCGCGTGGGCCGGCGCACCCGAACGGCGACTCAGAGTGTTGGTGGCCCTTCTGGCGGTGTGTTACCTGCCGCTGACGCTGATGCCGGGCGCGGTGAGCATGGTGCTGCTCAGCGTGCTCGCCGGTGTGTTCCTCGCGCCCTGCATCGCCTGCGCGTTCATCATCGTCGACCGGCACGCGCCGAGCGGGACCGTCACCGAGGCGTTCTCCTGGCTCGTGACGACGTTCACCGTGGGCGCCTCGGTCGGAACGGGCCTGGCAGGGCCGGTGGTCCAGGCCGGTGGCACCCTGTGGGGCTTCGCGCTGCCGGGCGCCGCCGGGGCCGTGTCTCTGTTGGTCCTGCTCGCCACCGGACGGGTCCTCGCAGCTCCCGCGCGGGGCGGGATCGTTGCGGCTTCATCGGAAAATGATCCAAATCGTGCTGCCGAACCCCGTTTCAGCTCGGGGGATCGGGCGTAATGTTCCCTCATGGACCGCCGCATTTTCGGGCTGGAGAACGAGTACGGCGTCACGTGCACGTTCAGGGGACAGCGCCGCCTGTCTCCTGACGAGGTGGCGCGGTACCTCTTCCGCCGTGTCGTGTCATGGGGCCGCAGCAGCAATGTCTTTCTGCGAAACGGCGCCCGGCTCTATCTCGACGTGGGCTCACATCCGGAATACGCGACCCCCGAATGTGACAACGTGACCGAACTGGTCACCCACGACAAGGCCGGCGAGCGCATTCTCGAAGGACTCCTGGTGGACGCGGAACGACGCCTGCACGAGGAGGGAATCGCAGGCGACGTCTACCTCTTCAAGAACAACACCGACTCGGCGGGCAACTCCTACGGCTGCCACGAGAACTACCTGGTGGCCCGGCACGGGGAGTTCTCCCGGCTCGCGGACATCCTCATCCCCTTCCTCGTCACCCGGCAGCTGCTGTGCGGCGCCGGCAAGGTGCTCCAGACCCCGCGCGGCGCCGTCTACTGCGTCAGCCAGCGCGCGGAGCACATCTGGGAGGGCGTCTCCTCGGCGACGACCCGCTCCCGGCCCATCATCAACACCCGCGACGAACCCCACGCGGACGCCGAGCGCTACCGCCGGCTGCACGTCATCGTCGGCGACTCGAACATGTCCGAGACGACGATGCTGCTCAAGGTCGGTGCCACCGACCTGGTGCTGCGCATGATCGAGGCCGGCACCGTGATGCGCGACCTCACCCTGGAGAACCCGATCCGGGCGATCCGCGAGGTCAGCCACGACATCACCGGCCGGCGCAAGGTGCGCCTGGCCAGCGGCCGGGAGGCCTCCGCGCTGGAGGTGCAGCGCGAGTACTTCGACAAGGCCGTGGACTTCTGCGACCGCCGGGGCATCCGCACCGGCACGGTCGCGCAGGTCCTGGACCTGTGGGGCCGCACCCTCGAAGCGATCGAGAACGAGGAACTCGACCGCATCGAGACCGAGATCGACTGGGTCATGAAGTACAAGCTCATCGAGCGGTACCGGGCCAAGCACAACATGACGATGTCGCACCCTCGGGTCGCCCAGATAGACCTCGCCTACCACGACATCCACCGCCGTCGTGGCCTGTACTACCTGCTGGAGAAGAAGGGCCAAGCCGCCCGCGTCTGCAACGACTTGAAGATCTTCGAGGGCAAGTCGGTTCCCCCGCAGACCACTCGCGCCCGGCTGCGCGGCGACTTCATCCGGCGGGCACAGGAACAGCGCAGGGACTTCACGGTCGACTGGGTGCACCTCAAGCTCAACGATCAGGCACAACGCACCGTGTTGTGCAAGGACCCGTTCCGTTCGGTGGACGACCGGGTGGAGAAGCTCATCGCCGGAATGTAGTCACCGGGAAGTGAGTCAAGCGCTCCGGCTCCGAAATGCCGGAACGCCACACGGGCGCCGTACGTTTCCCGTACGGCGCCCTTCTCAAGTCGTAGAGTTGCGCGCACGCCATCCGCAAGATCGACCGATTACGAGGCTCTTCCGTGCGCCGACGCTCACTCCTCCTCGCCGCCGTTCCCGCAGGACTGGTCACGCTCGCCGGATGCGGTGACGACAAGTCCGACTCCAGCAAGACCGGCGCCTCACCGTCGGCCTCGGCGTCCTCGGTGCCTCCGCCCAAGATCGTGGACGGGCCGCTGCCGGCGGTCACGGCTGGCACGAAGTTCGGCGAGAAGCCGACCGTGGCCAAGGGGCCGGGGGACCCGTCGAAGAACCTCGCGGTGAAGACGCTGATCGCGGGCAGTGGCCGCACCATCGCGGAGAACGACTTCATCCAGGCGAACTACCTCGGTCAGATCTGGAGCACGGCCAAGGTCTTCGACAACTCCTACGACCGCAAGCGCCCGCTGGTCCTCCAGCTCGCCCAGGGCAGCATCATCGACGGCTGGCGGTACGCCCTCGCGGGCAAGAAGACCGGCAGCCGCGTCCAGATCGCCGTCCCGCCCACCTGGGGCTACGGCAAGGAGGGCAACGCGCAGGCGGGCATCAAGGGCACCGACACCCTGGTCTTCGTCATCGACGTGATCGACTCCTTCAACTCCAAGAGCTCAGCCAAGGGCACGCCGGTGCCGCAGAGCGACGCCGCACTGCCGAAGGTGGGCACCAACACCGACGGCCAGGTGCCCAAGGTCACCGTCCCCAGGACCGACCCGCCGAAGAAGCTCGTCTCCGAGTACGTCCTGGAGGGCGACGGCCCCGAGCTGAAGGCCGACCAGACGGTCCTGTGCCAGTTCCAGGGCCTGGTCTGGGACGGCGGCAAGACCTTCCAGCGGACGTACGGCTCCGGCCGGCTCAGCCAGTTCTCGCTGGAGCAGATGCAGCAGGCGGTCAAGGGCCTCGCCCAGGGCCTGACCGGCAAGAAGGTCGGCAGCCGGGTGCTCATCGTCGTCCCGCCGGACCTGGGCTACGGCGACAACCCGCCGAGCGGCGGAGTCATCAAGAAGGGCGCCACCCTGGTGTTCACGGTGGACATCCTCGCGGCGATGTAGCGGCCGGGGCGGGCGGGAGGCCCGCGATGATGAAAGACTGTCCACGTTTCGTGTCGTACACAAGCAGGAGCTTTTGACGTGAGCATCGAGAAGCCCGAGATCGACTTCCCGGGCGGCGAGCCCCCGGCGGACCTCGAGATCAAGGACATCTGGGAGGGCGACGGACCGGTCGCGCAGGCGGGCCAGAACGTCACCGTCCACTACGTGGGCGTCGCCTTCAGCACCGGCGAGGAGTTCGACGCCAGCTGGAACCGCGGCACCCCGTTCCGCTTCCCGCTGGGCGCCGGCCGGGTCATCAAGGGCTGGGACCAGGGCGTGCAGGGCATGAAGGTCGGTGGCCGCCGCCAGCTGACCATCCCCGCCCACCTCGCCTACGGCAACCAGAGCCCGACCCCGGCGATCAAGCCCGGCGAGACCCTCATCTTCGTGGTCGACCTGCTCGGCGTCTGATCCACACCCGATCGACCGGCCGGGTCCGACCGGAACCGATCACCTGGGGCCCATGCCTGCTCGGGCATGGGCCCTCGGCTTTTGTCACCGCCCCGCGGAGCGGTACGGTCATCGGTCGGAAGCACCATAGGGAAGGCGAAGGGCGTCGATGGCCATTGCCAAGGCCGAGCGGCTGATGAACCTCGCGCTGTGTCTCCTCGGGACGCGGCGGCCGCTCAGCAAGCGGGAGCTGCGCGAGTCCATCGAGGCCTACCTGGAAGCGGGCAGTGACGACTCCTTCAACCGCATGTTCGAGCGGGACAAGGACGACCTGCGGGAACTGGGCCTGGTCATCGAGACCGTCGAGAACCTCGACGGCGAGATCGGCTACCTCGCCCGCCGCGACAGCAACCGCCTGCCCCCCATCACCCTGGACGCCGAGGAGGCCGCCGCCCTCGGCCTGGCCGCCAAGGTCTGGCAGCAGGCCCGGCTGGCCGGGGCCGCCAGCGGCGCCCTCCAGAAGCTGCGCGCCGCCGGGCTCCCCGAGGACGTCGACCCGTACGAGGCGCACGGCGCCCTGGAGCCGCGCATCCCGGTGCACGAGGCCGCCTTCGAGCCGCTGATGCTGGCCTGCCGCGACCGCCGCCCGGTGCTCTTCGAGTACCGCAAGGCCTCCGCCGCCCGCCCCGAGCCCCGGCACGTCGAGCCGTGGGCGCTGGAGTGCTGGCGCGGCCACTGGTACCTGGCCGGCTTCGACCGCGACCGGGGCGCCGAGCGCGTCTTCCGGCTCTCCCGGATCACCGGCAGGGTCCGCTCCCGGGGTACGGGCTTCACCGCACCCGTGCCGGACGTCGTCACCGTGCGCGAGACCGTCGCGAGCTGGGCCGGTGAGATCGCCGACCGCTCGGCGCTGATCCGGCTCCGCTCCGGCAGCGGTTACCCCCTTCGGGCGAAGGCCACCAAGGTCCGGGAACTCGGCGACGGCTGGGACGAGTTGGAGATTCCGTACGGGCACGGCCTGGACGCCTGGCTGGTGGAGTTCGGACCGGACGTGGTGGTCCTGGAGCCGGCCGAGCTGCGGGCCGACGTGGTGGACCGGCTGCGTGCCGTGGCCAAGGGCTGAGGGGGAGCAGGACTGTGGCAGTCAAACCGGCCAGGACCGTCAACGCCATCGACCAGACGCGGCGGATGCTCTCCCTGGTGACGTATCTGAGGGAGCGCCCCGGCGCCCGGATCGCCGATGTCGCGCGCGCCTTCGGCATCACCGAGGACGAGCTGGTCGCCGACCTCGATCTGCTGCCCATGTGCGGCACCAGCTTCCGCGGCGGCGACCTGCTGGACATCGACACCGACGGCGAGCGCATCTGGTGGCACAACCCGGCCGCGCTCGGCGAGGAGGCGGCCGAACCGCTCCGCCTCGCCGCCGACGAGGCCACCGCGCTGCTGGTCGCCGCCCGCGCGGTCTCGACCCTGCCCGGACTGCGGGAGAGCGACCGCCAGGCCCTGCTGCGGGCCACCGCCAAGGTGGAGACCGCGGCCGGCGAGGCCGCCGGTGCCAGCTCCCGCCTGTCGGTGACCTTCGAGTCCGAGGGCGGCGTCTTCGCGGACGTCGACCGGGCGATCTCCGAGCGCCGCCGGCTGTGGATCCGCTACTACTCCCCGGCCCGGGACGAGGTCACCGAGCGCGAGATCGACCCCATCCGGCTGGTCAGCGTCGGCCACACCTATGTGGAGGCCTGGTGCCGCCGCTCCGAGGCCCGGCGCACCTTCCGCCTCGACCGGGTCGCCGAGATCAGAATCCTCGACGCGCCCTCGGCCCCGCCCGAGATAGAACTGCGCGACCTCTCCGAGGGGCTGGTGCAGCCGGCCGCCGAGGACCCGGAGGTCGTGGTCGAGGTCGGCCCCGGCGGCCGCTGGGTCGCCGAGTACTACCCGCATGACAGCGCCGATGAGCTTCCCGACGGCGGGCTGCGTATCACTCTGCGCACCCCCGACCCGGCCTCCCTGCGCCGACTCGCGCTGCGCCTCGGCCGCGACGGCCGGATCGTCTCCCCACCGGAACTGGCCGACAGCGCCCGGAGAGCGGCGACGGAGGCACTGGCGGCGTACGACACGGCGGGGTCGGCGGACTCCGGGCAGTGAAGCGCCCCGAAGGGGGCGCGGGAACGGCGCGACCAGCCACCACGGCGCCGCAGACGCGAGACGGCTCACGTGGCACTCTCGGCGGCGCGCCCGGCGGACCAGAGAAGAGGAGCGAGGCCTGTGAGCGAGCGTGCGGGTGAGATGACGGTGGCGACCGCCTTCGCCGGCATGAGAAGAGCGGTCCCGGTGATGTTCAGGGCCGGCTGCCCCGACTGCCGAGGCCGCTTCGAACTCGCCGCGAGCGCGCTGCGCCTCGCCATCGGCGCCAGCAGCCGGACGACGTTCTACTCCTTCACCTGCCCCGAGTGCGGCGCCGCCGTCCGCAAGCCCGCCGGGGAGCGGGTCGTCGAGCTGCTCACCGGGGGCGGGGTCAGGACCCTGCGGCTGCACTCCACGGTGTAGCCGCCTGCGCTCCGCGTCGGCGGACGGTCTAGGCTCGGCCTCATGTTCTGGCCGATGTTCGCGGTAGCGATGGGTTTCCTGGGTATCGCCGTCCTGGGGGTGCTCGCCGTCCGGGTGTTCCTGGAGGCCCGGCGCCTCGGGGAGCAGGTCGCGGACTCCGCACGCCGTATCGACAGGGCCGCCGAGGATCTGGAGCGGGCGACCGTGCGCGCGGCCCGCGCTGTGGACGCGCTGTGAGCGGCCTCGGGCGGTGCCCGTGAGACCGGCGACGCAAGCGCTTTGCGTCACTTCGCCCTGTCATGCTGCCCTGTGGGACAGGTACGCTGCTGGTCCCGGTGTGGAGAACGAGGCCCGCACCGTGGACCGGGAGTACGCACGGGGATTGCCTCACGTTTACCCCTGAGCGTTACGATCGCTGCCAGCACGACCATCGGACACATGTCCGACTGGTCGGACAGCACCCCACCCAGCCGCCTCGGTGAGAAGGTAAAGACTTATGTTCGGAAGGCTCGGAGCTCCCGAGATCATTCTCATCCTCGTCGTCATCATCCTGCTGTTCGGCGCGAAGAAGCTTCCGGACATGGCCCGCTCGCTCGGCAAGTCCGCGCGCATCCTCAAGAGCGAGGCCAAGGCGATGAAGGAAGAAGGCGGCAACGCCTCCGCCCAGGCGCCCAGCTCGGGCGAGCAGCCTCCGGCGCAGCGCACCATCCAGGCGGCCCCCGGTGACGTGACCAGCTCGCGGCCGGTCAACGAGCCGACGGACACCACCCAGCGCTGACGCACGGCCGGAAACCCCCGGCCTGCCGCACGAGATGAGGACGTGGGTTGCTCAAGCCTGCCCGCAACAAGGAGAAGGATCCCGAGGGGCGGATGCCCCTCGCGGATCACCTTCGTGAGCTTCGCAACCGGCTCGCGAAGGCCATGCTGGCCGTCGTCGTCGTGACGGTCGTCGCCGCCTTCTTCTACAACGACATCATCAACTTCCTGACGAGGCCCATCCTCGACTCGATCGGTTGCCCCGAGACCTTCGAGGAGCTGGCGAAGGCCAGCGGCAAGCGCCAGTGCGCGGAGATCACGATCAACGGTCTCCTCGCCCCGTTCACACTGGCCCTCCAGGTCTCCCTGATGGCGGGTGTCGTGCTGGCCTCGCCGATCTGGCTGTACCAGCTGTGGGCCTTCGTCGCGCCGGGTCTGCACCGGCACGAGAAGAAGTACGCCTACGCCTTCGTCTTCACCGGCGCCCCGCTGTTCTTCGGTGGTGCCTTCTTCGCGTACAAGGTGCTGCCCACCACCGCGAAGGTGCTGATCGACTTCACGCCGAGCGGGTCCATCAGGAACTTCCTGCCGCTCGACGACCTGCTCCAGCTGGTCACACGCATGGTGGTCGTCTTCGGCCTCTCCTTCGAGCTGCCGCTGCTGCTGATCATGCTCAATCTCACCGGGGTGCTGACCGGCCGGCGCATGCTCGGCTGGTGGCGGGCCATGATCCTCGGCATCACGGTCTTCGCGGCCGTGGCCACCCCGAGCACCGACCCGCTGTCCATGCTGGCCCTCGCCGGGCCGATCTGGGTGCTGTACTTCGGCGCGGTCGCCTTCTCGCTGCTCAACGACAAGCGCCGGCGCCGTCGCGAGGCCGCGGGCCCCGCCGACGACGAGGCCTCCGAGCTGGACCTCACGCCGGAGGACATCGGCGACGTCGAGCCCGTCCCGGCCACCCGGGCCCTGCCCGAGCAGGCGAGCACCGACCGGGTCAACGGATACGACGACGTGACCTGAGCCCTCACCGAGCCGCCGCGCGATGCCCCCGCCCCCCGAGGACGGGGGCATCCGTGTCTCACCGGCCGTCCGTCGGTTTTCTTCCGGTCTTCTTACCCTCCCGCTGCCGGGCGGAGGGTGATCCGGATAATGATCGTCCTGTTGTCAGTGGGGCCCGGTACGCTCGAAAGTACGATGACAGAGGACCTCTCACCGGCCGAGCGGTACGCGGCAGCCCGCAGGCGGGCTGCCGAGCAGGCCACCGCGCTCGCCTCCTTCCGCGAGATGTACGACTTCGGCCTCGACCCCTTCCAGATCGAGGCCTGCCAGGCGCTCGAAGCGGGGAAGGGCGTTCTGGTGGCCGCCCCCACCGGCTCGGGCAAGACGATCGTGGGCGAGTTCGCCGTCCACCTCGCCCTCCAGCAGGGCAAGAAGTGCTTCTACACGACACCCATCAAGGCCCTGTCCAACCAGAAGTACTCCGACCTGTGCCGCCGCTACGGCACGGGGAAGGTGGGCCTTCTCACCGGCGACAACAGCGTGAACTCGGACGCCCCGGTGGTCGTGATGACCACCGAGGTGCTGCGGAACATGCTCTACGCCGGCTCGCAGACCCTCCTCGGCCTCGGTTACGTGGTCATGGACGAGGTGCACTACCTCTCCGACCGCTTCCGTGGCGCCGTCTGGGAGGAGGTGATCATCCACCTGCCCGAGTCGGTGACCCTGGTCTCGCTCTCCGCCACCGTGTCCAACGCGGAGGAGTTCGGTGACTGGCTGGACACCGTCCGTGGCGACACCGAGGTGATCGTCTCCGAGCACCGGCCCGTGCCGCTGTTCCAGCACGTGCTCGCCGGGCGCCGGATGTACGACCTGTTCGAGGAGGGCGAGGGCCACAAGAAGGCCGTCAACCCCGACCTGGTCCGGCTGGCCCGCGTGGAGGCGACCCGGCCGTCGTTCCAGGACCGCAGGCGCGGCCGGGCGATGCGCGAGGCCGAGCGGGAGCGGGAGCGCAGACAGCGTTCGCGCGTGTGGACCCCGGGCCGCCCCGAGGTCATCGAGCGGCTCGACTCCGAGGGCCTGCTCCCGGCCATCACCTTCATCTTCAGCCGCGCCGCCTGTGAGGCCGCCGTCCAGCAGTGCCTGTACGCGGGACTGAGGCTCAACGACGAGGAGGCGCGGGAGCAGGTCCGCGCCCTGGTCGAGGAGCGCACCGCCTCCATCCCGCCGGAGGACCTGCACGTCCTCGGCTACTACGAATGGCTGGAGGGCCTGGAGCGAGGCATCGCCGCCCACCACGCGGGCATGCTGCCGACCTTCAAGGAGGTCGTGGAGGAACTGTTCGTACGCGGCCTGGTCAAGGCCGTGTTCGCCACCGAGACCCTCGCGCTCGGCATCAACATGCCCGCCCGCTCGGTGGTGCTGGAGAAGCTCGTCAAGTGGAACGGCGAGCAGCACGCCGACATCACGCCCGGTGAGTACACCCAGCTGACCGGCCGGGCCGGCCGCCGCGGCATCGACGTCGAGGGCCACGCCGTGGTGCTGTGGCAGCGCGGCATGAGCCCCGAGCACCTCGCCGGGCTCGCGGGCACGCGCACGTACCCGCTGCGCTCCAGCTTCAAGCCGTCGTACAACATGGCGGTCAACCTGGTCGAGCAGTTCGGCCGGCACCGCTCGCGCGAGCTGCTGGAGACCTCCTTCGCGCAGTTCCAGGCCGACAAGTCGGTCGTGGGCATCTCGCGTCAGGTGCAGCGCAACGAGGAGGGCCTGGAGGGCTACAAGGCCTCCATGACCTGCCACCTCGGGGACTTCGAGGAGTACGCGCGACTGCGCCGGGAGCTGAAGGACCGGGAGACCGAGCTGGCCCGGCAGGGCGCCGCCGAGCGCCGGGCCGAGGCAGCCGTCGCCCTGGAGAAGCTGAAGCCGGGCGATGTCATCCATGTGCCCACGGGCAAGTACGCGGGCCTCGCCCTGGTCCTGGACCCGGGCCTGCCCGCGGGCCGGTCCAACGGCCACCGCGGCTTCGACCACCACGACGGGCCGCGTCCGCTGGTGCTGACCGCCGAACGGCAGGTCAAGCGGCTGGCGTCGATGGACTTCCCGGTGCCGGTGGAGCCGCTGGACCGGATGCGGATCCCGAAGACCTTCAACCCGCGCTCGCCGCAGTCCCGCCGGGACCTCGCCTCCGCGCTGCGCAGCAAGGCCGGGCACATCCCGCCGGAGCGGGCGCGCAAGAAGCGGTCCCAGGCCGCCGACGACCGCGAGATCGCGCGGCTGCGGACGGCGATCCGGGCGCATCCGTGCCATGGGTGCAACGACCGTGAGGACCACGCCCGTTGGGCTGAGCGCTACCACCGGCTGATGCGCGACACCTCGCAGCTGGAGCGGCGCATCGAGGGCCGTACCAACACCATCGCGCGGACCTTCGACCGGATCGTGGCGCTGCTGACCGAGCTGGACTATCTGCGCGGTGACGAGGTCACCGAGCACGGCAAGCGGCTCGCGCGGCTGTACGGCGAACTGGACCTGCTGGCCAGCGAGTGCCTGCGCGAGCGGGTCTGGGAAGGGCTCGCTCCGGCCGAACTGGCCGCGTGCGTCTCCGCGTTGGTGTACGAGGCCCGGGTCGGCGACGACGCGATGGCGCCGAAGCTGCCCTCCGGCAAGGCCAAGGCCGCGCTCGGCGAGATGGTCCGGATCTGGGGCCGGCTCGACGGGCTGGAGGAGGATTTCCGGATCAGGCAGACCGAGGGCGTCGGGCAGCGCGAGCCGGATCTCGGGTTCGCCTGGGCCGCCTACATGTGGGCGTCCGGCAAGGGGCTCGACGAGGTGCTGCGGGAGGCGGACATGCCGGCCGGGGACTTCGTGCGGTGGTGCAAGCAGGTGATCGATGTGCTGGGCCAGATCTCGGCGGCGGCTCCCGCGGAGGGTTCGACCGTGGCGAAGGCCGCGCGCAAGGCTGTTGATCAGTTGCTTCGGGGAGTGGTCGCCTACTCGTCCGTGGGGTGACCTGTCGGTCTACTCAGCCCCGCGCCCCCTTGGGTCGGCCCTCGCCAGCCCCATGACAAGGGCCCGGGCCGTCTTCGCCAGGCGGTCCGGGCCCAGCAGGCGTACCGAACCAGATCGGCCATGCCCGCGATTCCTCGACGACCTTCGCTCTCGGGGAGGCGCACACGTTCAGCTCGTTCGGCGATGTGGCGCGCGGGAGGCGTACGAGGCCGTCCTCGCCCGGCGGGTGCCCAGGAAGGCGGTGCTCGACGTGACCGGTGATGGCGGTCACGGCGAAGGGAACGGGGACCGCGGCCGTTGAGGTGCGGTCCCGGTGGTCTTTTCACTCCGCACGGTGAGTGACTCTCGTACGCCCGTGCGCTGTTACTCATCGTGTGTGAGTAAAAGCCCAGCGTGCAAAAGGAGTTGAGAGTACTCCCCTCGCGGGGCGATTTCAGGTGCTTGCCGAATATGACACGGCGATGATCCGGTCGGACTAAGCTCGCCCGCGGCGCACCGAGTTGAGGTAATTCGTGCGTCTGTTCCCAAAGGTGAAACAGATCCCGACAGTTCCCTGTACCTTCCCCCCGCAAGCACCCCCGACACCCAGCCGATTCGTCTCAGAAGGCATCCATGGTGAGTGTTCAGAAGCCTCCCGGTCGCCGTGAACGTCCCTATGCGCGCGTGCTGTTGCCACCGGCCATAGTGATGGCAGCGGCGGCCGGGGCCGCCGTCGCCCTGGTACCGCCCACGGCCCGGCTCGCCGTCGGCGTGTGCGGAGCACTGGCCGTGCTGCTGGTCCTCGGCACGGCCGGGGAGGCCGCCCGGCGCGGCCGACTGCTCCGCGAGGCGCGCGCCGAACACGCCCGCCACGCCGCGTACCTGGAGCAGCGGATCGCCGCGCACAACGATCTGATGGACCGCTTCGCCACCGACGTCCTGCCCGCCGGTTTCTACCGGCTGCGCCGCGGCCAGGTGCTCCGGGACGTCGTACGCGACGTGTTCGACGCGGACCCCGAACTGCGCGGCCTGCCCGAGGGCTACCGCGAACTGGTCCGCATCGCGCTGCGCGGCGCCGACCAGGAGATCTCGATGCGCGACGCCACCGAGCGCTCCTTCGTGAGCGTCGCCCGCCGCGTCCAGGCCATCGTCCACCAGCAGGCCTACGAACTCCGCGAGATGGAGGAGGACCACGGCCGCAACCCCGAGGTCTTCGACGACCTGCTGCGCATCGACCACGGCACCTCGCTGATCGGCCGGCTCGCCGACACCATCTCCGTCCTCGGCGGCGGCCGGCCCGGCCGCCAGTGGCCCAAGCCGGTCTCCCTCTACAGCGTGTTGCGCGGCGCGATGTCCCGCATCCTGGAGTACCGCCGCATCAACCTCGCCTCGATCGTCAACATCAACATCAAGGGCACCGCGGTCGAGCCGGTCATCCACGCCGCCGCCGAACTCCTCGACAACGCCACGCGCTACTCGCCGCCGTCGACCAAGGTGCACGTCACCGCCGTCGAGGTGCAGACAGGCATCGTCATCGAGATCGAGGACTGCGGCGTCAGCCTCAGCGAGGAGTCCCGCGCCCGCATCGAGCGGATGATCGAGGACGCCAAGAACGGCGAGGACGCGCACAACCTCGGCGAGAACCCGCGCCTCGGCCTCGCCGTCGTCGGCCGCCTGTGCAAGCGGTTCGACATGGACGTCTCGCTGCGCTCCTCCGCGTACGGCGGTGTCCGCGCGATCCTCGTCGTACCGCGCGTCATGACGACCACCGAACCCGGCGTCGGCGCCGCCCACGGCATCGGGGCCGCCGCCGCCCAGATCCCCACGGCGGACGCCGTCGAGGGCCCCAAGCGCCCGCCCAAGAAGCGCCGCCCCACCAGCCCGAAGATCCCCGCCGGCATCTCGCTGGAGGACGACATCCCCGAGGTCACCGAGTGGACCGCGGGCGGCCTGCCGCAGCGCCGCAGCCGGGTGAAGACCCCGCTCAGCCAGCGGTACGCCGAACAGGCCGCCATCGAGCGCGCCGAGCGCGAGGGCCGGCCGACCATCTGGTCCCAGAAGAAGGCGGAGCCGGAACCCGAGCCCGAGATGGACCCCGAGCGCAAGAAGCTCATGGAACGGCCGCCGGGCATGTGGATGGAGGCCTTCTGGGACGGCCTGCGCGAGGGCATGCCCCCGGACACCCCCACCTCCGAGCTGACCGACTTCACGCTCCACCCCACCAAGTACCTGCATCTGCTCAAAGATTCGGCCGACCCCGCCCAGGGCGCCACCGAGGCCGACGACGAGGGGGACCTCAAGTGATCCAGCAGCGAGGCAACCTGGACTGGATGCTCAAGCAGCTGAACGACGGCGTGCCGGGCATCGAGATGATCGTGGTCCTCTCCGCCGACGGCCTGCGCATCGCCCGCTACGGCGGCGACCCCGACGCCGCCGACCGGGTCGCCGCCGCCTGCGCGGGCGTGCAGAGCCTGGCCGGTGCCATCATCCAGGAGCTGCCCGGCGCCGGCGACATGAAGACCGTCGTCTTCGAGATCGACGGCGGCTACTTCTACCTCATGAACGCCGGCCCCAACGCCTACCTCGCCGTGCTCTCCGACGTGACCTGCGAACCGGGGCGGATGAGCGGCATGATGCGTGACCTCGTCGTCCGGATCGGCGCCCACCTCACCAGTCCGCCCCGGCGGAACGGGCAGACCGTATGACCCCTCCACGACGCACGCGGCGCCGGCCGCAGCCTCCGTCCGCTCCACAGCCTCCCAGCCCGCCGCAGCCCCCGCTGCCTCCGTCGCCGGAGGCGGCGGAGGCAGCGGAGGCCAAGGGGCCGGGCGAGAACCCGGAACGGCTGTACTCCGTCGCGGGGTCCGGCGACGGCGCCCGCGCCGAACTGGATCTGGTGACCTTGATCGTGGCGCGCTCCGCGCCACCGGTCTCCGCCACCCCGGAGCAGACGGCAGTGCTCCGGCTCTGCAAAGCCCCCCTGTCCGTGGCGGAGCTGTCGGCCTACCTCCGACTGCCGTTCAGCACGATGACCACCCTGCTCACCGAGCTGATCACGGCCGAACTGGTGCAGGCGCGCGCCCCCATCGTCCGCCAGGCGCTCCCCGACCGTTCACTCCTCGAAGCGGTGATGCATGGACTTCAAAGGCTCTGACACCCTCCCCGGCCCGCGCACCGAGGACCACCTGCCGCACACCGCGCAGGCCGCGGTGAAGATCGTGATCGTGGGCGGCTTCGGCGTCGGCAAGACCACCATGGTCGGTTCGGTCAGCGAGATCAGACCGCTGACCACCGAGGAGACCATGACCCAGGCCGGCATCGGCGTGGACGACGACTACGGCTCCGACTCCAAGACGGCCACCACCGTGGCCATGGACTTCGGCCGGATCAGCATCACCGAGAAACTGGTGCTCTACCTCTTCGGCACCCCCGGCCAGGAGCGCTTCTGGTTCCTGTGGAACGGTCTGTTCGAAGGCGCGCTCGGCGCGGTCGTCCTGGTCGACACCCGGCGCCTGGAGGTCAGCTTCGACGTCATGGGCCGGCTGGAGGAGGGCGGCGTGCCCTTCGTCGTCGCCGTCAACTCCTTCCCGGACGCGCCCCGTTACCCGATCGAGGAACTGCGCACCGCCCTGGATCTGAGCCCGGACATCCCGATCATCGAGTGCGATGTGCGCCGCCGGGCCTCCAGCAAGGACGTGCTGATGACCCTGATGAGCTTCCTGCACTCCCTCGCCATGTCCGGCGCCCTCACCTGACCGGCAGCCCACCGACCCCGACCCTTCCGTTCCGGAGCGACCACTGTGACGCCTGAATCCCCCTCACCGACCGGGACACCCGACACCCTCTCCGGTCCGCCGCCGGGCTGCCCCGCGCACGGCCTCGGCCCCGGCAGACCGCGCCGGCTCTACGGCCCCGACGCGGAGGACCTCGGCGACCTCTACGAGCGCCTGCGGGAGGAGCACGGCCCCGTGGCACCCGTGCTGCTCCACGACGACGTACCGATGTGGGTGGTCCTCGGCCACGCCGAGAACCTGCACCTGGTGCGCCACCCCTCGCAGTTCACCCGCGACAGCCGGATCTGGGGCCCGCTGCGCGACGGCCGGGTCAAGCCCGACCACCCGCTCATGCCGCACATCGCCTGGCAGCCCATCTGCTCCCACGCCGAGGGCGAGGAGCACAAGCGGCTGCGCGGCGCGGTCACCGCGGCCATGGAGACCATCGACCACCGCGGGGTGCGCCGGCACATCGGCCGCTACACCCAGATCCTGGTCAACAGCTTCTGCGAGCGGGGCCGGGCCGAGCTGGTCTCCCAGTTCGCCGAGCATCTGCCGATGGCCGTGATGTGCGAGATCCTCGGCATGCCGGAGGAGTACAACGACCGGATGGTGCAGGCCGCCCGTGACGCCCTCAAGGGCACCGAGACGGCCATCCAGAGCCACGCCTACGTCATGGACGCGCTCAGCCGGCTCACCACCCGGCGGCGCGCCCGGCCCGAGGACGACTTCACCAGCCACCTCCTGACCCACCCGGCCGGACTCGGCGACGACGAGGTCCGCGAACACCTGCGGGTCGTCCTCTTCGCCGCCTACGAGGCCACCGCGAACCTCCTCGCCAACGCGCTGCGCATGGTCCTCACCGAGCCGGGCTTCCGGGCCCAGCTCAACGGCGGCCAGATGACCGTGCCGGAGGCGATCGAGCAGTCCCTGTGGGACGAGCCGCCGTTCAGCACGGTCTTCGGCTACTACGCCAAGCAGGACACCGAGTTGGGCGGCCAGCAGATCCGCAAGGGCGACGGGCTGCTCTTCGCGCCCGCACCGGGCAACGTCGACCCGCGGGTGCGGCCCGACCTGTCCGCGAGCATGCAGGGCAACCGTGCCCATCTCGCCTTCGGCGGCGGCCCGCACGAGTGCCCCGGCCAGGACATCGGGCGCGCCATCGCCGACGTCGGCGTCGACGCGCTGCTGACGCGGCTGTCCGACATCCAGCTGGACTGTGCCGAGGAGGACCTGCGCTGGCGGTCGTCCATCGCCTCCCGGCATCTGGTGGCCCTGCCGGTGCGCTTCGAACCGAAGCCGCAGCAGGACATCGACATGCCGCCACGGGCCATGCCGGTCCCGCCGCAGCGCTCCAACTGGCAGGTCGGCACCCTGAGCAGCGACCCGGCCCCGACCGCCGGCCCGCTTCCGGCACCGGCCCGCCCCTCCTTCGCCCCGGCCCCCACCCCTCCGGCCCCCGAACCGCCCCGCCCCCGGGGCCCGTGGGGACGACTGCTGCACTGGTGGCGCGGAGAGTGACAGCGGGCACGCCTGCCCCGGCGGCACCTACTCCGGTGAGGGTGGGTGCCGCGACTGGCCCCCGGCCGTCCGTGGCGTGGCTCTGTCGCGCCGGGACGGCTCGCCCCGGCGAACACGTCGGGAGGGACAGGCCTCCTTCGGCGGCGGCCCTGTCCGGTGGGATCGGCTTTTTCTGACCGGGTCGGCCTGTTCGGCGGGATCGGCTTGTACTGACCGGGTCGGCCTGTCCGGTAAGTCCTCGGCCGTCCGGCGGGATCGGCCTTTTCTGACCGGGTCGGCCTGTCCGGTAAGTCCTCGGCCGTCCGGTGGGCTGATGCCCGTCCCGGTGGGCCGGCGCCCGTCCCGGTGGGCCGGTGCCCGTCCGGCGGGGTCGGTCCTTCCCGGCGGGGTCGGCTCGCTATGCGGTGACGTCGGTTCCCCGCCGGGCCCAGGTCCGGTCCGCCCAGGCCTCGTGCGACGTCCACGCTCGGAGTGTGCGGGCGCTGGTGAACGTGTGTTCCGTGCCGGTGACCGGGTCGGTGAACTCCAGCTCGCGTGCGAGCAGTTGCAGGGGGCGGCGGAAGTCGCCGGCCGGTACCGGGGCGGTCACCTCGGGATACAGCGGGTCGCCGAGGATGGGCACGCCCAGCGCGGTCAGGTGCACCCGGAGCTGGTGGGTCTGCCCGGTGGCCGGCACTAGCCGGTACCGGCCGAGCCCGGACCGGTGACCGATCAGTTCGACCCGGGTCTCCGCGTTCGGCTCGCCCGGCACCTCCCGCGCGGCCGGCACCCCGCGCTCCTTCACGATCCTGCTGCGCACGGTCCGGGGCAGGGCGAGCGCGGGATCGTACGGCGCCACCGCCTCGTACTCCTTGCGCACCCGCCGGTCCCGGAACAGCGACTGGTACGCGCCCCGCTCCTCCGGCCGCACCGTGAACAGCACCAGCCCGGCGGTGAGCCGGTCCAGCCGGTGCGCCGCCGTCAGCGTCGGGATGCCCAGTTCGCGCCGGAGCCGGGCCAGCGCGGTCTCGGCGACATGCGAGCCGCGCGGGGTCGTGGCCAGGAAGTGCGGCTTGTCGGCCACCACGATGTGCTCGTCCCGGTACACCACCTCCACCGGGAACGGCACCGGCACCTCGGCGGGCAGCTCGCGGTGGAACCAGACGAACATCCCCGGCCGGTACGGCGCGTCCGGCGCCACCGCCCGCCCGTCGGCCCCGACCACCAGCCCCGCGGCGAACATCGACTCGACCACCCCCGGCGGGGCCCCCGTCAGCCGCTCCACCAGATGCTCCCGCACGGTGGCCCACGCCCCGCCCACGGGCAGCCGTACCCGTACGGGGTCCACTCCCTCGCGCTGGGGGAGCGGGGCGGGCGGGGGCGGCGTACGGCGTCTCATCGGGGTCAAGGGTACGGGGGCACGGTCACCCCGTTGGCCGTCACATGAGGTGGGCCACCGGCCCCGCACTCGGCAGGATATGGATCATGCCGTTTCTCACCAGCCCGGTCCTGACCCCCGGCGCCCTCGTCCGTGCCCCGCAGCCCACCCTCCCCGCCGCCGACGGCATGCTCCTGCGCCCGTGGCGGGCCGAGGACGCGCCCGCCGTGCACGCCGCCTTCCAGGACCCGGTGCTGCGCCAGTGGCACGGCCGGTCCTGCGAGTCCGAGGAGGAGGCCGCCGACTGGATCGGACAGTGGCGCAACGGGTGGGCGGACGAGCGCGAGGCACAGTGGGCCGTCGTGGACGAGGGCACGGACGCGCTGCTGGGCCGGGTCGCGCTGCGCCAGATCCTGCTCGGCGACGGCGTCGCGGAGATCGCGTACTGGACGGTGGCGGGGGCGCGGGGCCGGGGTGTCGCCCTGCGCGCCGCGGCGGCCGTGACCCACTGGGCGTTCGAGGAGATCGGCTTCCACCGCCTGGAACTCATGCACGCCACCGCCAACCCCGCTTCCTGCCGGGTCGCCGGGAAGGCCGGCTTCACCCTGGAGGGCATCAAGCGCAGTGCCTACCTCCACCAGGACGGCTGGCACGACATGCACCTGCACGCGCGCGTACGGGGTGACTGATCCCAGCGTTGGGGGGACAGAGATACCGGGCGTACGAAAGCGGCGGCGCCCATCCCGGACGCCGCCGCCTCCCCGTGCTCAGGCAGCCGCCGCCGTGCCGCCCTCCTGCTCCGCCTCGATCCGGGCGTTCCACTCCCGCTTGGAGGCCTGCCAGCCGTCCTCGTTGTGGCCGAGCCGCCAGTAGCCGGAGATCGACAGGTCCTCGCGCGCGATCTGGTGCTCGACCCGCAGCAGCCGGCGCAGCTCCTTCACGAAGCCCGCCTCGCCGTGCACGAACGCCTGCGGCCGGCCCTCCGGGAACGTGAGCCCCCGCACGGCCTCCAGCAGGGCCTCGCCGACCGGCCGGTCCCCGCGGTGCAGCCAGACGACCGGCACCTCGGTGTCGATCTTCTGCTCCTCCTCGGGGCCGGACACCTCGATGAACGCGTGCGTACGGGCACCGGCGGGCAGCGTCTGCAGGGCGCGGGCGATGGCGGGCAGCGCGCTCTCGTCACCGGCGAGCAGATGCCAGTCGGCCTCGGGGTCGGGCGCGTACGCGCCGCCGGGGCCCATGAAGCGCACGGTGTCGCCGGGCCGCGCGCGGAGGGCCCACGGGCCGGCCAGGCCCTCGTCGCCGTGGATCACGAAGTCCAGGGTCAGCTCGCGCTGTTCGGGGTCCCAGGCGCGCACGGTGTACGTCCGGGTCACCGGCCACTGCTCGCGCGGGAACTCGGCGCGGATGCGCTCCAGGTCGAAGGGCTCCGGGTAGGTGACACCGGCGGCGCCGAACAGCAGCTTCACGTAGTGGTCGGTGCAGGTTTCCGCGGCGAATCCGGCCAGGCCCTCGCCACCGAGCACCACGCGCTGCATGTGCGGGGTCAGCCGCTCGGTGCGCACCACCTGGGCGGTATGGGGCTTGCGCGGCTTTCGTCCCGGACGCTCTGCCATCACGGCCTCCTGCGGGTTGGTTAGGTTTACCTAAGTTAGCATCTCGCTCCGATTCAACACCTCTCTCGTGAGCGTTCGATGAGATCCCTTTGCCGGAATATTCCGGTCGGCCTCACTCCGCGAGCGTGGTCAGCAGCCGCTGGAGGGAGCCGCCGAGCCCCCACCGGTGCGCCAGTGCCTCCAGTGCCGCCGGGTCGAGCGGGGTGTGCGGCAGGGCCGTGTCGACGTCCGGCAGCGGCACGTCGTCGGCGACCCGCACCACCTTCGGCGCGACCGCGAGATACGGCCGGGCCTCGGTGAGCCGCTTGCGCTGCGACGGCGTGAGCTTCGCCCGCGGGTCGTCGACCGCCGCCATGATCCCGGCCAGGTCGCCGAACTCGGCGAGCAGCTTCGCGGCCGTCTTCTCACCGATGCCGGCCACGCCCGGCAGGCCGTCGCTCGGATCGCCGCGCAGCAGCGCCAGATCCGCGTACCCGCGCCCGTCGACGCCATACTTCCCGCGCAGCGCCGCCTCGTCGGTCAGCTGGAGCGTGCCGACGCCCTTCACCGGATACAGCACCCGGATCTCGCGCCGGTCGTCCACCAGCTGATACAGGTCGCGGTCGCCGGTGACGATGTCCACCGGACCACCGGCCCGCGCGGTGAACGTGCCGATCACATCGTCCGCCTCGTACCCCGCGACGCCGACGCGGGCGATCCCGATCGCGTCCAGCACGTCCTCGATCACCGGCACCTGCGGGGCGAGGGTGTCCGGCACCTCCTCCTCGTCCGGCGCGCCCGCGTGCTCCTCGGCGACCCGGTGCGCCTTGTAGGTGGGGATGAGATCCACCCGCCACTGCGGGCGCCAGTCGGCGTCCATGCAGGCCACCAGGTGCTCCGGGCGGTGGTCCTTGACCAGCCGGTCGATGAAGTCCAGCAGCCCGCGCACCGCGTTGACGGGCGAGCCGTCCGGCGCCTTCACGGAGTCCGGGACGCCGAAGTAGGCGCGGAAGTACAGCGAGGCGGTGTCGAGAAGCATGAGTCGTCCGGTCACGCACGCATCATGCCGCACGGCACTGACAGCGGCCCTCGCTCCCGGAACGCGTTGCGTCACGCGCATCGCCGTGAACCCGGCCACGTGCGCGTTTGCCCCGGCCCGACCTGGGGAGGCGCGGCCTCTGTCCTGTCCCCGCCAGACGAGAGGTTCGCGTGTCAGCCAGGCTTGAGGTGGAGCACCTGTACAAGGTGTTCGGCAGACGACCGGACGAAGCAGTGGAACGCCTGCGTGAGGGCGCCGACCGGACGGAGCTGCGCGCCGACGGTACGACCGCCGCCGTGATCGACGCCTCCTTCCGGGTCGAGGCCGGCGAGATCTTCGTCGTGATGGGGCTGTCGGGCTCGGGCAAGTCCACCCTGCTGCGCATGCTCAACGGGCTGCTGGAGCCGACGGCGGGCACGGTGCGCTTCGACGGCCAGGACCTGACCGCGCTCACCGACCGGGCGCTGCGCGGACTGCGCTCGAAGAAGATCAGCATGGTCTTCCAGCACTTCGCGCTGTTCCCGCACCGCAGCGTCCGCGACAACGCCGCCTACGGCCTGGAAGTGCAGGGCGCGCCCCGCGCCGAGCGCGAACGCCGCGCCGACGAGGCGCTCGCCCTGTGCGGCCTGGCCGGCTGGGAGGCCTCCTGGCCCGACGAGCTGTCCGGCGGCATGCAGCAGCGCGTCGGCCTCGCCCGCGCCCTCGCCACCGACGCCGACGTGCTGCTCATGGACGAGTCCTTCAGCGCCCTTGACCCGCTGATCCGCCGCGACATGCAGGACCAGCTGCTGGAACTCCAGAAGACCCTGAAGAAGACCATCGTCTTCATCACCCACGACCTCAACGAGGCCATGCGGCTCGGCGACCGCATCGCCGTCATGCGCGACGGACGTATCGTCCAGACCGGCACCGCCGAGGACATTCTGCTGCGCCCCGCGAACGACTACGTGGCCTCCTTCATCCAGGACGTCGACCGCTCCCGGGTGCTGACGGCGGGCGCCCTCATGGACACCTCGGTGACGGCCGACGCCCCGCTGTGCGGCTGCGAGACCGCGACCCGCGGGACCCCGTTCACCCAGCTGTGCGCGATCAGCGCCCGGTTGTCCCACCGCGTCTCCGTCGTGGACGACGCGAATCACGTCATCGGTGTCGTTCCCAGGCAGCGGCTGGTCGGCTTCCTCGGCGACGAGACGGCCGGTCCGGTGCCCTGCGACAACCCGGACGGGAAGGTGATCAGCCGTGCCTAGGATTCCCCTCGGCGACTGGGTCGACTCCGGTGTGACCTGGCTGGTCGACCACCTCTCCTGGCTCTTCGACGCCGTCAGGGCGGTCATGGAGGGCATGTACGACGGCATCGACGCCGTGCTCACCGCCCCCGAGCCGCTGCTGATGGCCGGCATCCTCGCGGTGATCGCCTGGTGGCTGCGCGGCCTGCTCGCCGGCGTCCTCGCCTTCGCCGGGTTCGCGCTGGTCGACTCGCTCGACCTGTGGGACCGGGCGATGTCCACCCTCGCCCTGGTCCTCGTGGCGACGCTGATCGCCCTGGTGATCTCCATCCCGCTGGGCATCTGGGCCGCCCGCTCCAAGGCGGTCAGCTCCGCCGTACGGCCGGTCCTTGACCTGCTCCAGACCATGCCGTCGATGGTCCTGCTGATCCCGGCCATGCTCTTCTTCGGCCTGGGCACCGCCGCCGGTGTCGTCGCCACGCTGATCTTCGCGCTCGCCCCCGGCGTCCGCATGACCGAGCTGGGCATCCGCCAGGTCGACGCCGAACTGGTCGAGGCCGCCGAGGCGTTCGGCACCACCCCGCGCGACATCCTGTGGCGCGTCCAGCTGCCGCTCGCCCTGCCGACCATCATGGCCGGCGTCAACCAGGTGATCATGCTGGGCCTGTCCATGGTCGTCATCGCGGGCATGGTCGGCACCGGAGGCCTCGGCGGCGCGGTCAACGAGGCGATCGGCCAGCTCGACATCGGCTACGGCTTCGAGGCGGGCGTCGGCATCGTCGTCCTCGCCATCTACCTGGACCGCGTCACCGGCGCGCTCGGCACCCAGCTCTCCCCGCTGGGCCGCAGGGCCGCCGCGAAGGCCCGCACGCGCGCGTGGTCGTACCGTCCGCGCCCGGCCGTCGCCGTCGTCGGCGTGGTCGTACTCGCCCTGGTCGCGGGCGGGCTCGGGATCTTCGGCTCCTCCGCCGGCACCTCCGAGGCCTCCGGCACGGACGTCGGCAAGGGCAAGGAGATCCGGATCGGCTACATCCCCTGGGACGAGGGCATCGCCTCCACGTTCCTCTGGAAGGAACTGCTGGAGGAGCGCGGCTTCAAGGTGACCACCACCCAGTACGCGGCCGGCCCGCTCTACACCGGCCTCGCCACCGGCCAGCTCGACTTCCAGACCGACTCCTGGCTGCCCACGACGCACGCCGAGTACTGGGCGAAGTACGGCAAGCGGCTCGACGACCTCGGCACGTGGTACAGCCCCACCTCCCTGGAGCTGACCGTCCCGTCCTATGTCAAGGACGTGAACTCCCTGGCGGACCTGAAGGACCACGCGTCCGAGTTCCACGGAAAGATCATCGGCATCGAGCCCAGCGCGGGCATGATGGGCCTGCTGAAGAGCAAGGTGCTGCCGGAGTACGGCCTGGAGGGCACCTACGACGTGGTCGACGGCTCCACGCCGGCCATGCTCGCCGAGCTGAAGCGGGCCTACGCCAGGAAGCAGCCGGTCGTCGTCACCCTGTGGTCGCCGCACTGGGCGTACAGCGACTACGACCTGAAGAAGCTCAAGGACCCCAAGGGCGCCTGGGGCAAGGGCGACGGCGTGCACACCCTCGCCCGCAAGGGCTTCGCCGCCGACAACCCGCAGGCCGGCCAGTGGCTGAAGGACTTCTCGATGACCGAGGCGCAGCTGACCGGCCTGGAGGCGCAGATCCAGAAGTCCGGCAAGGGCAAGGAGCAGGACGCCGTCCGCACCTGGCTGCGGCAGCATCCCGGCCTGGTCGACAAGTGGGCCCCGGTCGCCAAGAAGGACGCGACGAGCCAGGCGGCCGGGTGACCTGACCGCCCCGGACCGCCTCCCGAGGGGCGGGCGCCGCCGGACGCCGACACGCGTCCGGTGCCGCCCGCCCCTCGCGGTCTTCCGCCCGCCCCGCGCGGCCACGCGCCTACGGGAGGGTTCAGGCCAATCACTCACCGTGAGGAGCCATGGCCCGCGCCCGGACCCCCGGCCCAGCTGGACGGCATATTCATCCTCCAGGGTGACCGGGTCACGAACGCTCCCCGGCCCCCGAGCGCTGGCGCGAACTGTGAGGGTCCGGGATCACGGGAGTGTCAGGGATGTGACAGGCACGTGAAACGGTTTGCCGAACATGCGTAGGGTGCAGAGAAGTCATCGGAAGAGGTGTGCCCCGGAGCGGGAACCCGGAGAGCGACGAGCGAGGGAGGGAGCCGGAGCGATGGGCGACCACAAAGAGCAGCAGCCCGTGCGGGTGGGCGCGGCCGTCCGGCGGCGCCGGCGTGCGCTGGAACTCACCCTCGCCGTCGTGGCCGCGCGCAGCGGCCTCTCGGTGCCCTTCCTCAGCCAGGTCGAGAACGACCGGGCCCGCCCGAGCCGCACCTCCCTGGAGAAGCTGGCCGACGCCCTGCGCACCACGGCCGTCGAACTCCTCGCCGCCGCCGACCCGGCCGCCAGCGTGGACGTCGTCCGCGCCGAGGCCGTCCCCGACGGCGACTTCGACCCGCGGACCCGCTCCCTGGTGCGCGGCCACCACCAGCTGCACGCCTCCGAGTTCACCGGCGACCACGACGCCGGGCGCGAGTTCCAGCACCGCAACGACGAGCTGATGTACGTCGCCGACGGCGCGGTGGAGATCGAGGCGGAGGGGCGCGCGTACCGCCTCGGGCGCGGCGACACGCTGTATCTGACGGGTGGGGTACGGCATCGGTGGCGGGCGACGGTGCCGGACACGAGGGTGATCGTGGTGGCGGTGGCGGAGCACATCGAGGCGGTGCACGACAGGTCTCGCTGAGAGTTCGACGGGAGGAGGCAACGGGGTGATACGGGTCAGTCCGCCGTCCGCGGCGCCGTCGGGGCCGGTCGCGCAGTTCCCCGCGCCCCTTCGGGGCGCCGCCCTTGCCGGAGCCGTTTAGTGCGCGTCGTCTCCCTCGTCCCGTCGCTCACCGAGGCCGTGGCCGTCACCCTGCCCGGAGTCCTCGTCGGTGCCACCGGCTGGTGCAGTCGTCCGGAGGAGCTGGACGTCGTCCGGATCGGCGGTACGAAGAACCCGGACGTGGACGGGATCATCGGGCTCGCCCCCGACCTGGTGATCGCCAACGAGGAGGAGAACCGCGCGCCCGACCTCGACGCCCTCCGGGCGGCCGGGCTGGACGTGCTGGTCACCGAGGTGCGGAGCGTGCCGCAGGCCTTCAGTGAGCTGGACCGGGTGCTCACCGATTGCGGCGCGCCCCGCCGTCCCGGCTGGCTGGCCGAGGCGGAGGAGGCCTGGACGGCCCTGCCCGAGCCGGCGGAGCGCAGGAGGGCGGTCGTACCGATCTGGCGGCGCCCCTGGATGGTCCTCGGCCGGGACACCTTCGCGGGTGACGTCCTGGCCCGCCTGGGCGTGGACCACGTGTACGCCCACCACCGCGAGCGCTACCCCCGCATCCCGTTGGACGAGCTGCGCGAGCGGGCGCCCGACCTGGTGGTCCTGCCCGACGAGCCGTACCGCTTCACCGCCGACGACGGCCCGGAGGCGTTCCCCGGGCTGCCCTGCGCCCTGGTCAGCGGACGGCATCTGACCTGGTACGGCCCGTCCCTGACGGAAGCGCCACGGGTGCTGGCGGGAGCGCTGGGAGCAGCGCGCCGCTGAGCAGGCCGCGCACGGTGCCACGGGCCGCCGCGAGCCAGGCCGCCACGAGGACGCCGTACAGACCGGCCGCCAGGGCGTCGTACACCGCGAGACCGGTGTGCCGGGCGAGGGCCGCCGCGCCGGTGACGCAGGTGCCCACCGGAAAGGTGAACGCCCACCAGGTCAGCGTGAAGCCCATGCCCCTCCGCCGGGCCCGCACCACGTGCGCGGTCGCGAGCCCCAGCCACAGCAGCGCGAACCCCATGACAGGCACCCCGTACAGCACGGCGAAGACGGCGAGGCCGCGGTCGTAGGGGGCCGGTACGACGCCCGGAGCGCGGTCCGCGATCAGCCCGACGGCCGTCGTGGACTGCCCGAGCGGGCCGAGGACCAGGAACAGAGCCGGGGTCAGCGCGAGGGGCAGCGGTCCGGCGGTGATCAGCCGGGCGAAGACCAGCGGGAGCATCAGCAGCACGGCCAGCAGGCTCAGCCCGAACAGCGCGAAGCAGGCCAGCAGCAGGGTCGCCCGGGGCTGCCCCGGCGGCAGATACGGCACCAGCGGCGGACCGGCGGACGCCGACACCATGGGCGCGACCAGGGGCAGCAGCCACACCGGGGAGGCCTGGGCGGAATCCACGCGATGCCGTACGGCCATCAGGTACGGCACCGCCACGGCGGCCCCGAGCCCGATCGCCGTACCGGCCGTGAACAGCACGGCGTCGAGAGCGACGGCCGTACGCGTGCCGATCAGCTCCCGGCCGGCCGTCAGGGCGCCGCCGCCCACCGCGAGCAGCGCCATGGCCAGGCAGCCGTAGAAAGGGGCCATGGCCGGGTCGAGCAGATGAGCGCGGGCCTGGTCGCGGTGGTGGCTCCAGTGCAGGGCCCGGGCGGCCAGCAGGGTCAGCAGCAGGACCAGGGACAGCGCCCAGACGGCCGCGAAGACACCGCGCGCCCCGTGCGCCGGCCCGGGCAGCGCGACACCGGCCGAGCCGACGATCGCGGTGCCCATCACGGAGGCGTACCAGTTCGGGCCGAGATGCCGGAGCCGGGCGGTGCGGGGGAGAGGCAGGGGCTGGGCTGCGGTGGCCATGGTTCCAAGATCCGGCCGGTGGGCGTCCGGGACCAGGGACCACGGGTCTATGAGGGCATAAGCTGGTCTTATGAGTGAGGTGGAGGGGCAGCGCACGGAATCGCTGGCGCACCGGGTGCCGGACCTCGCCGCGCTGGAACTGCTGCTCGCGGTGGCGCGGCTGGGCAGTCTGGGCGCGGCGGCGCGCGAGGTCGGCATCACCCAGCCGGCCGCCAGCAGCCGGATCCGCTCCATGGAACGGCAGCTGGGCGTGGCCCTGGTCGACCGCTCGCCGCGCGGCTCCCGGCTCACCGACGCGGGTGCCCTGGTCACGGACTGGGCCCGGCGGGTGGTGGAGGCGGCGGCGGCCTTCGACGCGGGCGCGCGGGCGCTGCGGGACCGGCGGGACTCACGGCTCCGGGTCGCGGCGAGCATGACCATCGCCGAGTACCTGCTGCCCGGCTGGCTCCTGGCGCTGCACGCCGAGCGGCCCGACACGGCGGTCTCGCTGCTCGCGGGGAACTCGGCGAAGGTCGCGGAACTCCTGCTGGCCGGCGATGCGGACCTGGGCTTCGTGGAGGGTCTGACCGTGCCCACGGGCCTGGACTCCACGGTCATCGCCCGCGACCGGCTGATCGTCGTCACCGCGCCCGCCCACCCGTGGGCCCGCCGCCGACGACCGCTGACGGCGGCGGAGCTGGCCGCGACCCCGCTCATCCTCCGGGAGCGGGGCTCCGGCACCCGTCAGGTCCTGGACACGGCCCTCGGCGGCCTGGCCCGCCCGCTGATCGAGCTGTCCTCCACGACGGCGGTGAAGGCCTCCGCCGTCAGCGGCGCGGGCCCCTCCGTCCTCAGCGAACTCGTGGTGGGGGAGGAGCTGGCGATGCGGCGCCTGGTCAGCATCCCGGTGGAGGGCGTCTCCCTCCGCCGGGACCTGAGAGCGGTATGGCCGACAGGCCACCGCCCCACGGGCCCGGCCCGGGAACTGCTGTCCCTGACCCGGGGCTGAAGCGCGCTCTCCCTGCCCCGGGACTGAAGCAGGGGTACCGGGGAGCGTCCCGAAGGGGCGCGGGGAACTGCGCGACCAGCCACGCGCGGCCGCACCGATCAGACGGCCGCGACCTCACCCGCACTCACGCCGCCGCGGCGACCAGCGCCGCCATCACCCGCAGGTCTTCCCCCATCTCCGGATGCCACTGCACCCCCAGCACCCACCCCCGGTCCGCCGGCAGCTCCACGGCCTCCACCGTGCCGTCCGCCGCGTAGGCCGACGGGACAAGCCCCTCGCCGAGCCGTTCCACCGCCTGATGGTGATACGTCGGCACCGTCAGCTCCTCCGGCACGATTCCGGCGTACAGCGTCCCCGGCACCGGCTTCACCGGGTGCCCGCCGAACACGCCGACCACCTCCGCGTGCCCGTCCAGGTGCTGGACGAGCGTGCCCCCGAGGGCGACGTTCAGCAGCTGCATGCCACGGCACACCCCGAGCAGCGGCACGCCCGCCGCCAGCGCCGCGTCGATCAACGCCAGCTCCCACGCGTCGCGCTCCGGCGCGGGCGGCCCCGTGCGCGGCGAGCGCTCGGCGCCGTACCGGGCCGGGTCGACGTCCGGGCCGCCCGCGATGACCAGCCCGTCGAGCCGGGCCACCGCGGCCCCGGCCCGCTCCGGGGCGTCCGGCGGCAGCAGCGCGGCCAGCCCGCCGGCCCGCTGCACCAGCCGGGGATAGCCGGCCGCCAGCAGTACGGCGTCCAGCTCCCACACCCCCCAGCGCACGCCGGACTCCAGATACGTGCTCACACCGATCAGCGGCCGTGCGGTCATGCTGCCCTCCTGAAGGTCAAAGGTTCATCTGGTTACCTTTTCAGAGCCGGCTCACGCCAGAAAGCCCCGCAGCAGCGCCGCCGTGCCCGCGCAGTGCTCGCGGGTCATCTCCCGCGCCCCGTCCGCGTCCCCGTCCAGCACCGCCTCCACCAGCGCGGTGTGCTGCCGCTGGGAGTGCTCCAGGTTGCGCACCAGCAGCGGGATGCAGTCCAGCAGGTCGTTGACCGTGGCCCGGACCGCCGCGTACCGCGCGGTCAGCGACGGCGAACCGCACAGCTCGGCCAGCGTCAGGTGCAACAGGGTGTCCGCCCGCCGGTAGTCCGTCAGCGGGGCCTCGTGCGTGCGGTCCAGCGCCTCGCGCAGCCGCTCCGCCTGCTCCTTCGTCAGCCCGTGCGCCGCGCACAGCCCGGCCGCGCCCACCTCCAGCACCTCGCGGAAGCGCAGCACGTCCTCGATGTCGACCTCGGCGATCCGGCGCCGCAGCTCGTCCTCGCCGCCCGCGTCCGGGCGCGGCAGCACAAACGTTCCGCCGTACCGCCCGCGCCGCGCCTCCACCAGGCCCTGGTCCTGGAGCACCTTCAGTACCTCGCGCAGCGTCACCCGGCTGATCCCGAGCCGCTCCGCCAGCTCCCGCTCGGCCGGCAGCCGCTCGCCGCTCGGCACCAGACCGAGCCGTACGACCTGGAGGATCTGCTCCAGCGCCTCCTCGAAGCCGTTGCCCGCCCGCACCGGCCGCAGCACCGGAGCGAGCCGGTCATCCACCCCCTGCCGCGCCGCCTCCCGCGACATCCCGTCGCACCCCCTTCCCAAGCAAAGGTTCTCGGCAATACCTTATGGCTCCCGGCCCGGCCGAAAAAGCGCGATGGCGCCGAAGGAGGCTCTCCCGTGGCAGACCGCACACCCCCGCTCAGCGTCGAGGAACTGCACGCCCTCGTCGCGAGCGGTGAGATCGACACTGTCGTCCTGGCCTTCCCCGACATGCAAGGGCGCCTCCAGGGCAAGCGGTTCGCCGCCCGCTTCTTCCTCGACGAGGTACTGCACCACGGCACCGAGGGCTGCAACTACCTGCTCGCCGTGGACACCGAGATGAACACCGTCGACGGCTACGCGATGTCCTCCTGGGAGCGCGGCTACGGCGACTTCGCCATGCACCCCGACCTGTCCACCCTGCGCCGCGTCCCCTGGCACCCCGGCACCGCGCTCCTCATCGCCGACCTCGCCTGGAACGACGGCTCCCCGGTCGTCGCCGCGCCCCGCCAGATCCTGCGCCGCCAGCTGGAGCGGCTCGCCGAGCACGGCTACACCGCCCAGGTCGGCACCGAGCTGGAGTTCATCGTCTTCAAGGACAGCTACGAGCAGGCCTGGGACGCGAACTACCGGGGCCTGACCCCGGCCAACCAGTACAACATCGACTACTCCATCCTCGGCACCGGCCGCATCGAGCCCCTGCTGCGCCGCCTGCGCAACGACATGGCCGGCGCCGGCCTCACCGTCGAGTCCGCCAAGGGCGAGTGCAACCCCGGCCAGCACGAGATCGCCTTCCGCTACGACGAGGCCCTGCGCACCTGCGACCAGCACGCCCTCTACAAGACCGGCGCCAAGGAGATCGCCGCCCAGGAGGGCGTCTCGATCACCTTCATGGCCAAGTACAACGAGCGCGAGGGCAACTCCTGCCACATCCATCTCTCGCTCGCCGACGCCGACGGCACCAACGCGATGGCCGGACCCGACGGCATGTCCGAGGTGATGCGGCACTTCCTCGCCGGACAGCTCGCCGCCCTCCGCGACTTCTCCCTGCTGTACGCCCCCAACATCAACTCCTACAAGCGGTTCCAGCCGGGCTCCTTCGCCCCCACCGCCGTCGCCTGGGGCCACGACAACCGCACCTGCGCCCTGCGCGTCGTCGGCCACGGCCGCTCCCTGCGCTTCGAGAACCGCCTCCCCGGCGGGGACGTGAACCCCCATCTCGCCGTCGCGGGGCTCGTCGCGGCCGGTCTGTACGGCATCGAGCACAAGCTGGAGCTGCCCGAGCCCTGCCCCGGCAACGCCTACACCGCCGACTACGCGCAGGCGCCGACCACCCTGCGCGAGGCCGCCGAACTGTGGGAGAACAGCCCGATCGCCGAGTCGGCGTTCGGCGACGAGGTCGTCGCCCACTACCGCAACATGGCGCGCGTCGAGCTGGAGGCCTTCGACGCCGCGGTCACCGACTGGGAGCTGCGCCGCTCCTTCGAACGCCTGTGAAAGGTCACCACGTGTCCGACCCGAACGAGCTGACCGTCCTCAACCCCGCCACCGAAGAGGTCGTCGCCACCGTCCCCGCCGCCACCGCCGAGGACGTGGACGCCGCCGTCGTACGCGCCGCCCGCGCCCAGACCCGGTGGGCCGCCCTCGCCCCCGCCGACCGGGCCCGGCTGCTGCGCCGCTTCGCCGACGTGGTCGACGCCCACACCGAGGAACTCGCCCAGCTGGAGGTCCGCGAGGCCGGCCACACCGTCGCGGGCGCCCGCTGGGAGGCCGGCAACGCCCGCGATCTGCTCCTCTACGCCGCCGGCGGCGCCGAGCGCCTGCTCGGCAAGCAGATCCCGGTCCCCGGCGGCTGGAACGTCACCTTCCAGGAACCCCTGGGCGTCATCGGCGTCATCGCCCCCTGGAACTTCCCCATGCCGATCGCAGCCTGGGGCTCCTTCCCGGCGCTCGCCGCCGGGAACGCGGTCCTCCTCAAGCCCGCCGAGACGACCCCGCTCACCGCGCTCCGCCTCGCCGAACTGGCCCTGGAAGCGGGTCTGCCCGAGCACCTCTTCCAGGTGCTGCCCGGCTACGGCGACACCGCCGGGCGCGCACTGGTCGACCACCCGGACGTCGCCAAGATCGTCTTCACGGGTTCCACCCGCACCGGCCGCGAGGTCATGGAGCGCTGCGCCCGCCTGGTCAAACCGGTCACCCTCGAACTCGGCGGCAAGAGCCCCAACGTGGTCTTCGCCGACGCCGACCTGGAGGCCGCCCTCGACCCCTTCTCCTTCCTGGACAACTCCGGCCAGGACTGCTGTGCCCGCACCCGCGTCCTGGTCCAGGAGACGGTGCTGGACGAGGCCCGCGCCTTCCTCGCCGACGCGCTGGCCGCGGTGACCGTGGGCGACCCGGCCGACGAGAAGACCCAGATGGGCCCGCTCATCTCCCGTCGGCAGCTGGAGCGCGTACGGTCCTACGTCCCCGACGACGCCCCGGCCCTGCGCGGCAAGGCCCCCGACGGCCCCGGCTTCTGGTTCCCGCCGACCGTGCTCACCGGCGAGCGGCACGACAGCCCGGCCGCCCGCGAGGAGATCTTCGGTCCGGTCGCCGTCCTGCTGCCCTTCACCGACGAGCAGGACGCGGTCCGCCTCGCCAACGACACCCCCTACGGCCTCTCCGGCTCCGTCTGGACCCGGGACGTGGGCCGCGCCCTGCGCGTGTCACAGGCCGTCCGCGCGGGCAACCTGTCCGTCAACTCCCATTCCAGCCTCCGCTACTGGACCCCGTTCGGCGGCTACAAGCAGTCCGGCCTCGGCCGGGAACTCGGCCCCGACGCCCTGACCGCCTTCACCGAGACCAAGAACGTCTTCCTCAGCACGGAGGTCCCCGCACAGTGACCGACAACAGTGTCTGCCGCCGCCTGGTCGGCCGTACCGCCGTCGTGACCGGAGCCGGCAGCGGCATCGGACTCGCCAGTGCCCGCCGGCTCGCCTCCGAGGGCGCCCACGTCGTCTGCGCGGACGTCGACGAGGTGCGCGGCAAGGCCGCCGCCGACGAAGTCGGCGGGCTCTTCGTGAAGGTCGACGTCACCGACCCCGAGCAGGTCGAGGCGCTGTTCAGGGCGGCGTACGACACCTACGGCAGCGTCGACATCGCCTTCAACAACGCCGGCATCTCCCCGCCCGACGACGACTCCATCCTGGAGACCGGCCTGGAGGCCTGGAAGCGCGTCCAGGAGGTCAACCTGACCTCCGTCTACCTGTGCTGCAAGGCGGCCATCCCCTACATGCGCCGCCAGGGCAAGGGCTCCATCATCAACACCGCGTCGTTCGTGGCGCGGATGGGCGCGGCCACGTCCCAGATCTCCTACACGGCCTCCAAGGGCGGCGTCCTCGCCATGTCCCGGGAACTGGGCGTGCAGTTCGCGAGGGAGGGCATCCGGGTCAACGCGCTGTGCCCCGGCCCCGTCAACACCCCGCTCCTGCAAGAGCTGTTCGCCAAGGACCCGGAGCGCGCCGCCCGCCGCCTGGTCCACATCCCGGTCGGCCGGTTCGCCGAGGCGGAGGAGATCGCCGCCGCCGTCGCCTTCCTGGCCAGCGACGACTCCTCCTTCGTCAACGCCACCGACTTCCTGGTGGACGGCGGGATCTCGGGCGCCTACGTCACGCCGCTGTAGGGACCCGGCCGCGCCCGCCCCAGCCCCGGGGGCACCGCCGGGTCGCCGTCTGTATCGATCCCGTCAGGCGGTGTCAGAGCGGGTGACGCACGCCGGCCGGCCTCGTCGCCGCGACCCGCAACGGCGCGGCAGCGGGGCGGGCCGCCAGGCGGACGGCACCCTGAGGTTCGAGGCACGCGGCGCCATCAGCCGCCAGCGGCGGCACGGTGCCGTCGCGCGATCACTCAAAGGCGCGATCACTCAAAGGAACGTGCGCCCCTCACCCCGATAGGTGGGCACGGTGGCCGTCACCGTGTCTCCCTCGATCAGGTGCAGTGTGTCGAACCGCTCGCACAGCTCGCCCGCCTTGGCGTGGCGGAACCACACCTTGTCGCCGATGAGCAGATCGTCGGCGGGCGAGCCGAGCAGCGGGGTCTGCACCTCGCCGGGGCCCTCCTGCGGGTCGTACCTCAACCCCTGAGGCAGATACGGCACCGGCAGCCGGTCGGGGCCGGCGGCGCCCGAGGCCGGGTAGCCGCCGCCGAGCACGGTGACGACGCCCACGCCGGGCCGCCGGACCACCGGCTGGGCGAAGAGGGCGGCCGGGCGGCCGGTGAAGGACGTGTAGTTGTCGAACAGGCGCGGCACGTACAGCCCCGAGCCGGCCGCGATCTCCGTCACCGCGTCCTCGGCGGCCGTGTGCTGCACACTGCCGGTGCCGCCGCCGTTGACGAACTCCAGGTCCGGGACGACCGCCCGGACCGCCCGGACGACCGCGGCCCGCCGCTCCGCCAGCTCCCGCCGGGCGGCGGCCTGCATCAGCCGGATCGCCCGCGAGCGCAGGGGCCGCCCGGCGACCGCGTCCCCGACCCCGGCGACGTGCCCCTCGTACGCCATGATCCCCACCAGCCGGAAGCCCGGCCGCTGGGCCACGGACCGTGCCAGCTCGGCGAGTTGGGCGGGGGAGTGCAGCGGCGAGCGGCGGGCACCGACCCGGACCCGGCCGCCGAGCAGCTTCAGCGAGGTGTCCAACTCCAGGCAGACCCGCACGACTTCGCGTCCGCCGTCGCGGGCGGCGTCGATGAGGTCGAGGTGCGCCGGGTCGTCGACCATCACGGTGACGGCACCGGCCAGCTTGGGATCGGCGGCCAGCTCGGCGAAGCCCGCCCGGTCCGCCGACGGATAGGCCAGCAGGATGTCCTCGAAGCCCGAACGCGCGAGCCACAGCGACTCGTTCAGGGTGAACGACATGATGCCCCGGAAGCCGTCCTTGGCCAGGACGCGTTCCAGCAGGGCCCGGCAGCGAACCGACTTGCTGGCGACCCGCACGGGCTTGCCTCCGGCGCGGCGGACCAGGTCGTCCGCGTTGGCGTCGAAGGCGTCCAGGTCCACGATCGCGAGAGGGGCGTCGAGATGGGCGGTGGCCCGGTCGTAACGGGCCCGGTCGGCGGCGCGCGCAGTCATGACGGAAGCCTGCCAGACAGGATTACCGCAGGGTAGGGGGACGTTCCGGGCAGATGCCCCTGGCTCGTGGACTGGTTCTCTTTCTCTCCCGGACAACCCGTAGAGTGACGCGCACGTACGGCGGAACGCGCCCGGCCACCACGTGAACCGGGATGCCAGTCCGGCCGTACGGGTATGCGTGCCCGGAAGGAGCTTCCACACCGGGCGCGGCCGAGGAGCAGACCGGCCCGCGTACGAGGAGACGGCCCGGGCACGAGGAAACGGGGGGTGCATGAGCACGGGAGCCCGCCACGCCCCGATCCCGCGACGCCCGTCGGCTCCCCCGGGGCCCCCGGCCCAGCGCCCGCCGACGCCCTCCACGCCGCCTCGTGCGGACGACGACCCCGACGAGGAGCCGTCGGTCTTCACCCCGCGCGGTGCACGGCCCACACCCGATCCGGTCCCGCGCGCCCACCGGCCGCACCCGTCGGCCGTACCCGAGGTCTCCGACCCCGTGAGCCCACCCCCACCACCCGCCTCGGCCCGATTCCCCGACACCCCACCGACCACCGGCCCCTCAGGCACACGGCCCCCGACAACTCCGACGGCTTCGACAACCCCGTCGACTTCGAGACCCGCGTCGACTTCGGAGACCCGGTCCGCCTCGGCGACCCCGGGGGCTTCGGCAACCCCGTCGGCTTCGGCAACGCCGGCGGTTTCCACAACGGCGACGGGGACGGCAACCCCGGCGGGGACGGGCGTGGAGACCAGCACGGCCCGGCTTCGCCCGGGCAGGGAGCCTCGAGGGCAGGGCGCCCCGGCCGAAAGCCCGTCGGAGACGACGACACGGCTACGCCCGATCCGCCCGGCAACCTCGCCTCCACCGGCGTCTCCGACTCCGCCGACGTCCTCGCGTAGGTCGGTGTCCTCGCCGCCGTCGGATTCCCCGCGTTCATCGGCGCCCGGCCCCCGGCCCCCCGGCTCGGCATCAGCAGCGCCCGCCGGCACCGGTGCGGCTGGTTCCGTGGGGGCGGCGGGGGACCCCCGTGTGGGTGGCGTGCCGGTGCCCGGTGTCGACGGCTCGGGTCCGACGGTGTCCGGTGCCAACGGGGCTGGTCAAGCCATGTCCGGCACCGGCAGGGCTGGCCAAGCCGTGTCCGGTGTGGGCGGGTCTGGCCATGCCCCGTCCGGTGTGGGCGGGGCCGGTCAGGCCTCGGCCGGTGTAGGCGGGTCTGGCCACGCCCCGTCCGGTGCCGGCGGGGCCGGGCACGCCGGGGTCAGGACATGGAGTCCCATGGCTCCCGCTCATCCCGTGCGTCCCGGCACGGACCCGGCTCATCCCGTGCGTCCCGCGGCCGACCCGGCTCACCCCGTGCGTCCCGGGTCCGAGCCCGTTCATCCCGCGCGTCCCGCGCCCGACCCCGTTCACTCCTGGGGTGCCGGTGCCGGTGCCGGTGCCGGTGCCGGGGGGCGGCCGCTCGTGTCCTTCGGGGAGCCTGACGGGTTCGGGGGGCGGGTGCGTCCCCGGGTGGGGGCGCGCACCGTCGCCGCCGCTGCCTGTCTCGTGCTCGGGCTCGGGCTCATCGGCGGTGCCGCGACCGGCAGTTGGCTCACCGGGGACGGCGGGGCGGACGGCGCCGGGAACGCGTTCGGCACCGCCCGGACCCTCTGGCACAGCGTGCCCGTGGACGAACTGTTCCCGCTCACGGTCCAGGGCACGGGCGCCGGCCCCGGCGGCGCCGACCGCACCTGGACCCGGATCGCCGTCGCCCGGGACAGCGGCTGCGCCCGCGCCTTCGACCCGCTGCTGCACAAGGCCCTCGCCCCGGTCGGCTGCCAGCGACTGCTGCGTGCCACCTACACCGACGCCACCCAGAGCTACGTCACCACCGTCGGCCTGCTCTTCACCAAGGCCGACCCCGCCGCGATGTCCGCGCTCGCCGCCCGCTTCCGTGACGAACACCTGGACGCCCGTGCCGACCTGATGCCCCGGCCGTACGCCGCCGACGGCACGGCCGCCGCCGGATTCGGCGACCGGCAGCGGGCCTCGTGGACCATCTCCGTCCTCACCGACGCCCCCGTCGTCGCCTACGCCGTCTCCGGCTGGGCCGACGGCCGTACCGTCGACACGCCCCAGCCCGCCGCGGACGCCGTCCGCTCCGGCGCCACCACGGCACCGGCCCAGGCCGGCCTCGGCAACGAGGCCCAGGGCCTGGCCGACCGCATCGAACGGCGCCTGCGCAAGACCGTCGGCACGGCCACGGAGAAGCCTTCATGAAGCACGCCGCCAAGGCGGTGGTGAGCCTGCTGCTCGCCGGCCCCCTCGCCCTGCTGCCGTCCACCGCCGCCCATGCCGACGGCATCCGCGCCCAGCAGTGGGGCCTGACCGCCCTCCACCTGGACGAGGCCTGGCGGACCACCAAGGGCCGGGGCGTCACCGTCGCCGTCCTGGACACCGGCGTCGAGGCCGACCATCCGGACCTCGCCGGCAACGTCCTGCCCGCCAAGGACATGATCGGCTTCGGTTCCGGACCCGGCGACCGCACCTGGGCCCGGCACGGCACCGCCATGGCCGGCATCATCGCCGGGCACGGCCACGGACCCGGCGACACCGACGGCGTCATGGGCGTCGCCCCCGAGGCGAAGATCCTGCCCGTCCGGGTGATCCTGGAGGACGGCGACCCGGCCCGCGCCAAGGCCCGTACCACCCGCGGCAGCGCCCTCGCCGACGGCATCCGCTGGGCCGCCGACCACGGCGCAGACGTCATCAACCTCTCCCTCGGCGACGACTCGAACTCGGCCCATCCCGAACCCGGCGAGGACGAGGCGGTGCAGTACGCCCTGAAGAAGGGCGTGGTCGTCGTCGCCTCCGCGGGCAACGGCGGCGACAAGGGCGACCACGTCTCCTACCCGGCCGCCTACCCGGGCGTCATCGCCGCCACCGCCGTCGACAAGTACGGCACCCGCGCCGCCTTCTCCACCCGCCGCTGGTACGCCGCCGTCAGCGCGCCCGGCGTCGACGTCGTCATCGCCGACCCCGACCACAAGTACTACGCGGGCTGGGGCACGAGCGCGGCCTCGGCCTTCGTCTCCGGCGCGGCGGCCCTGATCAAGGCCGCCCACCCCGGCCTGGCCCCGGCCCAGATCAAGCAGCTTCTGGAGGACACCGCGCGGGACGCCCCGGTCGGCGGCCGGGACGACTCCCGGGGCTTCGGCATGATCGACCCGGCGGCGGCCCTGAAGGCGGCCGCCCGCGTCGAACCCCGGGGCCTGAAGGCCGCGTCGTACGGCGAGAAGTACTTCGGCGCCGGCCCGGACACCCCCAGGGCGACCAGCGGCCCCTCCGACTGGGCGGCCCCGCTCGCGGGCGGCGCGGGCGGAGTCCTGCTGGTGGCCGGGGTGATTCTGTGGCGGAGCCGCAGATACTCGGCCTGAGCCGCTATCCGGCGATGTACCCGATCTCCGGGTAGCGCGGCGCGGCCCCCCACAGCAGCCGCCCGGTGTCGGGACGACCGCGCAGCTGGAGGTCGAAGAAGGCCCGCACCGTGGCCCGTACGGCCGCCACCGCCCGGTCGGCGGGGATCGTGCCGACCTGCAACGGCAGCCCGGGCGGGAGCTGCGGGGCGAGGGCGACGAGGTCGGTGAAGGAGTGGTGCCCGGCGTCCGCGAGCCGCAGACAGCGGCGCCAGCCGCGCAGGTTCCGCCAGAACTCGGGCCAGTGCGGGTCCTTGTTCAGGCCGTCGTGCACCGCCGTGTCCATCAGCAGGAACGGCCGGTCCAGGCCGCGCCCGACCACCGGCCCGGACACCGTGCCGTCCAGGTCGGCACCGGCCCGCACCCGCTCGTCCAGGTCCATGACGGCCGCCGCCGCGGCACCGCCCCGGGAGTGGCCGAAGACCCCCACGCGGGTGAGGTCCAGGGCGCCGCGCAGCCCGCGCGGGAGCCGGCGCCGCTCGGCGTCCGGGTTGCCGCCCCGGTCCAGGACGGCCAGGGAGTCGAGCACGAACCGCAGGTCGGCGGCGCGCACCGCGACCGCGGCGGCGACGGCGTCCTCGCCCTCGGCGCCACGGGAGAGCACCACACGGCCGTCGGGGAACTCCACCTCGCCCGAGTCGTAGGGGTGGTCGACCGTGACCACGGCATAGCCCCACGACACCAGTTCCTCGACCACCAGGGTGTTGAACGTGCGGTCCTCGGCCGCGCCCGGGGAGTACAGGAGCACCGGCCGGCGGCCCGGCCGGGCCGGAGCGCGGTCGACGCCGTGCGTCGACGGGAGCACGTAGGCGTCCAGCAGACCGCCGTACGCTGCCTTCAGCGCCCGTTCGGCACCCGGCGGCAGCCACGGCAGCAGCGGGCGGTCCCGGACGTCCACGGCCGGATAGGTGACCGTCGCCATCAGCTCACGCGGCCGTCCCGACCACGGATCGGTCCGCGCCCCGTCGACCAGGTGCAGTTCCACCGCGCCCACCGGCGCTGGCCCGGTCGGCCCGGCCAGCCGGAGAGCGGTCGCCGTCGCGGCCTGCGCGGCCGTCGGCAGCGGAACGGCGGCGGCGACGGCTCCGAGGCCACCGGCCATGAGGGAACGGCGAGTGAGGCGTACGGGAGGCACAGCACTCCTTCCGTGGCCGGACCCGGGACATCGGCGAAGAGGACCCCATGCTCCGGCCTGGTCATCGTCAAGTCCCCCGCAGCCTAAGGCACTTGCGGCCCCGTCGGATCAGCGTGGCCGAACGCCGACACCGCCGCCTTCGCCGCCGCCTCCACCAGGGAGATGCCCTGTGCCTGGCTCGCCGTGCCGTTCGACAGCACCGCCACCAGATAGTCGGTCCCGTCCACCGTCACCCGGCCGATGCTGTTGACGTCCCACAGCCCCGTCGTGCTGCGCGCCAGCCATCCGTTCTTCAGCGCCCAGGAGTTGCCCTCGGCGGCGGCCGACACCCCCCACTGCTGATCGGACTCGACGGACTTCATCAGCCCCTGGAGATACGTCCGCGAGGCCGCGCTCAGCTTCGATTCCTGTCCGAACACCTGCTGGAGCAGGAGCAGTTGGTCCGCCGCGGTGGTCTGGGTCAGCCCCCACAGCTCACCGTCCCCGCCGGAGGTCTCCGTCAGCCCGAAGCGCTCGTTCGCCGCGTCCAGCCCGGCCGCCCGCCCGATCGTGTGCCACAGTGCCGTCGCGGACGCGTTGTCGCTGTTCTCGATCATCTTCGTGGCGTACGCCCGCTCCTGAGCCGTCAGCCGCCGGCCCGTGTCCTGCACCTGGAGCAGCAGCGCGGCCAGGATGTCGACCTTGACGACGCTCGCCGTGTCGAAGGCCGCGTCGCCGTACACGGCGCTCTGTCCGGACTCCGGCGCCAGCACCGCCGCCGACACCCGTGCGCCCGGCGGCACCTCGACCGTCGCCATCGCCGCGCTCAGAGCCGCTTTCCGGTCCACCGTCGCGGGCTCCGTCACGGATGCCTCCTCTCCCGCCCCGGCCGAGGCGGTGACCGAGGGCGCCGCCGACGACACGGCCACGGCCCCGGAGCGCGTCCGGCCCTTCACAAACACCGCGCCGCCGGCCGTGACCCCGCCCACGGCGACGACGGCGAGCGCGGCGCACAGGAGCGTGCGGCGCCGGGGCGGGCGCGCGCGGCGGCGACGGCGGGCTCTGGAGGACTCCATGCCCGCGATGCTCGGGGCGCCGACTGTGCGCCGCGTTGGACGGGCGTTAGAGCCGGGTCAGGGAAAGCTGAGATTCCTGTGAAGGCGGTGACGCCGGGGTTTCCGGCCCCGTACAGGCCCAGCAGCTTCCCCCCTATAGGGTCGGGGACCGTGGCGAACAAGAACATTCCCGACCCCGGCTTCTCCGACGACGACGGCTCCGCCGACCCCCGGCTGAGCGCCGCGCTCGCCGCCTGGGCCGACGACCGCAGCGCCCTCGGGCCCGTCCTGGAGGCGCTCAGGGGCGCCCGTCTGCTGGTCCCGGTCGTCGCCGTGCTCGGCGAGGTGGAAGAGGACGAGAACGGGCTGCGCCGCGAGAAGACCAGCGACATGGCCGTACCCACGCTGAAGGCCGGCGGCCGGACCGCGCTGCCCGCCTTCACCTCCATCGACTCCCTCGCCCGCTGGGACCCCGCGGCCCGCCCGGTCGCCGTCCCCCTGCACCAGGCGCTCCAGGCCGCCGCGCACGAGAAGGCCGACACGGTCGTGCTCGACCTCGCCGGACCGGTGCCGTTCGAGCTGACCGGCCCGGCGCTGCTCGCCCTCGCCGAGGGCCGCACCAGCATCGACCCGCTCGCCGACCCCGCCGTGGTGGGGGCCGTCCGTGCGGCGGTGGCGGCGGAGCCCGCCGTGCAGCGCGCCCACCTCGGCCCCGGGCAGGCCGACGGCACCCTCGCCCTCGTGCTGGACCCGGCCGCGCCGCCCGCCGAGGCCGCCCGCGCGGTCGCCGAGCGGCTCGCGGCCGACGAAACACTGCGGGCCCGCCTGGTGCGCGGCCTCGACCTGGCACTGCTGCCGGCCGGGACCACGCCTCCGGGCGAGCCCCTGTACACGAAGGAACAGGTCAGCTGAAGGAACAGGTCAGCTGTAGAGGGGGCCGGTGTACTTCTCGCCCGGCCCCTGCCCCGGCTCGTCCGGGACGATCGACGCCTCGCGGAACGCCAGCTGGAGCGACTTCAGGCCGTCGCGCAGCGGGGCCGCGTGGAAGGAGCTGATCTCGGTCGCGCCCGCGTCCAGCAGACCGGCGAGGGCGGTGATCAGCTTGCGGGCCTCGTCCAGGTCCTTGTACTTCTCGCCCTCCTCGCTCAGTCCGAGCTTCACGGCGGCGGCGCTCATCAGGTTGACGGCGACCGTCACGATCACCTCGACGGCGGGGACCTCGGCGATGTCCCGGGTCATCGCCTCGAAGTCGGGAGCCTCGGAGGACTCAGCAGGGGTGTCACTCATGCCCCACACCATAGGTGGTCGCACCCGGCGCCCCTCAATTCGCCCTTGTCAAGCGATCCTGCTAATCTGGAGGACGACCGGCTGGACATGAATGTGTCCGGCCCACAAGTGGAGGCTCCGATCTCCCACCTGACCGCCCTCCGGGACGGCGGGTCATCCGGTCAGGCGGCCACCATCGTTCCGTACGGACGATGGAGTCGCCCGAAAGCGCGCCCCGCGGCATCGCGGCGGTGCTCCGGTTGTGCTTGGAGCCCCGCCTGTGATCGTCCGGGGCATTTTTTGTGCTTCGGCGCGGTTAGGTCTAACGAAAAGAGACGTTACGCGGCTGTCCGCCAGACCGCCGTGTGGTGCTACCGAGGAGGATCCATCAGCGCCGAGCCCCGCATCAACGACCGGATTCGCGTTCCCGAGGTGCGACTTGTCGGTCCCAGTGGCGAGCAGGTCGGCATCGTGCCGCTCGCGAAGGCACTGGAGCTTGCGCAGGAGTACGACCTGGACCTGGTCGAGGTCGCGGCGAACGCCCGTCCGCCCGTGTGCAAGCTCATGGACTACGGGAAGTTCAAGTACGAGTCGGCCATGAAGGCCCGTGAGGCGCGCAAGAACCAGGCGCACACGGTCATCAAGGAGATGAAGCTCCGGCCGAAGATCGACCCGCACGACTATGACACCAAGAAGGGTCACGTCGTCCGGTTCCTCAAGCAGGGCGACAAGGTCAAGATCACGATCATGTTCCGTGGTCGCGAGCAGTCCCGCCCCGAGCTGGGCTATCGACTGCTTCAGCGGCTCGCGGAGGACGTCCAGGACCTCGGTTTCGTGGAGTCGAACCCGAAGCAGGACGGCCGAAACATGATCATGGTCCTCGGTCCGCACAAGAAGAAGACCGAGGCGATGGCCGAGGCCCGCCAGGCGCAGGAGGCCCGCAAGGCCGAAGCGAAGGCGAACCCCGGTAAGTCGCAGAACCCTGCCGAGGCTGAGGCGCCGTCCGAGGAGCCTGCCGAGGCGTGATCCCGGGGGATGTACGTCCCCGTACGTCCCCGAGGATGTAACCGAAAGAAGAGAGCGACGCTCCACCGTGCCCGGTTTCACGACCGGGCACCGGAGCGCCACCGACGAGGAGATAACGGCGCTATGCCGAAGAACAAGTCGCACAGCGGTGCCAGCAAGCGCTTCAAGGTCACCGGCTCCGGCAAGGTGCTCCGTGAGCGCGCCGGCAAGCGCCACCTGCTCGAGCACAAGTCGTCCCGCGTCACGCGTCGCCTCACCGGCAACGCCGAGATGGCCCCGGGCGACGCCGCGAAGATCAAGAAGCTTCTCGGCAAGTGACGCGGCGGCGCCTTGAGCGCCGTGCGTCGGGACCGGGACCGAATCGATTCCGGGTCGTGTGAGTACCACCACGACCCCGCTACAAGGAGTTAACAAGTGGCACGCGTCAAGCGGGCAGTCAACGCCCACAAGAAGCGCCGGGCGATCCTCGAGCAGGCCTCCGGCTACCGCGGTCAGCGTTCACGCCTGTACCGCAAGGCCAAGGAGCAGGTCACCCACTCGCTGGTCTACAACTACAACGACCGCAAGAAGCGCAAGGGCGACTTCCGTCAGCTGTGGATCCAGCGCATCAACGCCGCTGCCCGCGCCAACGGCATCACCTACAACCGCTTCATCCAGGGTCTGAAGGCCGCGAACGTCGAGGTCGACCGCAAGATCCTGGCCGAGCTGGCCGTGAACGACGCGAACGCCTTCGCGGCGCTCGTCGAGGTCGCGCAGAAGGCGCTGCCGTCGGACGTGAACGCCCCCAAGGCCGCGTGACGCCGCGCCGGCTCTAGGCCGACACTCACTGTAGGACCCGCAGGCTGTATGGCTTGCGGGTCCTGTTGTTGGGGGACTTCGCGCCCGTTTTCGGCTGCGGTGCGTCGTGGCTGATCGCGCAGTCCCCCGCGCCCCTTCGGGGCGCCGCACCCACTGGTGCCGAGACAAGAAGACTCTCCTGAAAGCGAAGAAGAGCATGGCCCCCGTCAGCCCCGAGCTGATCTCCCCCCGGTCCGCCCGCGTGAGCGCCGCCCGGCGGCTGGCCAAGCGGAACTTCCGGGGGAAGGACCGGCTGTTTCTCGCGGAGGGACCGCAGGCCGTCAGGGAGGCCGCCGGGCACCGGGCCGGGGGGCAGGCGACCCTCGTCGAGCTGTTCGCGACCGTCGAGGCCGCGGAGCGGTACGCCGACATCGTCGGCGCCGCCCGCGACGTCGGTGCCCGCGTCCACCTCGCCTCCGAAGAGGTCGTCGCCGACATCTCCACCACCGTCACCCCGCAGGGCCTGGTCGGCGTCTGCCGGTTCCTGGACACCCCGTTCGAGGACATCCTCGCCGCCCGGCCCAAGCTCGTCGCCGTCCTCGCCCATGTGCGGGACCCCGGCAACGCCGGCACCGTGCTGCGCTGCGCCGACGCCGCCGGTGCCGAGGCCGTGGTGCTCACCGACGCCTCCGTGGACCTGTACAACCCCAAGGCGGTCCGGGCCTCCGTCGGCTCGCACTTCCATTTGCCCGTCGCCGTCGGCGTCCCCGTCGAGCGGGCCGTGGCCGGACTGAAGGAGGCCGGGGTGCGGATCCTCGCCGCCGACGGGGCCGGCGACCGTGACCTGGACGAGGAGCTGGACAAGGGCACCATGGGCGGGCCCACCGCCTGGGTGTTCGGGAACGAGGCCTGGGGGCTGCCCGAGGAGACCCGCGCCCTCGCTGACGCCGTCGTACGCGTCCCCATCCACGGGAAGGCCGAGAGCCTGAACCTCGCCACCGCCGCCGCCGTATGTCTCTACGCGTCGGCCCGTGCACAGCGCGCCTCCGGAGGGTGCCGCTCCGTCACCGAGAGCTAGTAGGGTGACCAGCGCGGGGCCCTGCGCCGTCTGAGAGGTGGGGTACGGGGATGAGTGTGGCCGGCACGAGCACCGCGCCGGAGGGACGGGACGCGCGACGCGCGCCCGCGCCCCGGTGCGCCGGCTCCGGCGTCGATCCCGACCAGTTGCCCGACGGCCTCGTCGTCGCCGACGAGCACGGCCGCGTGACCTGCTTCAACGCCGCCGCCGCGCGGATCACCGCGGTACGGCCGGCCGATGCCCTCGGGCAGTCCCTGGAGAAGGCGCTGCCCCTGGAGGATCTGGAGGGGCGCCGCTGGTGGCAGCTCACCGACCCCTACGGCGGGCTCGCCATCCGGGTCCGGCAGCCGGAGCGCAACCTGCTGCTGCCCGGCGGCCGGGAGGTCCTCGTCTCCGCCCGCTATGTGCGCGAAGAGCCGCTGGGGCCGGTGCGGAGCGTGGTCGTCTCCCTGCGGGACACCGAGGCCCGCCGCCGCACCGAGCGCAGCCACGCCGAGCTGATCGCCACCGTCGCCCACGAGCTGCGCTCCCCGCTGACCTCCGTGAAGGGCTTCACCGCCACCCTGCTCGCCAAGTGGGAACGCTTCACCGACGACCAGAAGCGGCTCATGCTGGAGACCGTCGACGCCGACGCCGACCGCGTCACCCGCCTCATCGCCGAGCTGCTGGACATCTCCCGGATCGACTCCGGGCGCCTGGAGGTGCGCCGCCAGCCCGTCGACATCGGCGCCGCCGTCTCCCGGCACATCCAGGCCTACGTCGCCGCGGGCCAGCCCGCCGACCGCTTCCTGCTCCGCATCGAACAGCCGCTGCCCGCCCTGTGGGCCGACCCCGACAAGATCGACCAGGTGCTCAGCAACCTCATCGAAAATGCCGTGCGGCACGGCGAGGGAACCGTCACCATTGACGTCACGCCCACGCCGTCCCCGCGCGAGGGCGAGGAAACCGGCACGTCGGTCACGGTGAGCGACGAGGGGCCCGGCATCCCGGAGGAGTCCATGAACCGCGTCTTCACCCGTTTCTGGCGGGGCAGCAAGCGCGGCGGCACGGGCCTCGGGCTGTACATCGTCAAGGGCATCGTGGAGGCCCACGGCGGCACGATCACGGTCGGCCGGGCCGCGAGCGGCGGCGCCGAGTTCCGATTTACCTTGCCCGTGGCGGCCCCGGCGTATCTCGCCTAGCGCCCCACGGGCTCTTCGCACACCTCCGCCCCGTTAGACTCGGCCTTTGGCACCTTTGTGTCCTTCACACGGCCAGCGCAGTACGCAAAGTCGGTCACGGGGACCATCCGCCAGCGAATCGGAAGCACGGGAAGAGATGTCGGCACCCAATAAGTCGTACGACCCTGTCGAGGTCGAGGCGTTGAAACCGGAAGAGATCGAGCGCATGCGGGACGAGGCGCTCGCCGCCTTCGCCGCCGCGGACTCCCTCGACGCGCTCCACGAGGCCAAGGTCGCCCACACCGGCCCCGCCTCCCCGCTGGCCCTCGCCAACCGCGAGATCGGCGCCCTGCCCCCGCACGCCAAGGCGGAGGCCGGCAAGCGCGTCGGCATGGCCCGTGGCGCCGTCAACAAGGCCCTCGCCGCTCGCCAGACCGAGCTGGAGGCCGAGCGGGACGCCCGCGTGCTGGTCGAGGAGGACGTCGACGTCACGCTGCCGTACGACCGCGTCCCGTCGGGCGCCCGCCACCCCCTGACCACGCTCTCGGACCGCATCGAGGACATCTTCGTGGCCATGGGCTACGAGGTCGCCGAGGGTCCGCAGGTCGAGGCGGAGTGGTTCAACTTCGACGCCCTCAACATCGGCCCGGACCACCCGGCCCGCGGCGAGGCCGACACCTTCTTCGTGCGGGCGCCTGACGGCGGCGCCGAGTCCGGTGTCGTGCTGCGCACCCACACCTCGCCGGTGCAGATCCGCTCGCTGCTCGACCGTGAGCTGCCGGTCTACGTGATCTGCCCGGGCCGCGTGTACCGCACGGACGAGCTGGACGCCACGCACACGCCCGTCTTCCACCAGGTGGAGCTGCTCGCGGTGGACGAGGGCCTGACCATGGCCGACCTCAAGGGCACCCTGGACCACATGGTCCAGTCGCTGTTCGGCGAGGGCATGAAGACCCGGCTGCGGCCGAACTTCTTCCCCTTCACCGAGCCGAGCGCCGAGATGGACATGCTCTGCTACGTCTGCAAGGGCGAGTCCGTCGGCAACCCCGACCGGCCCTGCCGCACCTGCTCCAGCGAGGGCTGGATCGAGCTGGGCGGCTGCGGCATGGTCAACCCGCGGGTGCTCACCGCCTGCGGCGTCGACCCGGAGAAGTACAGCGGCTTCGCCTTCGGGTTCGGCATCGAGCGGATGCTGATGTTCCGCCACAACGTCGAAGACATGCGAGACATGGTCGAGGGTGACGTCCGGTTCACCCGGCCGTTCGGGATGGAGATCTGATGCGGGTCCCGCTTTCTTGGCTGCGGGAGTACGTCGACCTGCCGGCGACTCAGACCGGGCGCGACGTCCAGGCCAAGCTCATTTCGGCCGGCCTGGAGGTCGAGAGGGTCGAGCAGCTCGGCGCCGACCTCAAGGGCCCCCTGGTCGTCGGACAGGTGCTGACCATCGAGGAGCTGGAGGGCTTCAAGAAGCCGATCCGCTTCTGCACCGTCGACGTCGGCCAGGCCAACGGCACCGGTGAGCCCCAGGAGATCGTCTGCGGCGCCCGCAACTTCTCCGTCGGCGACAAGGTCGTCGTGGTCCTGCCCGGCGCCACGCTGCCCGGCGGCTTCTCGATCTCGGCCCGCAAGACCTACGGCAGGACGTCCCACGGCATGATCTGCTCCAGCGACGAGCTGGGCATGGGCGACGACGGCACCCACGGCATCATCGTGCTGCCGCCGGAGACCGAGGTCGGCAAGGACGCCATCGAGCTGCTGGAGCTGGTCGACGAGGTCCTGGACATCGCCGTCACCGCCAACCGCGGCGACTGCCTGTCCATCCGCGGTGTCGCCCGCGAGACCGCCATCGCCTACGGCCTGCCGCTGCGCGACCCGGCCCTGATCGACGTCCCCGCGCCGAACGCCTACGGCTACCCGGTCCAGGTCTCCGACCCGTTCGGCTGCGACCGCTTCACCGCGCGCACGGTCACCGGCCTGCGCCCCGAGGCGCGCTCCCCGATCTGGCTCCAGCGCCGGCTCCAGAAGGTCGGCATGCGCCCGATCTCGCTCGCCGTCGACGTCACGAACTACGTGATGATGGAGCTGGGCCAGCCGCTGCACGCCTACGACCGGTCCCTGGTCCAGGGCACGATCGGCGTGCGCCGCGCGCAGGAGGGCGAGAAGCTCGTCACCCTCGACGGCGTCGAGCGCAAGCTGCACGCCGAGGACCTGGTCATCACCGACGAGCGCGGCCCCATCGGCCTCGCCGGCGTGATGGGCGGCGCCAACACCGAGATCGCCGACCACGAGGTCACCGAGGACGGTGTCAACGGCACGACCGACGTCGTCATCGAGGCCGCCCACTTCGACGCCGTCTCCGTCGCCCGTACCGCCCGCCGCCACAAGCTGCTGTCCGAGGCGTCCCGCCGCTTCGAGCGGGGCGTCGACCCGCAGGCCGCCGCTGCCGCCGCGCAGCGCACGGTGGACCTGCTGGTCCTCCTCGCGGGCGGCACGGCGGAGGCCGGCGTCACCGAGATCATCGCGCCCTCGGCCCCGCACACCATCACCCTCCCGGCCGGCCACCCCGACACGGTCGCGGGCGTCGACTACGGCCGGGAGACGGTCGTACGCCGTCTCCAGCAGGTCGGCTGCGACGTGTACGGGCAGGACGAGCTGCTCGTCACCGTCCCGTCCTGGCGCCCCGACCTGGTCGACCCGAACGACCTGGCCGAAGAGGTCATCCGCCTGGAGGGCTACGAGAACCTGCCCTCCACGTTGCCCAAGCTGCCCTCGGGCCGCGGCCTGACCCACCGCCAGCGGCTGCACCGCCGGGTCGGCCGGGCGCTGGCCGGCGCGGGCTACGTCGAGGCGCCGAACTACCCGTTCGTCAGCGAGCAGGTCTTCGACCAGCTCGGCCTGGAGGCCGACGACCCGGCCCGCCGCGTCGTGAAGCTGGTCAACCCGCTCAACGACGAGGAGCCCGCGCTGCGTACGACGCTGCTGCCGGGCCTCCTCGGCGCCCTGCGGCGCAACGACGGCCGGGGCTCGCACGACCTCGCCCTGTTCGAGACCGGGCTGGTCTTCCTGCCGCGCGAGGAGCAGCGGGCCGCCACGCATCTGCCCGTCGACCGGCGTCCCACCGACGAGGAGATCGCCGCGCTGAACGCCGCGCTGCCCGAGCAGCCCCGGCACGTGGCCGTCGTCCTCGCCGGTGCCCGGGAGCAGGCGGGCTGGTGGGGCAGGGGCCGCCCGGCCGACTGGGCCGACGCGGTCGAGGCGGGGCGTGCGGTCGCCCGGGAAGCCGGTGCCGAACTGATCGTCCGCAAGGGCCAGTACGGTCCGTGGCACCCCGGCCGGTGCGCCGAGCTGGTGGTCGTCGCCGACGGCACGGAGCAGGTCGTGGGCCACGCGGGAGAACTGCACCCGCGGGTCCTCAAGGCCCTGGGTCTGCCCGAGCGCACGTGCGCGATGGAGCTGAACCTGGACGCCGTGGAGGCGGTGGGCGACGGTGTCCCGCAGGCACCGGGCATCTCCACGTTCCCGGTCGCCACGCAGGATGTCGCCCTCGTCGTCGACAAGCCGGTGCCTGCCGTGGAGGTCGAGGCGGCGCTGCGTGAGGGTGCGGGCGAACTGCTGGAGTCCATCCGGCTGTTCGACGTGTACGAGAACGCCGAGCAGTTGGGGGAGGGCCGGAAGTCGCTCGCCTACGCGCTCCGGTTCCGGGCCGCCGATCGCACGCTGACCGTGGACGAGGCCTCGGCCGCGCGGGACGCGGCGGTCGCCCTCGCGGGCGAGCGCACGGGTGCGGTGCTGAGGGGCTAGTCGCCGTTGGGGTTCCTGTGCGTGGCCGGCCGCGGGTCTTCGGCGGCCGGTCGCGCGGTTCCCCGCGGCCCCTCAGGGGCGCCTGACCCCCTGTCGCCTGCATAAATGCATGTTGACTCCGGGTCTCTCACTCATTCGGGTGGGAAGTGAGGGTGATCCTCCCCGCCCGGGTCATGCCGTCGACAGAATCGGACCGGCCTTTCGGGGTCGGTCCGATTCCTCTGTCAGGGCCCATATGGGGGACCAGAGGCATGATCCGCATCAAGGCACGGGCACCCACCGGGCGGGCAGCCGTACTGCCCACGGTCTGGGGAGCCGTCGCGGTCGGCTACAAGTTCGGCTGCCCGCTCGCCCAGCAGAACGGGCTCGGGGCCCGCATCGTCACCAGTGCCGTGTTCGTCGCCGTCGGCACCGGCCTCATAGTCCATGTCCGCCGCTCCCTGCTGCGGGAGCTGCGGCTCGCCCGGCGGGCGGCGAACGCCGCGCAGAACGTCGTCCTGCGTCCGCTGCCGCCACGACTGGACGGCATCGACGTCGCCGCCGCCCGGCTCTCCGCCGACCGGGGTGCGAGCGTCGGCGGCGATCTGTACGAGGCCGTCGCCACCGAACACGGGGTCCGGGTGGTGATGGGCGACGTACGGGGGCACGGTCTGGCCGCCCTCGGCACCGTCGCCGCCCTCCTCGGCAGCTTCCGCGAGGCCGCCCACGACGAGCCCGAACTCGGCCGGGTCCTGCGCAGACTGGACCGCGCCCTCGCCCGCCACCTGCGCGAACGCGCCCGCGCCGAACATCCCGCGCACGGCCCCGTCGACCTCGACCACCCGGTCGCCGAGGAGTTCGTCACCGTTCTCCTCCTGGAGATCGGCAGGGACGGCGAACTGCGCCTCCTCAACTGCGGCCATCCGTGGCCGTACGTGGTGAGGGGTCCGAGGGTCGAGCAGCTGACCTGCGAGGACCCCCTTCCGCCGCTGGGACCGTTTCCCCTGCCGACGGAGCTGGAGGTGCTGTCCTGCGGCCGACTGCGTCCGGAGGAGTCGCTGGTCCTCTTCACGGACGGGGCGGAGGACGCACGGGACGCTCACGGCCGGTTCTTCTCACTGCCAGCGGCGTTGCGCGCCGCCGTAGGCGACCAGTCCGTGTCGCCGCAGACGGTGCTGCGCACAGTCTTCAGGGCCCTCCTGCACCACACGGCCGGCAGACCGACGGACGACGTGGCGGTCCTGGTCCTGCGGAACGGTCGGACAAGGAGCAAACCGTCCTGCCCAGGGGCGCGGGGCGGTGACATCGGCGGCTCCGCCGCACGGGCGCGACCGGCCACAACGCACCCGCAGCCGACAACGCACCGCTAGCCGCACCCGTGGCCCCGGCCGAGCCGCCGTCGTTCGAGGGGGAGCCGGCGGCTCGGCCGGCCTCTTGCGAGGCATCTCAGTCAACCGGATCGACACGCTCCGCAACAGCGCGCGTACGCCACGGATACGGGCACTCCGTTCACACCCCGTGTGAACGCGGAACCACTACGCTGACCGCACCAGGTCACTCGGGGGGCATCCCATGCAGCCCAACACTCTGCTCGACGCCATCCTGGACGAGGCGGGGATCTCGCACGCCGGCCTCGCCGCCCACGTCAACCAGGCGGGCCGTGCCCGCGGTCTCGCGCTGCGGTACGAACACACCGCCGTGGCACGCTGGTTGAAGGGCCAGCGGCCCCGCGGCCAGGTGCCGGACCTGATCTGCGAGGTGCTCGCGGCACGGCTGCAACGGCCCGTCACGCTCGACGACATCGGGCTCGGCGTGCCCGGCGAGCCCAGCACCCCGCACGCCGGTTCGCTGGGCGGCTTCGTGGAGCGGGCCACCGCCCTGTGGCGCTCGGACGAACAGCAGCGGCCCCATGTGCTGGGCGCCCCGGCCGTCACCGGGACCCCGGCCGTGATGCCGGTGTGGGAGTGGGAGAACCCGCCCGAGGACGTCGACGTCTCCCGGGGCGGCCGCCACCGGGTCACCACGGCCGACATCGAGATGCTGCGCGCCGCCCGGACGCACTACGAGCAGATGTACCGGAAGGCGGGCGGTGTCGCGACCCGGACGCGGATCGTCGGGTTCCTCAACGCCGAGGCCGCCCCGCTGCTGCGCGGCAGCTACACCGACGCCACCGGCCGTCAACTGCACCGCGCGACGGGCGGGTTGGTGGCGATCGCGGGCATCTGCGCCTACGACTCCGACGCGCACGGGCTCGCCCAGCGCTACTTCCACCAGGCGCTGCGGCTGGCAAAGGCCAGCGGGGACCGGGGACTCGGAGCGTACGTCATCGCGCTGCTGGTCAACCAGTCGCTGTTCATGCGGGAGTACCGGCAGGCCGTCGCCTTCGCCGAGGCCGCGCTGCGCGCCGCCGGCCGGCACATCACCCCGGCGCTCGCCTCCGACCTGTACGCGATGCAGGCCAAGGCGTACGCGCACCTCGGGGACAGCGGCAGCGCGCTGTCGTGCATCCGGCGGGCGGAGACGGCGGCCGAGCGCATCCGGCGGGGCTACGAGCCCGACGAGACCGGGTACGTGCAGCCGGGGCTGGTCAATGTGCAGGTGGCCGAGGCGCTGCTGAGCCTCGGGGAACTCGCCGCCGCCCGGGAGCACGCGGCGGCGGCCGTCGACAACCCGGCCCACGACCGCGGGCGGGTGCACCGGCTGGCCATGCTCAGCACCATCGAACTGCGCCAGGGCAACGCCGACAAGGCCGTGGTCACCGCCGTGCAGATGGCGGAGCAGGCACGGGGAATGGAGTCCCAGCGGCTGCGCGACAGACTGCGCGCGGTACGCGAGCATCTGGTGCGCTGCGGCTCGGCCGGCACCGCCGAAGCCGCCGAACTCATCGACGGGGCACTGCGCGTACCGCTGTAGGCCCACTGTAGGTGCACCGTCCCTGCTGCGATATTGCCACTTACTCGGCGGAAGGTGGCAGAACCGTGCAGTGGACGAAACAGAGCGAACAAACTGTGTATGAAAACCGCTGGTTCAGCGTCAATCTCGCGGATGTCGAGCTGCCGGACGGCCGGCACCTCGACCACTTCCTGATCCGGCTGCGGCCCGTGGCCGTTGCCACGGTGGTCAACGAGGCGAACGAGGTGCTGCTGCTGTGGCGGCACCGCTTCATCACCGACAGCTGGGGCTGGGAGCTGGCCGCGGGCGTCGTCGAGGACGGCGAGGACATCGCGAGTGCGGCGGCCAGGGAGCTGGAGGAGGAGACCGGCTGGCGGCCGGGGCGCCTGCACCACCTGATGAGCGTGGAGCCGTCCAACGGCCTCACCGACGCCCGGCACCACGTCTACTGGTCCGACCGGGGCGAGTACGTCGGGCACCCCGTGGACGACTTCGAGTCGGACCGGCGGGAATGGGTTCCCCTCAAACTCGTCCCCGACCTGATCGCCCGTGGGGAGGTCCCGGCCGCCAACATGGCGGCCGCGTTACTCCTGCTGCACCACCTCAGGCTCGCCGAAGGCTAGAGAGCCGGCGGTCAGTGGGCCGCCAGCGCCTGCCAGATCGTCACCACGAGCGCACCGAGCGCGGTCAGCGCGGCGAGCGAGGGCAGCGGCCAGCGTGCGTGTTCCAGCGAGGCCATCCGGGTGTTCAGCTCGTCCAGCTCCTTGGCGGTCTCCTCGGTACGGTGACGCAGCAGCGCCAGTCCTCCCTCGACACGGGCGTAGGCCACGTCGAGGCGGCGTCGTAACTCTGCGAGTTCTCCATGGACCACGGGATGCTCCGGATCGACGGTCACGGGTCCGCTCCTTTCGGTAGTCGAAATGGGTGGTTCCGCATCCCTTGCATGCGCATGCAGAGTCAACTCTCCTGGTGGGCGCGTGGGGAGCGTGTGCGCAGGGCATATGCGTGCCCGGCGCGCACACGGTGTGTGAAACAGATGGGCCCGGCACCGAACTCCGGTGCCGGGCCCGTAGGCGTCGCTCTTCGTAATCAGCCGTAGGTGTAGAAGCCGGAGCCGGTCTTCCGGCCGAGCCGGCCCGCCTCCACCATGCGCTGGAGCAGCGGGGGAGCGGCGTACAGCGGCTCCTTGTACTCGGTGTACATCGAGTTGGCGATGGAGACGATGGTGTCCAGGCCGATCAGGTCGGACAGCTTCAGCGGGCCCATCGGGTGGGCACAGCCCATCTCCATGCCGTTGTCGATGTCCTCGCGGCTCGCGATGCCCGACTCGAACATCCGGATCGCGGACAGCAGGTACGGCACGAGCAGCGCGTTCACCACGAAGCCGGAGCGGTCCTGGGCCCGGATGGCGTGCTTGCCGAGCACCTTCTCGGCGAAGACCTGGGCGCGGCTGAGCGTGCCCTCGGAGGTGGTGAGCGCCGGGATCAGCTCGACCAGCTTCTGCACCGGGGCCGGGTTGAAGAAGTGGACGCCGACGACGTGGTCCGGGCGGGAGGTGGCGACCGCCAGCTTCACCAGCGGGATCGAGGAGGTGTTGGAGGCCAGGATCGCGTCCGGCCGGGTCACCACCTGGTCGAGCACCTGGAAGATCTCGGTCTTCACCTGCTCGTTCTCGACGACGGCCTCGATCACCAGGTCACGGTCGGCGAACTCGCCGAGGTCGGTGGTGAAGCTCAGCCGCGCCTGCGTGGCGTCCCGCTCCTCCTCGCTGATCTTGCCGCGCTCGGCGGCCTTGGCCAGGGACTGGAACAGCCGGGTACGGCCGATCTCCAGGGCCTCGCCGGTGGTCTCGGCGACCTTCACGTCCAGTCCCGCGCGGGCGCACACCTCGGCGATGCCCGCGCCCATCTGGCCGCAGCCCACGACTCCGACGCGCTCGATGTCGGTCACATCGTTCCCTTCGCTGAGTTCTCCGGCTCGCTCGGCAGACCTCCGGGTTCGGCGCCTGCTCCGATCGTGCACGTTACCGCCAAGTATCGATGATCGATCGCCGGGGTGGGGCATCCTGAAGCGCGGAACGATCCGTGACGGAGCGGATCCGGAGCGTATGGGGGTGTGCCGATGGGGCGCATGTCGCGGCGGACCTTCGCACTGGCCGCGCTGTCCACGCTGGCGACGGCGGGGGGGGGGGGGGGGGGGGAGGAGGGAGAACCCGAAACGGGGCAGAACAGCCCTCCCCCCCCACCCACCCCCCCCCCACCCCCCCCCCCCCCCCCCCCCCCCCCCCCCCCCCCCCCCCCCCCCCCCCCCTCCCTCCCCTCCCCTCTCCCCCCCCCCCCCCCCCCCCCCCCCCCGCCACCGGGCCAGGCCGGCCCGGCCCCGGACCGCGCCGACCGCACCGCGCGCGCGGCCGCCGGGATGCGGGGCGTCTGGATCGCGACCGTCGTCAACCGGGACTGGCCCTCGCGGACCGGCCTGAGCGCGAGCGCGCAACGCAAGGAGCTGATCGCCCACCTCGACCGGGCGGTCCGCGACCGGCTCAACACGGTGATCCTCCAGGTCCGGCCCACGGCCGACGCGCTGTGGCCGTCGCCGTACGAGCCCTGGTCCGAGTACCTCACCGGCACCCAGGGCAGGCACCCGGGCTGGGACCCGCTCGGCACGGCCGTCGAGGAGGCCCACGCCCGGGGCCTGGAGCTGCACGCCTGGTTCAACCCGTACCGGATCGCCCAGCACACCGACCCCGGCCGGCTGGCCGCCTCGCACCCGGCGCGCAGGCACCCGGACTGGGTGGTGCCGTACGGCGGCCGGCTCTACTACAACCCCGGCCTGCCCCAGGTCCGCGCCTTCGTGCGGCAGGCGATGCTCGACGCGGTCGCCCGGTACCCGGTCGACGCCGTCCACTTCGACGACTACTTCTACCCCTATCCGGTCGCGGGGCAGACCTTCGACGACGACGAGGCGTACGACCGCCACGGCGGCGCCTTCTCCGGCCGGGCCGCCTGGCGCCGGGACAACATCGACACACTGGTGCGGGAGATGGCCGCGGACATCAAGCGGGTCCGGCCCGGGACCCGGTTCGGGGTCAGCCCCTTCGGGGTGTGGCGCAACGCGTCCACCGACGCCCGCGGCTCCGACACCCGGGCGGGCGTGGAGACGTACGACGATCTGTACGCGGACACCCGCGCCTGGGTCCGCAACCACTGGATCGACTACATCGTCCCGCAGCTCTACTGGCACATCGGGTACACCGACGCCGACTACGCCCAGCTGGTGGCCTGGTGGGCGGAGGTCGCCAAGGGCACCAGGACGCACCTGTACATCGGCGAGGCCCTGTACCGGGCGGGTGCCGCCGGGCAGCCGTCGGCCTGGCGCGACCCGGTCGAGCTGTCCCGGCACCTGACCCTCGCCGCCCGGTACCCGCAGGTGCGCGGGCATGTGTTCTTCGCCGCGGCGGACCTGGCGGCCGATCCGATCGGGGCGATGGCGCGGGTGGTCGCCGACCACTACCCGGGGCCGGCGGAACCACCGCGCTGACTACTGCTGCTGCTCGTCCTTGTGCTTGACCTGGCAGTCGGGTCCGGGGGACATGATCGCCTCGTGCCCGTCCTCGAAACGGACGCGGTAGGGCGGGTTGCCCTCCTGCCCGAGCACTTCTACGACTTCGGAGACGTGGTCGTGCTGGCCCACCACCCTGCCGTGCTGGACCAGCTTGTCGCCCTTGGATGCGCGCATCTACAGGCCCTCCTCACGCTCACGACCGCTGAGTGACGACGATGCACACGAGCACGGCGACGGCGGTCAGGGGAGCCGCCGCCGTGAAGTGCTCGCCCAGCAGCACCGCCGACCACACCAGTGTGAGCAGGGGCTGAGCCAACTGCAACTGGCTGGCCCGGGGGATGCCGATGGCCGCCATCCCCCGGTACCAGACGAGCAGCCCGAGGAACTGCGAACCGATCGCCACCCACACCAGGCCCGCGACGCCGTGCACGTTCAGGTGCACCGGCTCGTACGACAGCGCCAGCGCCGCGGCAGGCACGGTCAGCGGCAGACACAGCACCAGCGCCCAGCCGATGACCTGCCAGCCCGGCATGACCCGGGCCAGCCGGCCGCCCTCGGTGTACCCGGCCGCGCACACCAGCAGCGCCCCGAACAGACAGGCGTCGGCCGTGGTGAGCGCGCCGCCGCTCTGACCGGCGGTGAAGGCGAGCACGGCCGCCGCGCCCGCCACGGCCGCCAGCCAGAACCGGCGGGAGGGCCGGGCGCCGGTGCGCAGGGCCGAGAACACGGCCGTGGTCAGCGGCAGCAGGCCCACCACGACGGCCGCGTGGGCGGTGGTGGACGTCTGGAGGGCGAGCGTGGTCAGCATCGGGAAGCCCAGCACCACCCCGGCGGCGACCACGGCCAGCCCGGCGAGATGCCGCCGGGCCGGAAGCCGCACGCGCAGAGCGAGCAGACAGCATCCGGCGACGAGGGCGGCGAGGACACCGCGCACCGCCACCAGCGACCACGGGCCGAAGCTCTCCAGGCCCCAGGCGGTCGAGGGAAAGGTCAGCGAGAAGGCGACCACGCCGAGGGCGGCCTGGGCGGTACCGAGTCCCCGGGACTCCCGGGGAGCGCTGACTGCTATCGGACTCGCGGTAGTAGCGCTACTCTGTGTTCTCATGCAACAGCGTAGCAGCGTCGGTGAACTGGCAGAGCAGCTGCGGAGAGAGCTGGACCGCTACTCTCCCGGTGGAAAGCTCCCGTCGAGCCGGGCGCTGGTCGAGCGGTTCCGGGTGAGCCCGGTGACCGTCTCCCGGGCGCTCGCCCAGCTCGCCGCCGAGGGCCTGGTGGTCACCCGGCCGGGTGCGGGCGCCTTCCGGGCCAGGCCGCACCGCACCGAGACCCCCGCCGGGGACACCTCCTGGCAGGAGGTCGCGCTGAGCGCCGACGGCGCCGCCGACCTCGTACCGCGCACGGTGGACGCCTCGGGCGTCACGGTCTCGCTGGCCGCGCCGCCGCCCGGGGTCCTGGAACTGAGCGGCGGCTATCTGCACCCCTCCCTCCAGCCGGAGCGCGCCATGGCGGCGGCCCTGGCCCGGGCCGGACGGCGGCCCGGCGCCTGGGGGAGACCGCCACTGGAGGGCCTGCCGGAGCTGCGGGAGTGGTTCGCGCGCGGGATCGGCGGCGCCGTCACCGCGGCCGAGGTGCTGATCGCGGCGGGCGGCCAGGCCGCGCTGGCCACCGCCCTGCGCGCGCTCGCCCCGCCCGGCGCCCCGGTGCTGGTCGAGTCGCCCACCTACCCGGGCATGCTGGCCCTCGCCCGCGCGGCCGGACTGCGGCCCGTCCCGGTGCCCGTCGACCCCGACGGGGTGCGCCCGGACCTGCTCGCGGACGCCTTCCACGCCACCCGCGCCCGCGTCCTCGTCTGCCAGCCGCTGTTCCAGAACCCGACCGGCGCCGTGCTCGCTCCCGCCCGGCGCACCGAGGTGCTGCGCATCGCCCGCGAGGCCGGCGCGTTCGTCGTCGAGGACGACTACGTCCGCAGGCTCGTGCACGCCGACGCGGGCCCGCTGCCCCGGCCGCTTGCCGCCGACGACCCGGACGGCGTGGTCGTCCACGTCGGCTCGCTGACCAAGGCCACCTCGCCCAGCTTCCGGGTGAGCGCCCTGGCCGCGCACGGGCCGGTGCTGGAAAGGCTGCGCGCCATCCAGGTCGTGGACAGCTTCTTCGTCCCCCGGCCGCTCCAGGAGGCCGCCCTGGAACTCGTCGGCTCCCCGGCCTGGCCGCGCCATCTGCGGGCGCTGTCGGCCGAGCTGAAGACCCGCCGCGACGCCATGACGAGCGCGCTCGCCCGGCATCTGCCCGACCTCGCCCTGCCGAACATCCCGTCCGGCGGCTACCACCTGTGGGTGCGGCTGCCCGACGGTACCGTCGGCTCCGGGGCAGAGGCCGCGCTGACCGCGGCGGCCCTCCGCGCGGGCGTCGCCGTCACCCCGGGCCGCCCCTACTTCAGCGCCGAACCCCCCGCCGCGCACCTCCGCCTGAGCTTCGCGGCGGTCGCCGGCACCGGGGAGATCGCGGAGGGGGTGCGGCGGCTGCGGGCGGCGTACGACGAGGTCGCGCGAAATCCGCTCGTCACCCAGCAGCCGGGCCTGTGAGGATCACCGCATGAGCGATACACCTGACCTCCCCGAGGGATACGAGTTCTCCGCCGACTCCGCCCGGGTCGACGTGGACCGCGTGCACGGCTGGCTGTCGTCCGACGCGTACTGGGCGATCGGCCGCCCGCGCGAGAAGCACGAGCGGGCGATGGCGTCGTCGCTGAACTTCGGGGCGTACGACACGGCCTCGGGGGAGCAGGTGGCGTACGCGCGCGTGGTCACCGACGAGGCGCTGTTCGCCTGGCTCGCCGACGTGTACGTCGACCCGTCGGTGCGCGGCAAGGGCGTCGGCACGGCGTTCGTCGCCCGCATCCGCGCGCATCTGGAGCCGCTCGGCCTGCGCCGGCTGCTGCTGGCGACGCAGGACGCGCACGGGGTCTACGAGAAGCTGGGCTTCCGGCCGCTGGACCGTCCCGAGCTGTACATGGTGCACACCTTCGGGCAGACGGTCGACGTCTGACCGCACACATCTCTTGACCTGCCGCTCGCCGGGGCTCACCATCACCGCATGCCACTGAGGGTGACGTTCGTCGCCGCCGCGCGGGGTGCCGCGCTGCTCGCGGAGCGCTTCGAGGACGACCGGCCGCTTGACCAGGGCGGCTGGGACGAGGTGCAGCGCGTCGCCGGGGAGCTGCTGCCGCTGGCCGCGGCCGAGCTGCGCTACTGCTCGCCGACCCCGCGCAGCCGGGCCACGGGCGACGCCCTGGGGTACGCCCCGCTGGTCCAGCTCGCGCTGCGGGACTGCGACATGGGCCGCTGGCGCGGGCTGACGCTGGGCGAGGCGATGGCCCGGGAGCCGCAGGCGGTGGACTCCTGGCTCGCCGACCCGCGGTCCACGCCGCACGGCGGCGAGTCCCTGCTGGCGTTCATCTCCCGGGTCGGCGGCTGGCTGGACACCCGGCCGGCGGACGACGGCGGCCGGATCGTCGCGGTGGCCGAGCCCTCCGTGATCCGGGCGGCCCTGGTCTACGCCCTGAAGGCGCCTCCCTCGACCTACTGGAACATCGACGTCCGCCCGCTGTCCACGACCACGGTCACGGGGCGCGCCGGCCGCTGGAACCTCCGCTTCGACGGGACCCCGGCTCACGCCTCGCGCAGAGAGCCGCGCACATAGTCGGTGATGAGGAGGAGGTCCTTCGCCGGTCCGCCGACCCGCCACACCGTACGCCAGTGGTCGGCGTCCCGGACGGTGAACTCGCCCCGGTAGAGGTCGGCCGCGCAGGGGTGGTCGGCGACGTACCGGCCCGTGGTCAGGTCCAGCTCGTGGAAGGGCCGCCCGTCCGCGAACCGCACGTCGGCCCGGCCCGGCCCGGGCCCCGGCAGGAACCGCAGGATGCGGGTGGCGGGCCGCGCCACCCCCTGCCAGGTGAAGGTGCCGGACTCCTCGTGCAGCAGTCCGCCGCCGTCCAGCGCGCTGAAGACGGTCGTCCCCGTGAAGTGCCCTTCGTCCCCGCTCGCCAGGTCCCGCACGGCGCGCTCGACTTGCCAGCGCCCGGCCAGATGGGCCAGCACGTCGGGCACCGGCCAGAACTCACGCATGCCTCGGAGCCTACGCGGCCCCGCCTCGCCCCATTGACGCGCTCATGCCCCTTCCCTATCGTGCGTTCGAAGTGCTGACCAGTGTCTGATATTTCGAACAACGAGCCGCGGAGTATCCATGTCACGCACCGCCCGCTGGAGACTCGGCCTGGGATCCAGCGCCGTCCTGCTCGCCACAGCCGCCCTCCCCGCCCCCGCCCACGCCGAGGACGTCACCGACTACTCGATCACCGTCGACCCCTCCGCCACCGGGCCGGCGATCGGCAGGACGATGTACGGCGTCTTCTTCGAGGACATCAACCGCGCCGCCGACGGCGGCCTGTACGCAGAACTCGTCCAGAACCGGTCCTTCGAGTACTCCACCGACGACAACAAGGCGTACACCCCGCTGACCGCCTGGACGGTCTCCGGCACCGCGCAGGTCCTGAACGACTCCGGCCGCCTGAACGACCGCAACCGCGCCTACCTCTCCCTGGGCGCCGGTTCGTCGGTCACCAACGCCGGCTACAACACCGGCATCGCGGTGCGGGACGGCGAGACGTACGACTTCTCGGTGTGGGCCCGTGCCGAGGCCGGCGGCACGCTCACCGTGACCCTCCAGGACGCCGGCGGCACGCTCGCCACCGCCCGGCGGATCGCCGTGAAGAAGAACGGCTGGGCCCAGTACCGGGCCGCCTTCACCGCCACCCGCACCAGCGGCACCGGACGGCTCACCGTGGCCGCCGACGCCGGCACCGCCCTCGACATGGTGTCCCTCTTCCCGCGCGACACCTACAGGCACGAGCCCAACGGGCTGCGCAGGGACCTCGCCGAGAAGATCGCCGCCCTGCACCCGGGCTTCGTCCGCTTCCCCGGCGGCTGCCTGGTGAACACCGGCTCCATGCAGGACTACAGCGAGGCCTCCGGCTGGCAGCGCAAGCGCTCCTACCAGTGGAAGGACACCATCGGCCCGGTCGAGCAGCGCACCACCAACGCCAACTTCTGGGGCTACAACCAGAGTTACGGCCTCGGCTACTACGAGTACTTCCGGTTCGCCGAGGACGTCGGCGCCATGCCGCTGCCCGTCGTGCCGGCCCTGGTCACCGGCTGCGGCCAGAACAAGGCCGTCACCGACGACGCCCTGCTGAAGCGGCACATCCAGGACACCCTCGACCTCATCGAGTTCGCCAACGGCCCGGTGACCTCCACCTGGGGAAAGAAGCGCGCCGAGATGGGCCACCCCAAGCCCTTCCGCCTCACCCACATCGAGGTCGGCAACGAGGAGAACCTGCCGAACGAGTTCTTCGCCCGCTTCCAGCAGTTCCGCGCGGCCGTCCAGGCGAAGTACCCGTACATGAAGGTGATCTCCAACTCCGGGCCGGACGACGCCGGTTCGACCTTCGACACGGCCTGGAAGCTCAACCGGGACGCCAAGGTCGACATGGTCGACGAGCACTACTACAACAGCCCGCAGTGGTTCCTCCGGAACAACGACCGCTACGACTCCTACGACCGCTCGGGCCCGAAGGTCTTCCTCGGCGAGTACGCCTCCCAGGGCAACGCCTTCAAGAACGGCCTCGCCGAGGCGGCGTACATGACCGGCCTGGAGCGCAACGCGGACGTCGTCGAGCTCGCCTCCTACGCCCCGCTGTTCGCCAACGAGGACTACGTCCAGTGGAGCCCGGACATGGTGTGGTTCAACAACCACGCCTCCTGGGGCTCGGCGAACTACGAGGTCCAGAAGCTGTTCATGACCAACGTGGGCGACCGGGTGGTGCCGAGCACGGCCACCGGCACCCCGAGCCTCAGCGGGCCCGTCACGGGCGCGGTCGGCCTGTCCACCTGGAACACCAGCGCCGCCTACGACGACGTACGGGTCACCGCCGCCGACGGCACCACGCTGCTCAGCGACGACTTCTCCGGTGACGCCTCCCGGTGGGCCCACACCGGCACGGGCAGCTGGACCGTCCAGGACGGCCAGTACGTCCAGACGGACGACGCCGCCGAGAACACCATGGTCCAGGCCGGCGACCCGTCCTGGCACGACTACGACCTGCATGTGAAGGCCACCAAGAAGTCCGGCAAGGAAGGCTTCCTCGTCGCCTTCGGCGTCAAGGACACCGGGAACTACTACTGGTGGAACATCGGCGGCTGGAACAACACCCAGTCGGCGGTCGAGCAGGCCGTGGACGGCGGCAAGTCCACGCTGATCTCCAAGGCCGGGTCGGTCGAGACCGGCCGTGCCTACGACGTCGACATCAAGGTGCGCGGACGCCAGGTCACCCTCTCCCTCGACGGCGAGGAGTGGGGCAGCTTCACCGACGACAAGCCGGCCGAGCCGTTCCGCCAGGTCGTCACCCGGGACGCGAAGACCGGCGAGCTGATCGTCAAGGTCGTCAACGCCCAGTCCGCCGCCGCCCGTACGGCCGTCGACCTCGGCGGCGCCGAAGTGGCGTCCAAGGCGAAGGTGACGACCCTCGCCGCCGCGCCGGACGCGGTGAACACCGAGACGTCCACGGCGGTCGCCCCGCGGACCTCCACCTTCACCGGAGTCGCCGACCGGTTCACGTACACCTTCCCGGCGAACTCCGTCACCTTCCTCAGGATCAAGCAGAAGTAGCGTCGGATCACGCCGAAGCGGTGTCCGGTGCGGGCTGCTGTCCGAGCGGCAGCAGCCCGCGCTCGGCGAAGACCTTCTTCGCGGCGAAGGTGGCGTTGAGCGCCTTCGGCATGCCGCAGTAGACGGCGGAGTGCAGCAGCGCCTCCGTGATCTCCTCGGGCGTGAGCCCGACGTTGAGGGCCGCGTTCACGTGCACGTCCAGCTGGGCCTCGCAGCCGCCCAGCGCGGTGAGCATGCCCAGGGTGACCAGCTGGCGGTCGCGCGGGGCGAGCCCGGGCCGGTCGTAGATCTCCCCGAAGGCCCAGGCGACGACCTGGTGCCCCAGTTCCGGGCTGATGTCGGCGAGCGCGTCGACGACCCGCTGCCCGGCCTCGCCGTCGACCTTCCGCAGGACCTCGAGGCCGTGGGCGAAACGCTCGTCCCGGGTGGTGCTCTCGCTCATGTCTGCTCGTCCGTCCCCGGCCGCCGCTCACGCAGCAGCTGCTCGTAGTGGTCGATCTTGTCGTCCAGCGCGGCGGCGTTGCGCCGCAGTGCCCTGATCCGGTCGGCCAGGTCGGCGCGGTGCTCGCGCAGCATCGCCAGCCGGTCGGCGACCGTCGCGTCCCCCGCTGCCCGCAGCCGGGCGAAGCGCTGCATGTCCGCGATGGACATGCCGGTCTCGCGCAGCCGGAGCAGGAACTCCAGCCAGGCCAGGTCCGCCGCCTGATAGCGCCGCTGGTTGCCGGTGGTCCGGCCGACCCGCTCGATCAGGCCGGCCTTCTCGTAGTACCGCAGCGTGTCGTGCGAGAGACCGGTGCGCTCGGCGACCTGGGCGATGGTCAGGGAGGGCTCCCGGTCCGCCGGGAGGGGCTGTCCGCTGGTCATGACAAGAACCGTAGAACCTGGAGCGCGCTCCAGGTCAAGCCCGGCCGGGCGTCACCCGTCGAAGTACTTCTGAGCTGCGCGGACGCCGTCCACCAGGGCGTCCACCTCGGCCAGGGTGTTGTAGACGTAGAAGCTCGCCCGGGTGGTCGCCGGGATGCCGTACCGGCGGACGACCGGGCGGGCGCAGTGGTGGCCGACGCGGACGGCGACGCCCCGCTCGTCCAGCACCTGGCCGACGTCGTGCGGGTGGATGCCGTCGACCGTGAAGGAGACGGCCGAGCCCCGGTCGGTGAGGTCGGTGGGGCCGACCACCCGGACCCCGGGCACCTCGGCGAGCAGCTGAAGGGCGCGGGCGGTGAGCGTGTCCTCGTACGCCGCCACCTCCGCCATGCCCAGCCGCTCCAGGTACTCCACCGCCGCCGCGAGCCCCACCGCCTGCGCGGTCATCGGCACGCCCGCCTCGAAGCGCTGCGGCGGCGGCAGGAAGGTGGTGCGGTCCATCTCCACGATCTCGATCATCGAGCCGCCGGTGAGGAAGGGCGGCAGCCCGGCGAGCAGCTCGGCACGGCCCCACAGCACACCGACGCCGTTCGGGCCCAGCATCTTGTGCCCGGAGAAGGCGAGGAAGTCCGCGCCCAGCTCGCCCACGTCGACCGGGCGGTGGGGGACGGACTGGGCGCCGTCCACGACCACGAGGGTGCCGTGGGCGTGCGCGCGGTCGGCGAGCGCGCGCACCGGGTTGAGCGTGCCGAGGACGTTGGACTGGTGGGTGACGGCGAGCACCCTGGTGCGCTCGTCCAGCAGCTCGTCCGCCCGGGACAGGTCGAGGCGGCCCTCGTCGGTGAGGCCGAACCAGTCCAGGGTCGCGCCGGTCCGCTCGGCGAGCTGCTGCCAGGGGACCAGGTTCGCGTGGTGCTCCATCTCGGTCACAACGATCCGGTCGCCGGGGCCGAGCCGGCCGGCGTTGCCCAGCGCGTAGGCGACCAGGTTGATGCCCTCGGTGGTGTTCTTGGTGAAGACCACCTCGTCGTCGGCCGCGCCGATGAACCGGGCGACCGTGTGCCGGGCCTGCTCGTACGCCTCCGTCGCCTCGCCCGCCAGCTGGTGCGCCCCGCGGTGTACGGCCGCGTTGTGCGTGAAGTAGAAGTCCCGCTCGGCGTCCAGGACCTGGAGCGGCTTCTGGGTGGTGGCCCCGGAGTCCAGATAGACGAGCGGCGCGCCGCTCGCCACCGTCCGCCGAAGGATCGGGAAGTCCTTGCGCAGCGCGTCCACGTCGAAGCCCACGACGGCCCACCTCTCACGGTTTCCTGCTTGGTTCTCCGTGAGGCACGCTAAGCCTTCCTCACGGAGAACCGCAAGGACTACCATGAGAGGCGTGTATCACGAGGCCCCCGTCCACCTGCATCAGCTCCCCGTGCCCGGCGAGGACCGTTACGCCGCGCTCGCGCTGGTCAACACGCGGTTCACGGTCAGCCACGGCCAGGTCGACCTGCTCGACGACACCGAGGCCGCGCACCTGTGGCTGGTCCGGCACGCGCTGCTGCCCGACCGGGTGCCCCTGAACGGCAGGCAGTCCGGCCGCCTGCGGGCCCTGCGCGAGGCGCTGCGCGCCCTCTTCGCCGCCCGGGCCGCCGGGACCCAGCCGCCCGCCGATGCCCTCGACACCCTCAACGCCACCCTCGCCGCCGCCCCCGCCACCCCCCGGCTGACCTGGACCGCCGACGGTCCCCGCCGCGCCGACGTCCCCGACTCCGGCAACCCGGCCGCCGCCGCGCTCTCCCAGCTCGCCGAGGACGCCACCGACCTGCTCACCGGCGCCGACGCGGACCAGCTCACCGAGTGCGCCGCCCAGGGGTGCGCCCGCTGGTTCCTGCGCTCCCACGGCGCCCGCCGCTGGTGCACCACCAAGTGCGGCAACCGGGTCCGGGCGGCCCGGGCCTACGCGGCCCGCAAGGCCGGTTCACCTTGAGAACACCTGCCGGAAAGCAAATGTTTTCTGGCCGGACATGAAATTCACGCGGTGTTTCCCGTATTCGGAGGATGCCGCCTCACTTTTCGGTGAGCGCACAACCATCCGGAATCACGCTCCGTCTAAGTCGGCGAATCGATGGGGCACACATTCTGATGAGGACCGCCGAAAATGCATCGCAGTAACCCGACCGGCGAAAGTGACCTCGCGCACGGGAACTCGCCGCGACACCCGGACAGGAACAGGGTGTGAAAGCGATATCCCGACCGCGGCAGGCCGCCGCCCTGCTCGCCGCGGCCGTCACGATCACCGCATTCTGCGCCGGTGACGTGCTGGCGCGCGGCTACCCCTTCGGCCCCCGCACCCGCAGCGTCAACGACCTCGGCAACCAGTACGTGCCCTTCCACGCCCACCTGTGGGACCTGCTGCACGGCAGGGCGCACGGCGGCCTGCTCGTCAACTGGCAGTCCGGCTACGGTTCCAGCTTCCTGCCCGACCTCGGCACCTACCTCGGCAGCCCCTACGCCCTGCTCGTCGCCCTCTTCCCGCGCGACGAGATCGACCTCGCCGTCTACGCCGTCACCCTCCTGAAGACCGCCTCCGCCGCCGCGGCCATGGCCTGGCTGCTGCTCACCCTGCGCCCCGGCCGCTGGTGGGCGGCGGGCCTGCTCGGCGCCGCGTACGCGCTGTGCGGCTGGAGCACGGCCGACGCCTCCTACAACCCCATGTGGCTCGACGGCCTGATCGCCCTGCCGCTGCTGTGCCTGGTGGGCGAGTGGGCGCTCACCGGACGCCGGCGCCTGACCGGCGTCCTGATCGTCGCCCTCGCCTGGACCGCCAACTTCTACACCGCCTACATGGCCACCCTCGGCGCCGCCCTCGTCCTGCTGCTGCGCCTGCTGCTCGCCCGCCCGCCGCGCCGGCAGGCGCTCGCCACGGCCGGCCGTGCCGCCGTCACCACCGCCCTCGGTGTGGGCCTCGCCGCCCCGCTCGTGACGGTCATCTACTTCGGCACGAAGCACGCCTACCCCGGCCGCGTACGCCAGTTCGCCCCCGTGCCCACCGAGGACGTGGCCGCCCGGCTGCTGCCCGCGACCTACGGCTTCGGCTCCCCGGCCCTCTACGTCGGCATCACCGCCCTGCTCCTCGCCCTGGCGCTGCCCTTCCACCGCGCGGTCCCGGTCCCGGTGCGCACCGGCTGGACGGCGCTGGCGCTCGCGGTGGCCCTGTCCCTCCAGTGGGGCCCCACCCACCTGGTCTGGCACGCCTTCGCCACCCCGCAGGGCAGCGCCTACCGGCAGGCGTTCGTGCTGTGCGGCCTGCTGGTCATCGCCGCCTGGCACGCCGTGGCGTACGGCCTGCCCGACCGGCGCGCCCTCGGCGCGGCGACCGCGCTGCTCGCGCTGGTCGTCGCCGTCGCGAGCCGCAGCGCGCTGATGCGGCCGTACACCTGGGCGGTGCTGCTGCTCGCCCTCGCGGGCACCCTCGGCGGCCTGGCCCTGCTCGGCCGCGCCGGGCAGCGCACCCGGCTCGCCGGGCTGGCCGTCGTCCTGCTCCTCGGCGCCCAGGTGGGCGAGACGGCCGCCACCTCGGCCGTGGACACCCGGCTGCGCCTGGGGCACCTGGACGACTACGCGCCCTGGGGGCAGCGGCAGGAGACGCAGGCGGCGGCGATCGCCGGGGCCGACGACTGGCCCCGGTACCGCACCGACCCCGGCCGCGAGCAGACCGTCGGCAACGACCCGCTGCTGGTGGGCGGCGAGGGCGCCCAGTACTACAGCAGCCTGACCTCGGACGTCCTCAGCCGCACCCTCACCGCCCTCGGCGACGGCTGGACCTCGCGCGGGCGGAACGTGCAGAGCCTGGACAACGCCGTCACGGACGTCGTCCTCTCGGTCGGCGCCCGGGTGCACTCCCCGCCCGACCCGCACCAGAAGTACCTGTCCCCGCACGCCGGCCCGGTGACCGTCACCCGGCGGGACGTACCGCCCCTGGTCACCGTCCGGGCCGCGCCCGACAGGAAACCCTTCGGGCCGTCGCCGTACCGCAACCAGGAACTGCTGCTGGGCAGCCGCGTCTACACCGTGCCCCGCGTCACCGTGCGCGACGACGGCGGGCGGCCGGTCCCGTCCCGCCGGGTCGGCACCGGGAACGCCCTGGCCCGGCCGACGATCACCGCCCGGTGCCCGGCCGGCACCCAGGTCCACCTGTGGGCCCCGCACTTCTCCGGCACCGCGCGGCTCGTCGGCGCCGGGCAGTCCGCCCGGTTCCGGTTCGAGTTCCCGCGCAACCGCGCCGCCATGGAGCCGCTCGGCACCGCCCCCGCCTCAGGGGCGCTGCGCATCGAGCTGCGGCCGGACCGGCCCGGCGGCATCCCCTCCGGCGCCGTCGGCTGCCTGGACACGGCCCGGCTGGCCACCGCCGCCGCCCGCCTGAAGGCGACCGGCGCCACCGAGGTGACCGTGTCCGACGCCACGGTACGGGCCCAGCTGCCCGCCGGGAGCAAGGGCATCGCGGTCGTCGCGGCCCCCCGGATCGCCGGCTGGCGCTGCGCCACCGGCGACGGACCCGAGCGGCCCGCCGATGACTTCCACGGCCTGATCGCCGTGCCCCTCGACGGCACCGCCACCAGCCTGACCTGCACCTTCCACCCACCCGGCCTGCGGCTGGGCCTGACCGTGGGCGCCGCCTCGCTGCTGACCCTCGTCCTGCTCGCCGCCGTCGCCGCCGTCCGGCGCCGGCGCGCCCCGGCGCCGCCCACGACCACATCACCGCGCGAGCGCGTGACCACCGCTCTCTGACCGCGCCCAGGGGGGACCCCTCATGCTGATATCGATCGTCGCGCCCTGCTACAACGAGGAAGACGTCCTCGCCCGCTTCCACGTGGAGGTCCAGAAGGTCGCCGAGGAACTGCTGCCCCTCGGCCACGACATGGAGTTCGTGTACGTGGACGACGGCAGCCGGGACGGTACGCTCGCCGTCCTCAAGGAGCTGGCGGACCTGGACTCCCGGGTGCGGTACGTCTCCTTCAGCCGCAACTTCGGCAAGGAGGCGGCGCTGCTCGCCGGCCTGCGGCACGCCTCGGGCGACTCGGTGATCGTCATGGACGCCGACCTCCAGCACCCGCCGGCGCTGATCAAGCGGATGGTCGAGCTGCGCGAACAGGGCCACGACCAGGTCATCGCCAAGCGCACCCGCACCGGCGACCGGCTCACCCGGACTCTCACCGCCCGGCTGTACTACCGGCTCGTCAACCGCCTGGTCGACGTCGAACTCGTCGACGGCGTCGGGGACTTCCGGCTGCTGTCGCGCCGGGTGGTGGACGCGGTGCTGGCCCTCACCGAGTACAACCGCTTCTCCAAGGGCCTGTTCGCCTGGGTGGGCTTCCCGAGCACCACCTTCGAGTACCAGAACGCCGCGCGCGAGGCCGGCCGCAGCTCCTGGAACCTGCGCGGCCTGCTCAACTACGGCCTCGACGGCCTGCTGTCCTTCAACAACCGCCCGCTGCGCGCCGCGCTCTGGCTCGGCGTGGGGCTGCTGCTGTGCGCCGGCCTCTACACCGCCTGGATCGTGGGCGCCGCGCTCGCCCACGGCGTCCAGACCCCCGGCTATGTGACCATCATCACCGCCGTCACCGCCCTGGCGGGCGTACAGATGGTCATGCTGGGAGTCATCGGGGAGTACACCGGCCGCATCTACTACGAGGTGAAGGGGCGCCCGCACTTCCTGGTGAAGGCGACCAACGTGGAACGGACGAAAGATCTCATCCCCTGATGCGGCAGATTATGACCTTCGCGGCGGTCGGCGTCGTGAACACGGCGACCTACTACTGTCTTTACCTGTTGTTCCTGACCGCTCTTCCTTATCTGGCCGCGCATATCCTGGCTTTTCTGCTCAGCATGATCGGGTCCTTTTTCCTGAACGCGCGCTTCACCTACCGGACCCGGCCCACCTGGCGGAAATTCCTGCTGTTCCCGCTGACGAACGTGACCAATTTCCTGATCACCACGGCGGGTGTCTATGTGATCGTCGACCTCCTGCACGCCGGCAGCCGCTTCGCCCCGCTGCTCGCCTCCGCGGCGGCGATCCCGGTCACCTTCGTCGTCTCGCGCTGGGTGATGCTGCCCAAGTCGATTGCATAAACGTGCAGCGATACGTATAGTCATGCCATCCAGGAGGAGGATGGACATGGCAGTACGTGCGGCGGTGGCCGGAGCGAGCGGATACGCGGGCGGAGAGGTCCTGCGCCTGCTCCTCGCGCACCCCGAGGTCGAGATCGGTGCCCTGACCGCAAACTCCAACGCCGGACAGCGGCTCGGCGCGCTCCAGCCGCATCTGCTGCCGCTGGCCGACCGCGTGCTGACCGAGACCACGCCCGAGGCCCTCGCCGGGCAGGGCCGTCGGCATGATGTCGTCTTCCTCGCGCTGCCGCACGGGCAGTCCGCCGCCGTCGCCGAGCAGCTCGGCCCCGACGTCCTCGTGATCGACATGGGAGCCGACTTCCGCCTCCAGGACCCGGCCGACTGGGAGAGGTTCTACGGCTCCCCGCACGCCGGCACCTGGCCCTACGGCCTCCCCGAACTTCCGGGCGCCCGCACCCGGCTCACGGGCTCCAAGCGCATCGCGGTGCCCGGTTGCTACCCGACCGCCGTCTCCCTCGCCCTGTACCCGGCCTACGCGGCCGGACTCGCCGAGCCCGAGGCGGTGATCGTCGCCGCGTCCGGCACCTCCGGCGCGGGCAAGGCGCCCAAGCCGCACCTGCTCGGCAGCGAGGTCATGGGGTCCATGTCGCCGTACGGCGTCGGCGGCGGCCACCGGCACACCCCCGAGATGATCCAGAACCTCAGCGGGGTGGCCGGGGAGACCGTGCGGGTCTCCTTCACGCCGACCCTCGCGCCGATGGCGCGCGGCATCCTCGCCACATGCAGCGCCAAGGCCGTCGGCGGGGTGACGGCGGACTCCGTCCGCGCCGCCTACGAGAAGGCGTACGCCGACGAGCCCTTCGTCCATCTGCTCCCCGAGGGCCAGTGGCCGGCGACGGCGTCCGTCCACGGTTCCAACGCCGTTCAGGTGCAGGTCGCGTACGACGCCGCCGTGGGCCGCATCATCGCGATCAGCGCCATCGACAACCTGACCAAGGGCACCGCGGGCGGTGCCCTCCAGAGCATGAACATCGCCCTCGGTCTCGACGAGACCACCGGGCTTTCCACGATCGGAGTCGCACCGTGAGTGTCACGGCAGCCAAGGGATTCACGGCGGCGGGCATCGCCGCCGGGATCAAGGAGAACGGCAACCCCGACCTGGCCCTCGTGGTCAACAACGGGCCCCGCCGTGCCGCCGCGGGCGTCTTCACCTCCAACCGTGTCAAGGCCGCGCCGGTGCTCTGGTCCGAGCAGGTCCTGGCCAGCGGCCAGGTCTCGGCGGTCGTCCTCAACTCCGGCGGCGCCAACGCCTGTACCGGCCCCCAGGGCTTCCAGGACACCCACGCCACCGCCGAGAAGGTCGCCGAGGTGCTCGGTCGCGGCGCCATCGAGGTCGCCGTCTGCTCCACCGGCCTCATCGGCGTGCCGCTCCCCATGGACAAGCTCCTGAGCGGTGTGGAGACCGCCGCCGCCTCCCTGAGCGAGCACGGCGGAGAGAAGGCCGCCATCGCCATCAAGACCACCGACACCGTCCACAAGACCTCGGTGGTGACGAAGGACGGCTGGACCGTCGGCGGCATGGCCAAGGGCGCGGGCATGCTCGCGCCGGGCCTCGCCACCATGCTCGTCGTCCTCACCACCGACGCCGACCTGGACGACGAGACCCTGGACAAGGCCCTGCGCGCGGCCACCAAGGTCACCTTCGACCGCGTCGACTCCGACGGTTGCATGTCCACCAACGACACCGTCCTGCTCCTCGCCTCGGGCGCCTCCGGCATCGCCCCGGAGTACGAGGAGTTCGCCGAGGCCGTACGGCAGGTCTGCGACGACCTCGGACAGCAGCTCGTCCGGGACGCCGAGGGCGCCAGCAAGGACATCAAGGTCGAGGTGATCAACGCGGCGAGCGAGGAGGACGCCGTCGAGGTGGGCCGCTCCATCGCCCGCAACAACCTCCTCAAGTGCGCGATCCACGGCGAGGACCCCAACTGGGGCCGCGTGCTCTCCGCGATCGGCACCACCAGGGCCGCCTTCGAGCCGGACCAGCTCAACGTCGCCATCAACGGCGTCTGGGTCTGCAAGAACGGCAGCGTCGGCGAGGACCGCGAGCTGGTCGACATGCGCTACCGCGAGGTCCACATCGTGGCCGACCTGGCCGCCGGCGCCGAGACCGCGACCATCTGGACCAACGACCTGACCGCCGACTACGTCCACGAGAACAGCGCCTACTCCTCATGACCACGACGCGGAAACACACGGCACTGCCGAAAGCCCGGATCCTCATCGAGGCGCTGCCCTGGCTGACCCGGCACCACGGCAAGATCGTCGTCATCAAGTTCGGCGGCAACGCCATGGTGAACGAGGAGCTGAAGGCCGCCTTCGCCCAGGACGTCGTCTTCCTGCGGCACGCCGGCCTCAAGCCGGTCGTCGTGCACGGCGGCGGCCCGCAGATCAGTGCCGCCCTCGACAGGCACGGCATCGTCAGCGAGTTCAAGGCGGGCCTGCGCGTCACCACCGAGGACGCCATGGACGTCGTACGGATGGTGCTCGCCGGGCAGGTGCAGCGCGAGCTGGTCGGCATGCTCAACCAGCACGGACCGTTCGCCGTGGGACTGACCGGCGAGGACGCGCACACCATCACCGCCACCAAGCACACCCCCGAGATCGACGGCGAGCCGGTCGACATCGGACGCGTCGGCGAGATCACCGCCCTCGACACGGGCGCGATCGAGGCGCTGCTGGCCGACGGCCGTATCCCGGTCGTCTCCTCGATCGCCCGCTCCGAGGACGACGCACATGTCTACAACGTCAATGCTGATACGGCGGCTGCGGCACTCGCTGCGGCACTGGGCGCCGAAACCCTCATGGTCCTCACCGACGTCGAGGGCCTCTACGAGGACTGGCCGCACTCCGACGAGGTGATCAGCAGGCTCACCGCTTCCCAACTGGAGAAACTGCTGCCGGAGCTGAGTTCCGGCATGGTGCCGAAGATGGAGGGCTGCCTGCACGCCGTACGCAACGGCGTGACGACCGCCCGTGTCATCGACGGCCGGGTCCAGCACTCGATCCTGCTGGAGATCTTCACCGACGAGGGCATCGGCACCATGGTCGTGCCCGACGAGCTTGAGGGGGACGCGCAGTGACGGGCAACCAGGACCTGACCCAGCGCTGGCAGGGCGCGCTCATGAACAACTACGGCACCCCGCGCCTGCCCCTCGTCCGCGGCGAGGGCACCAGGGTGTGGGACGCCGAGGGCCGGGAGTACCTCGACTTCGTCGGCGGCATCGCCACCAACGCGCTCGGCCACGCCCACCCCGCGATCGTCGAGGCCGTGAGCCGGCAGATCGGCTCCCTCGGCCACATCTCGAACTTCTTCATGGCCGAGCCGACCGTCGCCCTCGCCGAACGGCTGCTCACGCTGTTCGGCCGGGAGGGCCGGGTCTTCTTCTGCAACTCCGGCGCCGAGGCCAACGAGGCCGCCTTCAAGATCGGCCGGCTCACCGGGCGCACCCACATGGTCGCCACCGACGGCGGCTTCCACGGCCGCACGATGGGTGCCCTCGCGCTCACCGGCCAGCCCGCCAAGCAGGACCCCTTCCGGCCGCTGCCCGGCGAGGTCACCCACGTCCCCTACGGCGACGCGCAGGCGCTGGCCGCCGCGGTCACCGAGGACACCGCCCTGGTGGTCATCGAGCCGGTCCAGGGCGAGAACGGCGTCGTCGTGCCCCCGGCCGGCTACCTCAAGGCGGCCCGCGCGATCACCGCCGCCACGGGGGCACTCCTCGTCCTGGACGAGGTGCAGACCGGCATCGGGCGGACCGGCACATGGTTCGAGTACCAGGCCCACGAGGGCGTGCTGCCCGACGTCGTCACCCTCGCCAAGCAACTCGGCGGCGGGCTGCCGCTCGGCGCGACCGTGGCCTTCGGCCGGGCCGCCGAACTGCTCCGCCCCGGCCAGCACGGGACCACCTTCGGCGGCAACCCGGTCGCCTGCGCCGCCGGACTCGCCGTACTCGACACCATCGAGGGCGAGGGCCTGCTCGACAACGTCAAGCGGCAGAGCGAGAGGTTGCGGGACGGTGTCGAGGCCCTGAACCACCCGTTGATCGATCATGTCCGGGGCGCGGGCCTGCTCCTGGGTATCGTGCTCACCGGGCCGCGCGCAGCGCAGGTGCAGCAGGCGGCCCAGGAGGCCGGGTTCCTGGTGAACGCGCCCGCCCCTGACGTCGTACGGCTCATGCCGCCGCTGAATCTCCGCGACGACGAGGTGGGTGCGCTGCTCCGGGCGCTGCCCGGCATCCTCGACACGGCGAGCCCTGTGGACGGGGACGGACGATCCGGAGAATGAGACGACGATGAGCGAGGCCCAGGACCACGAGGCGGCGAACGGGGCCGGCCCCGCCGTGCCGCAGACCCGCACCGCACGGCACCGCCGGATCGTGGACATCCTCAACCGGCAGCCGGTGCGGTCGCAGAGCCAGCTGGCGAAGCTGCTCGCCGACGACGGGCTGAACGTCACGCAGGCGACGCTCAGCCGGGATCTCGACGAGCTGAACGCGGTGAAGATCCGCAACACCGACGGCGACCTGATCTACGCGGTGCCGAGCGAGGGCGGCTTCCGTACGCCGCGCGCTCCGCTGGGGGAGTCGGCGAAGGAGGAGCGGATGCGACGGCTCTCCCAGGAGCTGCTGATCTCCGCTGAGGCCTCGGCGAATCTGGTGGTCCTGCGGACTCCTCCGGGGGCCGCGCAGTTCCTGGCCTCCGCCATCGACCAGGCGGAACTGCACGACATCCTGGGGACGATCGCCGGTGACGACACCCTGCTGTTGATCAGCCGGGATCCCAGCGGGGGACAGGCCCTGGCGGACCATCTGCTGCGGCTGGCCCAGAACGGGCACTGACCGCGTGCGGGACCCGGCCGGCGGACGCAGAATGGGCGTGTGATCCTCCGCGGCGAGCGGTCAGGGGGTTGGGCAATCCGCTGGCGGCCGTCGAACGTATACAGAGGTGTGTCGGGAAACCGGTTTCCCGTCGGCCGCCTCCCGGACGAGGCTCTGCTGTCCGGGCTGGCCGCCGGAGATCCGGAGCTGGCCACCATCTTCGTACGGAGGTTCCAGCATCGGGTCTTCGGTGTGGCCATGGCCGTCACCGGGGACCAGCAGCTCGCCGAGGACGTCGCCCAGCAGACGTTCGAGCGCGCGTGGCGTCATGCCCAGATCTACGACTCGCGCCGCGGCTCGGTCATGACCTGGCTGACGACCATCGCGCACAACCTGGCCGTCGACGCGGCCCGTGCCCGGCGGACGCAGCCGCTGGCACCCGAGGACCTCGAGGACCTGCTGGACGCCGTCACCGAGACACCCGAGCGGTGGGCGCTGGCCGACGAGGCCTCCGCCCAGGTCCGGGCCGCTCTGGCACGGCTGCCACGGGAACAGGCCAGGGCGCTGATGATGGCCGGCATCTACGGCATGACGGCCCAGCAGGTCGCCGACGCGGAGCAGATCCCGCTGGGTACCGCCAAGACGCGGATCAGGACGGCGATGGCAAGGCTGCGCACCTCCGTCGCTTCTGCGGAACGAGGCGACCATGTCCAGTGACGCGAACTGCGAGAAGCTGCGGGCGATCGGCCCCGAGCTGGCGCTGGGCGTGCTGCCCGGCCGGGAGCGGGCCGAGGCGGTCTCCCATCTGGACCGGTGCGCGGACTGCCGGGAGTACATCCGGCAACTGACCCTGGCCGGCGACCGGCTGGTCGGCCTGCTGCCGGACCGCGAGCCGCCGCCCGGCTTCGAGACCCGGGTGGCGCGCGGCCTCGCCCAGCGGACGACGTCGCCCGAGGGGCGGCGGCCGGCAGGCGCCTTCGGCCGCTCGCGCCGAGGCCTGCGCCAGGGCGCCCGGCGGGCCCGGGTCCGGGTCGCCGCGGTCGGTGCCACGTGCGCCGTCGCCGTCGGATTCGCCGGCTGGGCGATCGGCACCGCCGTCGAGCAGGTCACCGCCTCGCCGCCGCCCGTCGTCGAGTCCGAGCCGGTGCTGGTCGGGGACATGACCCTGGCCGGGCGCGGCGGGCAGCCCGTCGGCGAGGTCTACGCCCACCCCGGCACCCCCGGCTGGATCTTCGTGTCCGTCGCGCTCACCCGCCCCGGCACCCGGTACACCGGAACGGTCACCTGTCTCCTGGAGCGCGCCGACGGCACGAGCGTCCGCGTCGGCGACTTCGCCCTGCGCGACGGACACGCCAACTGGGGTGTGGCGGCCCCCGTCGACCTCACCCGGTACTCCCGCGCCCGTCTGACGTCACCCGACGGCACCGTCCTCGCCACCGCCCAGCTGCGGAAGGGCCAGGTCCTGACCCCGGAGGCGTGAACCGTCCGCTCAGCCGCCGAGGCCCGGGACGGGGAGCTCCGCCTCCAGCGCGGCGGCCAGTCCGGCGACGGTGGGCCGGGCCGCCGGATCGGCGCGCAGACAGCCGTCGACGGCGGCGGCGAGAGCGGCCGGCAGGCGCCGCCGGGACGCGATCGGCGGCGCCGCGCGCTCCAGCTGCGGATACCAGTCGCCCGGGCCGGCGGTGCCGGTCCCGTCGTCCGGATCGTCCCCGGCGTAGGGCCGGTCTCCCGTCCCGCCCGTCGTGCGGCACTCGAAGGGCAGGTCACCGCACGCGACCTCGTACAGGGTGACGCCGATGCCCCAGACATCGGCGGCGGCCGTGAGCACCCCGCCGCGGGCCTGCTCCGGGGCGAGATAGCAGCAGGTGCCCACTCCCGCCGGGGCGGGCCCCGCAGGCCGCGCGACGCTGAGGTCCAGCACCTTCGCGAGGCCGCGGTCCACCACCACGTTCGACGGCTTGAGGTCCAGGTGCAGCAGGCCCCGGCCGTGCAGATAGTGGGCGGCGGAGCACAGCTGGGCCCCGAGGAGCGCCACATCGGCGGCGGCCGGCCGGCGCCGCAGCCGGTGCAGCAGGTGGGACAGCGTCTCACCGGTCAGCGTCTCCAGGACGACGAGCGGCTCGGGCGCGCTGAAGACGTCGTAGGCGCGGACCAGATGGGGATGGGTGAAGTCCCGCAGCCACCGTCCCTCGCGCAGCAGCCGCTCGCCCAGCCGCGGTTCGCCCCGCCGGTCGGGGCGCACGGTCTTGAGCACACACCGGCAGTGCCGTTCCTCGCTCCAGGCGTCGTAGACGTCGAGCCAGCCGGTGCGCGTGAGTCCCGCCAGGACCCGGTAGCCCGGGACCGGTTCCGTGCCGGGGGCCAGGGGCGGGGCGCCCGCCCCTGCGGTGACGCTCATGACAGCATCGCTCCCGTATGAAGCCGGTGCAGCCGGGCGTAGGCGCCGTCGTGCCCGAGCAGGTCGTCGTGCGTGCCGTGCTCGACGATCCGGCCGTGGTCGAGCACCACGATGCGCGTGGCGTCGCGGACGGTCAGCAGGTTGTGGGAGACGACGACGGTCGTGCGCCCGGCCATGAGCCGGCGCAGCGGGTCCATGATGCGCCGGCCGGACCGCACGTCGAGCCCGGCCGTCGGTTCGTCCAGGAGCAGTACGGGCGCGTCCCGGATCATCGCGCGGGCGATCGCCAGGCGCTGGCACTGCCCGCCGGAGAGGGTCCGGCCGCGCTGGCCGACCGGTGTGTCGTAGCCCTGCGGGAGCAGCTCGATGAACTCGTGCGCGTCCGCCGCCCGCGCCGCCGCGACGATGTCCGCGTCCGTGGCTCCCGGCCGCCCGTAGGCGATGTTGTCCCGGACGGTGCCGTGGAAGACGAGCGTCTCCTGGAGCACCACCGCCACGCTCTCCCGCACGTCGGCCAGGCCGAGCCGGCGCAGATCGGTCCCGTCGAGGCGGACCGCGCCCCGGTCGGGGTCGTAGAAGCGCAGCTGGAGCTTGGCGATCGTCGACTTGCCCGCCCCGCTGGCACCGACCAGCGCCAGCGTCTCCCCGGGCGCCACATGGAAGGACACGTCCGACAGCGCCCAGTCGGAGCCGCCCGGATAGCGGAACCACACCCCGTCGAACTCCACGTCCCCCCGGGCGCGGCCGGTCCGCCGGGCGTCCGGGGCCTCGGTCACCTGGGGCCGCTGGTCCAGCAGCTCGATGATCCGTTCCGCCGAGGCGGAGGCCGTGTAGAAGGCGGTGCCGAGGTGGGACAGGCCGCGGACCGGGCTGTAGAGCTTGCCGATCAGCGCGAGGAAGACCAGCAGTCCGCCGAGTGTGAGCTGGCCCTGGGCCAGCTTCCAGGTGCCCAGGCCCATCACCGCGAGGCCGCCGGCCACCTCGATGATCTCCACGACGGGTCCGTACACGGCACGGATGCGAGCCGAGGCCATCGCCGCCCGGAACCGGCCCAGGCTCTCCCGCTCGAACCGGCGCTCCTCCCAGCCCTGCCGGTTGTACGCCTGCACCAGTACCACATTGCCCAGCGACTCCTCGGCGATCGCACTGAGCGATCCACTGCGGCGCCTGCGCTCCCGCGACGCCTCCTTGAGCAGCCGCGAGAAGTGGCGGGCGGCGCCCCAGAACAGGGGCACGATGACCAGGGCGAGCACGGTCAGGTCCCAGCGCAGGTAGAACAGCAGGCCGAGGAAGACGGCGAGACGGATGACGTGGTAGAGGGCGTCCGCCACGCCCGAGAGCAGGAACGTCTCCACGGCGTCGACGTCGCCCGTGACCCGGGACAGCACGTCCCCGAGCCTGCGGCGCTCGAAGAAGCCGAGCGACAGACCCTGGACGTGCCGGAACACATCGGAGCGCAGAGCGAGCAGGAAGCGCTCGCCGACCCAGGTGGAGGTCACGTCGTCGGCGAAGCCGAGGATGCCGGAGCAGAGGACCAGGCCCAGATAGGCCGGCGCGATCCACAGGAAGGGGTGCAGGTCCCGGGGGACGAGCACGTCGTCCACGAGGATCTTGAAGAGCCACAGTTCGGCGGCGTCGACGGCGGGACCGGTCAGGCTGAACAGGACGACGGGCACGAGCCAGCGCCGGCCGCCGCGGGTGTACGGCCAGAACCGCCGGAACACCTCGCGCGGGGGCACCGGGGGCGCGGCCGCGACCACGGCATCGGAGGTCTCGCCCGTCGCGAGCAGCCGCCGCAGGACATGCGCCATGGCATGCGTTCCTCGTTGCGTCTCGGGGATCGGCCGAGCGGACCGGGTCCTCCGCCTCCGGTCCGCTCAGCCTCGTACGCGATCAGTACTTGTCGTGGTCGTGACGGTCGCCGTGGTCATGGCGGTGGCCGTGGCCGCTGTGGTCATGGCGGTGGCCGTGACGGTGCCCGTGCCGCGAGCTGTCGTGCCTCGACGTGTCCTTGTCGCGGTCCCGGTGCTTCGCCGGCATCAGGCTGCTGAAGATGGCCATGTCGTTTCCTCCTGGAACTTGCCTCACATGGGATACGTCCCAGGGCGGAAGCCGGATGGCGTCGCGGGGCAAAAAGTTCCGGACGGAGAACCGGGAACCGGCCGCTCTCAGCCCAGTCGTGCCGCCAGCCCCCCGGTGCACCGCACCTCGTCGCCCGCGGTGATCAGCAGGGCCTCCACATCCGGCAGGGACTCCAGCCAGGCCAGCCCCGCTCGCGAACCCATCGCGAACGCCGCTGTGGCCCAGCAGTCGACGAATGTCAGACGTGGCCCCACGACCGTCACGGCCACCAGATCGGTCACCGCGGAACGCCCCGTCCGTGGATCGATGATGTGCGCCCCCCGCTCGGCCGTACCGGACGTCGCCACGGCCAACTCCTCCGTGCCCGCCGCCGAGACCACCGCCGCCAGCCCGCCGGGCCGGAGCGGATCGGCCACCCCCACCCGCCAGGCCCGTCGCGGCTCCGGCGCGCCCAGCAGCTGTACGTCCCCGCCCCCGTTGACGCTCACCCCGCGCACCCCGGCCACCGCCGCGAGCGCCCGCGCCGCCCGCTCGGCCGCCCAGCCCTTGACGATGCCGGTGGGGTCCAGCGAGCCCTGGTAGCGGGTGCTGAACCAGCCCTCGCTCACCCGCTCCGCCTCGGCGGCCAGCTCCAGCACCTCGGCCACCTCGGGCGCGCACCGCGAGGCGTCCAGCTCACCCCGGGCGAGCCGCGACACCTCGCTGTCCTCGCGGTACGTGCTGAAGAGCGCGTCCGCCCGGTGCAGCCCGGCGACGGCCTCCGCGAGCGCCGCCCGTACCGCGTCCGGTTCCCCGCCGCGGACGTCGAAGGAGAAGACCGTCCCCATGACCTCCTCCGCGTGACGCACCGCGGCGGGTGCCTTCGCCGGCTCGGCCACCGTGTCAGCCACCGGCCTGGTCCAGGGCCGACTGGAGGGACTGCCGGTAGCCGGTGCTGGTGTAGGTGGCTCCGGAGACGGCGTCGATGTCCGCCGTTCCCGCCGCCACGGCCTCCTGGTTGAGCTTGGGGACGGCGAGCTGGGTCTTCTGGTCGCTCAGACCGCCCTTCGGCGCCTGGACGGCCTCCGCCTTCGTGATCTTCCCGTCGGCGACCGTGATCCGCACCTGGACCGGCCCGTACTGGGTCTGCACCGCCTTCCCGGTGACCGTCCGCGCCTGCGCCGAGCCGGAGGAACCCGAGGAACCCGACGACGCCGGCTTCATCTTGTCCAGCGCGGACTGCAACGACTTCTTGTAGCCCTCGCTGGTGTAGGTGGCTCCGGAGACGGAGTCGATGTCCGCCGTTCCCGCCGCCACGGCCTCCTGGTTGAGCTTGGGGACGGCGAGCTGGGTCTTCTGGTCGCTCAGACCGCCCTTCGGCGCCTGGACCGCCTCCGCCTTCGTGATCTTCCCGTTGCTGACGGTCAGCCGTACCTGCACAGCCCCGTACTGCGTCTGCGCCGCGTCACCGGTGACCGTGCCGGAGCCGGCCGGGGCGGCGCCGCCCCGCGCTCCGCCCTGCGGCGACTCCTGCCCGGCCGCCGGCGCCTGCGGGGCCACGCCCGCCGCCGACGCGGCGGCCGGATCCGACGCCGGCTTCAGCGACAGCAGCAGCACGACACCGGACACGGTCGCGGCGGTGGCCAGCACGACCCGCCGGACGGGGTGGCTCTTCCTCATCGCTTCGCAGCTCCGCTTCACATCTCGAACGACTCGTGGTGGATACGTCGGGCGGGCACCCCCGCCTCACGCAGTGCCTCGTACACCGACTGCGCGAACCCGGGCGGACCGCACATGAAGACGTCGTGCCGGTCGATGTCCGGGATCTTCCGCTGGAGGTTCTCCGCGGAGATGTCCGGCCGCTCGCCCTCCGGGCTGTTCACCGCGTACATCAGCCGGGCGCCCCGCTCCTCGGCGATGGCCGCCAGCTCGTCCCACAGCGCCAGGTCCTGGGTGGTGTTCGCCCGGTAGAGGAGCGTGATGTCACCGGCGGCGCCGGGCAGCGTCTCGAACAGCGCCCGCATCGGCGTGATGCCGACCCCGCCCGCGACCAGCAGCACCTTGCCCCGGCTGCGGCGCTGCGCGGTCAGCGCGCCGTACGGGCCCTCCGCCCACACCCTCGTCCCGGGCGCCAGCTCGCGCAGCCGGGCGCTGTGGTCGCCGATCGCCTTCACCGTGATCCGCAGCATGTCGGGGCGCGGGGCGGCCGAGAGGGAATACGGGTGCGAGCTGAACCGCATCCCGGGGGCGAGGAACCGCCAGCGGAAGAACTGGCCCGCCTCCGCGCCCATCCGGTGCAGCCGCCGCCCGCCGATCAGCACCGACACGATGCCCGGCGTCTCCTCGATGACCGCCTCCACACGCATGCGGTGCCGGAGGTTCAGCCGGATCGGGGTGAGGATCCGGTACCAGACCACCAGCGCGGTGACCGCGCCGTACAGGCCGTACCAGAAGGTCCTGGCGGTGGGCTCCACCGCGAAGTCGTTGCCGGTGGTGATCTGGTGCCAGAACGTCAGGAACACCGCCGCGTACGTCAGCAGATGGACGTGGTACCAGGTGTCGTACGGGAGCCGGCGGCGGATTCCGCCGACGGACGTCAGCCCGATGACCACGAACAGGCCCGTGCCGATCGCCGCCTTGCCCATGTCCGGCAGCTGGTTGATGGAGTCAGTCGTCTGCTGGACGATGTCGCCGAGCGACCGGCCGGCCTGGCGCGCGTACCCCCACATGGTGAGGAAGACGTGCGCGACGATCAGGCACAGCGTGTACCGGCCGCTCATCGCGTGCCAGCGGGCCACCCGGTCGGAACCGACCCGCCGCTCCAGCGCCGGGACGCGCGCCATCTGGAGCACGACCAGCGCCATCAGATACCCGGCCAGCAGGCCGGTGATCCGGCCCGCGCCCAGGATGCGGCCGGTGTCGTCGGCGATGGAGGGGGTGCCCTGCCACCAGAGCCACAGCACGGCGACCGTGCCCGCCCAGACGGCGAGCAGCAGCGGGACGGCCGGGGAGCGGCGCGGGCGGATGCGGCGCATCGTCTGTCGGCGGGCGGCACGTCCGCCTGCGAGCGTGGTGGTCACGGTTCCTCCGTGGGGACTTGACCCTTGGCCCACAGATACGTGCCGCATGGCGGGAGCGTTCAGAGCCCCGCCGAGTCCAGCGCGGACTGGAGGGACTGCCGGTGACCGTCACTGGTGTACGTCGCTCCCGACACCGTGTCGATCTCCGCGCTCCGCGCCGCCGGCGCCTCGCGCCGCAGCTGGGGCAGGGCGTAGCTGTTGATCTCCTGGTCGCGCGGGTTGTCCTGCGGGTAGCTGACGGCCGTGACGTCGGTGAGCCTGCCGTCCTTCACGGTGACGCGTACCTGGACGGGGTCCCAGCGGGTCTGGACGGTGTCCCCGGTGGCCGTCCGGTTCCCGGAGGCGGCGCCGGGCGCCGAACCGCTGGACGCGGCCGGGAACTTGGTGCTCGCCGTCACCACCGTGGGTGCCGTGTGCGGCTTCAGCGCCAGCGGCAGCACCAGCCCTGACCGGCCGGGTCATCTCCCGCCTCAGTAGCGGCTGACCGCCGTCGCCCCGCTCTCCGTGCCGATGGCGATGTGTGGCTTCGCCGCCGGGTCGGCCCAGGTGAGGATGCGCCGCATGGCGTCCTCGGGCACCGACACGCAACCGGCCGTCGCCGCCCGCCCGTTGACGTGCAGGAAGATCCCGGCTCCGCGTCCCCGTACGGGCCGGTCGTAGTTGAAGGCGATGACGAGGCCGTACGCGTACTGGGTGCCGTAGTCGACCAGGTGCTCGGACTCGGCGGCGCGGCAGTCGGCGGGGAGCGGGTCGACCCAGCGGTTGTAGGAGCGGGAGTCCTTGTCCTGGCACCACCAGGAACTCTCCCGCACCGGACGGTACGTGACCTGTGTGCCGGCCGGGGCGGGCTTGATCCCGAAGCCGAAGGGGAGGCCGTAGAGCCCGGTCGGGGTCGTGTTCGTGCCCTGCTCACGGCTGTCGCCGTCGACCAGCCCGCCCGCCCCGAACCGGGCCGGCGCGGAGCCGGCCTTGATCCACTGACCGTCCCGCAGGTCCCACCAGCTGACCGTGCCCGCCGTGGCCTCGGTGTCCGGGGCCCGGGCGACGATCAGCTGGCTGCCGCCGCCCGTGTCCGCCATCCCCGCGGGCAGCGGCACCGGGCCGGGGCCGGGCGCGGCGCCGAGCAGGGCGAGGGCGGAGGCGGAGACGAGGGCGAGGACCACACCGGGGCGCATGGATCAGACGGTAGACGGCGGCAGCGGCAACGGCAGCCCGGGTAGGCCGTCCAGGCTGGTCGCGACGTGGTCCTTCTTCTCGAAGTAGGCGTTCAGCGAGGCGTCGTCCTCGCGGGCGAAGCGCTTGCCGTGCAGGTCACGGTCCTCCTCGTACGCCATGTGGGGGACGGCGTATCCGCAGGTGTCCCGGATCAGTTCGGCGCGTACGACGATGACCGCGCGCAGCCCGTGCCGGCTCGGGTCGATGTCCGGGAAGCGGGTGAGCAGTTCCGGGAAGCGCGGGTCGTCGCGGAAGACGGGCTCGCCCCGGCCGTGCACGCGCACGATGTTCGGCGGGCCCTGGAAGGCGCACCACATCAGGGTGATCCGCCCGTTCTCCCTGAGGTGCGCGATGGTCTCGGCGTTGGACCCGGCGAAGTCCAGGTAGGCCACGGTGACTTCGTCGAGCACGGCGAAGGAGCCCCTGAGGCCCTTGGGGGAGAGGTTGACCGTGCCGTCGCCGGAGAGCGGGGCGGTCGCGGTGAAGAAGAGGGGCTGCTCCTCGATGAACGTGCGCAGCCTGCCGTCTATGCGCTCATAGGTCTTTCCCATGTCTGCCGAGTATCGGCGGATTTTCTTCGGCTGTCTAAGTAATTGCCGGATCGGCGTACGGGGGTGCGCCGTGGCCGCCCCGGCCGGCGCTTCCCACGGGGCGGCCACGGCTGTCTGTCACCTCACTGGGTGAGGGTGCAGGCGGCCAGCGAGTCCAGGCCCGTCGGCTTGGCGGAGGTGCGGCCGATGGCGATGGCGATGCGGTCGATGGTGGAGGCGCGCTTGTCCTTCAGCGGGCCGAGGATCGCGTTGTCGACGAAGTTCGGTCCGCCCTGGCCGACGGTGTCGGCCAGGCGGGTGTCGGCCTCCTTGATCTGGGTCTGGAGGAGGGCGAGGTTCCGGTCGACCTCGGCCTGCGCGGACGCGGGGATCGCGGGGAGCTGGGAGGCGACGTCCGGGCACGTGATCGTGCCCGCCCCGGTGTTCCCGCCGGCCGCGCCGCCCTCGCCCGCCGCCGTACCGGCGCCCGACTGCTGGGTCGCCGGGGCGCTCGGGGCGGCACCGGTGGACGCCCCGCCGCCGTTCGCGTTCAGGGTGCAGGGCGCCAGGGCGTCCAGCCCGGTCGGCTTGGCCGCCGTCCGCCCGATCGCCGTGGCGATGCGGTTGACGGTGGCCACGCGCTTGTCCTTCAGGGGACCGAGGATCGCGTTGTTCACGAAGTTGGGCCCGCCCTGGCCGACGGTGTCGGCCAGCCGGGTTTCGGCCTCCTTGATCTGGGTCTGGAGGAGGGCCAGATTGCGGTCGACCTCGGCCTTCGCGGAGGCGGGGACCGCGGGCAGCTTGGAGGCGACGTCCGGGCAGGTGATCGTCCCGGGGCTCGCCAGGGTACGGGCGCCGCTCGCGCCGTCGTTCCTGGCGGGGGTACCGGCGAGGGCGGAGCCGGCGATCACCGCGCCGGACAGCACCACGGCGGCGGCGCCGCCGATGACCGCCACGCGGCGCTTGTTGTACTTCGGAAGAGCCCTGGACATGCGAATGCCTCACTCGGGTCGGGAGTGTCTGTCGTCGTCGGACGAACGCGGCGCCTGCGTCCCGCGAGAAGTACGAGAAAGCGGTTGCACGTGTTCAACCGAAGGGGAGATTGACGAATCATGCAGAGTTCTGCATACTCATGCATGTCAGCGAATGCACTGTGAGGAGAAACCCGTGACCGAGCGCGTCGTACTCGCCTACTCAGGCGGTCTGGACACCTCCGTCGCCATCGGCTGGATCGCCGAGGAGACGGGCGCCGAGGTCATCGCCGTTGCGGTCGACGTCGGCCAGGGCGGCGAGGACCTGGACGTCATCCGCAAGCGCGCCCTCGCGTGCGGCGCCGTCGAGGCCGAGGTCGCGGACGCCAAGGACGAGTTCGCCGACGAGTACTGCCTCCCGGCGATCAAGGCCAACGCCCTCTACATGGACCGCTACCCGCTGGTCTCCGCGCTCTCCCGGCCGACGATCGTCAAGCACCTGGTCGCCGCCGCCAAGAAGCACGGCGCCACCACGGTCGCCCACGGCTGCACCGGCAAGGGCAACGACCAGGTCCGCTTCGAGGCCGGCATCGTCGCCCTCGCCCCCGACCTCAAGTGCATCGCCCCGGTCCGCGACTACGCCATGACCCGGGACAAGGCGATCGCCTTCTGCGAGGAGAAGCAGCTCCCGATCGCCACCACCAAGAAGTCCCCGTACTCCATCGACCAGAACGTCTTCGGGCGCGCGGTCGAGACGGGCTTCCTGGAGGACATCTGGAACGCCCCGATCGAGGACATCTACGAGTACACCTCCAACCCGGCCGTCGCGCGCGAGGCCGACGAGGTGGTCATCAGCTTCAAGGAGGGCGTCCCGGTCGCCATCGACGGCAAGCCGGTCACCGTCCTCCAGGCCATCCAGCAGCTCAACGAGCGCGCCGGCGCCCAGGGCATCGGCCGGATCGACATGGTCGAGGACCGCCTCGTCGGCATCAAGTCCCGCGAGGTGTACGAGGCTCCGGGCGCGATCGCCCTGATCACCGCCCACCAGGAGTTGGAGAACGTCACCGTCGAGCGCGAACTGGCCCGCTACAAGCGGCAGGTCGAGCAGCGCTGGGGCGAACTGGTCTACGACGGCCAGTGGTTCTCCCCGCTCAAGCGCGCCCTGGACGGCTTCGTCAACGAGGCCAACCAGCACGTCACCGGCGACATCCGGATGACCCTGCACGGCGGCCGCGCCGTCGTCACCGGCCGGCGCTCGACGGAGTCCCTGTACGACTTCAACCTCGCGACCTACGACACCGGCGACACGTTCGACCAGTCGGCGGCCAAGGGCTTCATCGACATCTACAGCCTGTCGTCGAAGATCGCCGCCAAGCGGGACCTCGCGTAACCCGCGCGGGTTCACCTCGCACGCATCAGCCTGACAGCCGCCTCCTCGCCTGGAAAGGTGGGGAGGCGGCGGTGGCACACCTAGAGCTTCGAGGAGCAACGCAAGTGAGCAGCAACAGCGGTGACGTACGGCTCTGGGGCGGCCGTTTCGCCGACGGTCCGGCCGAGGCCCTGGCGAAGCTGTCCGCGTCCGTCCACTTCGACTGGCGGCTCGCCCCCTACGACATCGCCGGCTCGCGTGCGCACGCGCGTGTGCTGCGCACGGCGGGACTCCTCACCGAGGACGAGCTGCGGCGCATGCTCGCCGGACTCGACCAGCTCGAGGCCGACGTGGCCGCCGGCACCTTCGTGGGCACGATCGCCGACGAGGACGTGCACACCGCCCTGGAGCGCGGCCTGCTGGAGCGCCTCGGCCCCGACCTCGGCGGCAAGCTCCGCGCCGGCCGGTCCCGCAACGACCAGGTCGCCACCCTCTTCCGGATGTACCTGCGCGACCACGCCCGGATCATCGGCGGCCTGATCGCCGACCTCCAGGACGCCCTGATCGGCCTCGCCGAGGCCCACCCGGATGTGGCGATGCCCGGCCGCACCCACCTACAGCACGCCCAGCCGGTGCTCTTCGCCCACCACGTCCTGGCCCACGTCCAGTCCCTGTCCCGGGACGCCGAGCGGCTGCGCCAGTGGGACGAGCGGACGGCCGTGTCGCCGTACGGCTCCGGCGCCCTCGCCGGCTCCTCCCTCGGCCTGGACCCGGAGGCGGTCGCGCACGACCTCGGCTTCGAGCACGGCAGCGTCGGCAACTCCATCGACGGCACGGCCTCCCGGGACTTCGTCGCCGAGTTCGCGTTCATCACCGCGATGATCGGCGTGAACCTCTCCCGGATCGCCGAGGAGATCATCATCTGGAACACGAAGGAGTTCTCCTTCGTCACCCTGCACGACGCGTTCTCCACGGGCTCGTCGATCATGCCGCAGAAGAAGAACCCGGACATCGCCGAGCTGGCCCGGGGCAAGTCCGGCCGCCTGATCGGCAACCTCACCGGGCTCCTGGCCACCCTCAAGGCCCTGCCCCTGGCCTACAACCGAGACCTCCAGGAGGACAAGGAGCCCGTCTTCGACTCCTGCGACCAGCTGGAGGTGCTGCTCCCCGCCTTCACCGGCATGGTCGCCACCCTCACCGTCCACCGGGAGCGCATGGAGGAACTGGCCCCGGCCGGCTTCTCCCTCGCCACCGACATCGCCGAGTGGCTGGTCAAGCAGGGCGTGCCGTTCCGGGTGGCGCACGAGGTCGCGGGGGAGTGCGTCAAGGTCGCCGAGGCCGAGGGCAAGGAGCTGGACGACCTCACGGACGAGCAGTTCGCGAAGATCTCCGCGCACCTCACCCCGGAGGTCCGCTCCGTCCTCAACGTCCCGGGCGCCCTCGCCTCCCGCGACGGGCGCGGCGGTACGGCCCCCAGCGCGGTCGCCGTCCAGCTCGCGGAGGTCAAGGCGGACGTGGCGGCTCAGCACGAGTGGGCGACGGCCAGGAAGAAGCGGTAGGGGAGCGCCCCGAAAGGGGCGCGGGGCTCCACCGATATGCGGCTCCGCCGCGAGGGCGCGAGGAACCACAGCGCACCCGAACTCGCCGAAACACCGCACCGACCGAGTCCTGAGGCGAAGGTCATCAAGGGTTACGTTGGTCGGAGCCTCACCGGAGCCGACCGAACGGAGCCCGCGATGCCCTTCGCGCGACTGGCCACAGCGACGACCCCCACCTGTCACATCGGCCTCGGCCTGGCCGCAGTAGGTCGCCCCGGCTACATCAACCTGGGCCGCGACGAGGACCTCGGAGAGAACCGCAGCGTCGAAGCACTCCGCACCCGCACCCACGAACTCCTCGACGCCGCCTACGCCCAGGGCGTCCGCTACATCGACGTGGCCCGCTCCTACGGCCGCTCCGAGGAGTTCCTCGCCGACTGGCTGAACGCCCACCCCGACATCGACGACGTGGTCGTCGGCAGCAAATGGGGCTACACGTACACGGCCGGCTGGTCGGCGGACGCCGAGACGCACGAGGTCAAGGACCACAGCCTCGCCACCTACGAACGGCAGCGCGCCGAGACCGACGCCCTGCTCGGCGACCGGCTCGACCTCTACCAGATCCACTCGGTGACCCCGGACAGCCCGGCCCTCACCGACAAGGACCTGCACGCCAGGCTGGCGGAGGCCGCCGCGCAGGGACTCACCGTCGGCTTCTCCACCAGCGGCCCCGCCCAGGCCGACGCCATCCGTGCCGCCCTCGCGGTCACGGTCGACGGCGAGCCCCTGTTCCGTACCGTTCAGTCGACGTACAACGCCCTGGAGACGTCAGCCGGGCCCGCCCTCGCTGAGGCGCACGACGCCGGGCTCACCGTGATCGTCAAGGAGGGCATGGCGAACGGCAGGCTGGCCGAGCCGTACGCCCCGGAGGCGCTGAAGGCCCTAGCGGCCGCGACCGGAATGGGCTGTGACGCGGTCGCCCTCGCGTGGATCCTGCGCCGGCCCTGGGTCGGTGTCGTCCTGTCCGGTGCCGCGACCGTCCCGCAGCTCGTCGCCAACCTCCACGCCCCCGCCGTCGACCTCGACGAGGACCAGCTGACCCGCCTCGACACGCTGGCGGAGGACCCGCGCGCCTACTGGGAGCGGCGCGGGCAGCTGCCCTGGCACTGACGAGCACCCGCCCCTCTACCCATGAGGCGGCCATGCCCAGTATGAGACATGAATGTCTCATGTGGGCTAACCTTGTCTCATGGCCCTCGATCGCGACCACGTGCTGCGCAGCGCCGCCGCCCTGCTGACCCGTAGATCCACCGCGACCATGGACGAGGTCGCCAGGGCCGCCGGGATCAGCCGGGCCACGCTGCACCGCCACTTCGCCGGCCGTGACGCGCTCGTCCGGGCCCTGGAGGCGCTCGGCATCGCCGAGTGCGAGGCGGCGCTGGACCGGGCCCGGCCCGAGGAGGGTTCCGCCGCCGAGGCCGTCCGCAGGCTCGTCCGCGAGATCCAGCCGGCCGCCGGACTGCTCGCGTTCCTCTACGGCGAGAACCAGCTGTGGGAGGGCGACCGGCAGAACGAGGGCTGGCAGCGCCTGGACGCCCGGATCGGTGCCCTGTTCCAGCGCGGACAACGCGACGGCGAGTTCCGTATCGACCTCAGCCCGGTCTGGCTCACCGAGGCGCTGTACGGGCTGATCGCCTCCTGCGCCTGGGCCACCCTGGACGGCCGCGTGGCCTCCCGGGACTTCCCGACCATGACCGCCGAGCTGTTGCTCGGCGGCGCTCTGCGAAGAGAGGAATCATGACCAGCGCCATGCGGCCGGCACAGGCGACCGAGGCGGTGAAGCGCCCGGGCCGCTGGCTCGCGCTCTCCGTCCTCGTCCTGGCCGTGCTGCTGGTGGCCGTCGACGCCACCGTCCTCGGCCTGGCGACCCCCTACATCAGCGAAGACCTGAACCCCTCCGGCACCCAGCTGCTGTGGATCGGCGACGTCTACTCCTTCGTCATCGCCGGTCTGCTGGTCTCCATGGGCAGCCTCGGCGACCGTATCGGCCGCAAGCGGATCCTGCTGGGCGGGGCCACGGCGTTCGGCGCGCTGTCCGTGCTGGGCGCCTACGCGACGACACCCGAACTGATGATCCTGGCCCGGGCGCTGCTCGGCGTCGCCGGCGCGACCCTGATGCCCGCCACCCTGGCCCTGATCCGCAACATCTTCCACGACCCGCGCGAGCGCAGCCTCGCCGTCGGCATCTGGGGCGCCACCGCCTCCGCCGGTACGGCCGTCGGCCCGATCGTCGGCGGATTCCTCCTCGAACACTTCTGGTGGGGCTCGGTCTTCCTGATCAACCTGCCGGTGATGGCCGTGCTGGTCCTGGTCGGCATCCGCACGCTGCCCGAGTCCCGCAACCCCGACCCGGGCCCCTGGGACCTCGGCAGCGTCCTGCTCTCGCTGGTCGGCATGATCGCCCTGGTCTACGCGGTCAAGGAGGCCGCCACCCACGGCTTGACCCGGACGACCCTGGGCACCGGCCTGCTGGGCGCGGCGGCCCTGTACGGCTTCGTCCACCGTCAGCTGACCATGCCGGTCCCGCTGCTGGACATGCGGCTGTTCCGGCGCCGCGGCTTCAGCGGAGCGGTCCTCGCCGATCTGCTGACCGTGCTCGGCATGTCCGGCCTGGTGTTCTTCCTCTCCCAGTACCTGCAACTCGTCCAGGGCCGACGCCCGTTCGAGGCGGGCCTGGCCGAACTGCCCGCCGCCGTCGGCGCGGTGACGGCCGGCCTCCTCGCGGGCCGGGCCGCCCGGCGCTTCTCGGTCCGCGCGGTGGTAGCCGGCGGCCTGGCCGCGGTCGGCATCGCCCTGGCCGCGCTGACGACGCTCGGCCAGTCCACCGGCTACCCGGTCCTCGGCGCCGCCCTGCTGGTCGTGGGCGTCGGCGCGGGCTTCTCCTTCACGGTGACGGCCGACGTCATCCTCGCCGGCGTCCCCAAGGACCAGGCGGGCGCGGCCTCGGCGGTCTCCGAGACGGCGTACGAACTCGGCGCCGCCCTGGGCATCGCGCTGCTGGGCTCCATCGTGACGGGCGTGTACCGCGACTTCACGGGCCCGTCCGGCACCCCGGCCGGGGCGCACGAGTCCCTGGGCGCGGCGGCGGAGGCCGCGGCGCACCTGCCCCCGCACCAGGCGGACGCCCTGCTCACCGCGGCCCGCGAGGCCTTTGTCCACGGACTCCACCTGGCCTCCGGAGCAGGAGCGGCAGTCCTCCTGACGGCGTCGGCGGTGGCGTGGTTCCTGCTGAACGACCAGAGGCCGGAAGGCACCGGGTGATCCGACCGGCCCGCGACCGAACCGCCCCGGATCTCAGCGTTTATAGCCCAGCACCGTCATCATGCCGCTCTCCGAGTGGTACTGGTTGTGACAGTGCAGCATCCACAACCCCGGATTGTCGGCATCGAAGTCGATCACCAGCTTCCGGTGCGGCAGCACCATCGCGGTGTCCTTGCGGGCCCCCACGGAGTCCAGCCCCGTCAGCGAGAACGTGTGCCCGTGCAGATGCATCGGATGCCACATGTCCGTGGCGTTGACGAGAGTGAGCCGCACCCGCTCACCCGCGCGGACCGGGTGGCGTTGCTGCGGGGAGTAGGGCTTGTGGTCGAAACCCCAGTCGAACTTCCGCATGGTGCCGGTGATCCTGATGCGCATCTCCCGGTCCGGGTCCCGGTCGGCGAGGGCCACGGAGTCGTCGGGCAGGAGACGGCGCGCGGGGACGGTGTTGCCGTCGAGTTCGTCCGGGTGGACGTCGGCCGGGGGAAGGTTCTTGCTGCCCTTGCCGGTGCGCAGCACGGCGACGGCCCTGCCCTTCTTGCCCTCGGGCAGTGCGACCAGGGGGAAGACCCCGTCCCGGGCGGTGATCAGCACGTCGTACCGTTCCGCCATGCCGACGAGGAGGGCGTCGGTCCTCTTGTGCTTCACGGGATAGCCGTCGGTGTGGGTGACGGTCATCGTGTGGTCGCCCAGCGCGACCCGGAAGGCGGTCTCGGAACCGGCGTTGATGATGCGCAGCCGCACGCGGTCGCCGGGACGGCAGCGGAACACCGACGGGTCGTCGGGCAGGCGCCCGTTGACCAGGTAGTACGGATAGGCGACGCTGCCACCGTCCCCGTGCAGCATGCGGCTGTGGGACTTGTGCAGCACCCGGTCGGGGCCCGTCGACTTCCTCGTGGACCTCCCCGCGGACTTCCTGGACGCCGACGGGTGCTCGCTCGTCCGGTGAGCGCTCGGGCTGCCGTGGCCGGGGCCCATGGCCATGCTCCCCATGTCCATCGAGCCGCCGGGCTTGAGCTGGCTCAGGACCCCCTCGGGCGTGGAGCCTTCCACGCCGTCGAGCCAGTCGTCCAGGACGACGACCCACTCCTTGTCGTAGGAGAGGGCCTCCTTGGGGTCCTCGACGATGAGCGGCGCGTACAGGGCCCGGTCGGGCTGCATGCCCACGTGGGAGTGGAGCAGGTAGGTGCCCGGGTGCTCGGCGACGAAGCGGTAGCGGAAGTCGGACCCGGGGTGGATCGCCCGCTGGGTCAGGTCCGGCACGCCGTCCATGTCGCAGCGCAGCCGTACCCCGTGGGAGTGCAGCGTGGTCGTGGCGGGCAGCCGGTTGGTGAGCGTCAGGTCGAGCACGTCACCGGCCGTGACCCGCACCAGCGGGCCCGGTACCTCCTCGTTGTACGCCCACGTGCGGACCGCCCGCCCGCCCAGGTCCAGCTTGGCCTCGGCGGCGGTGAACCTGAAGGTGCGTACGCGGCCGGCCCCGCGTTTCCGCTCGGCGGCCAGGACTTCCGGATCCGACGGGTTGACGAACCCCCGGGGTCCGGCCGGGACGAACTTCTCCCCGCCGTCCGCGTGTTGGGGGCCGGAACTGGGCCCGGAACCGGAGCTGGTGCAGGCTGCCAGGAATCCCGCACCGGCGACGGCGATCGGGGTACGGAGCAGAGTACGCCGAGAAGGTTTGGACATGTCTGAATCAGACATGTTGTGTGGTCATATGGCCGCCTGATACGGCCGAATGCCCGATGTGTCGGCGTCAGATTCCACCGGCAGGCGGACGGAAGCCGGCGCAGCGCCGGTCCGCCGGAGGGGTCTAGGCGGCCTTCGCCTTCGTGGCGTACATGTCCACGTACTCCTGCCCGGACAGTCGCATCACCTCGGCCATCACCGAGTCCGTCACCGCCCGCAGCACGTACCGGTCCCGGTCCATGCCGTCGTACCGGGAGAACTCCATGGGTTCGCCGAACCGCACGGTGACCCGGCCGGGCCGCGGGATGCCCCGGCCCCCCGGCTGGAGCTTGTCCGTGCCGATCATGGCGAACGGCACCACCGGGGCGCCGGTCATCAGGGTGAGGCGGGCGATACCGGTACGGCCCCGGTACAGACGCCCGTCGGGCGAGCGCGTGCCCTCCGGGTAGATCCCGAAGACCTTGCCCTCCTCCAGGATGCGCCGGCCGGTCATCAGCGCGGCCACACCGCCGCTCGCCCCGTCCCGGTCCACCGGGATCATGCCGACGCCGGTGAAGAACCACGCCATCAGCCGGCCCTTGACGCCCTTGCCGGTGACGTACTCGTCCTTGCCGATGAAGAACACCTGCCGCCTGGTGACCACCGGCAGCACGATCGAGTCGATGAACGTGAGGTGATTACCGGCCAGAATCACCGGACCGTCGCCGGGGATGTGCTCCACGCCCTCCACCTGTGGGCGGAACATCAGGCGCATGATCGGTCCGAGCACTGCCTTGATGAGCGCGAAGCGGGACAACGGGTCCTCCGATGTCAAAGGGGGCGATATGAGTCTGTGCAGGTGAGGACATTACTCGCGGCGCCGGGCCGCGCGCACATCGGGGACGCCCGGTTCACCGAGGTCTTACGAAGTGTTGACGCGGGTTTACCTGCGGTGGCGTGCGGAGGACGGCGCGTAACAGCCTTGCCGCGATGTGACGGACATCGCGCCGGCCAGGGGCCCGCCGCCTCCGACGGCCCGTCACCTTCCGCCGTTCGCAGGACATCCGACAGCACCCGGGTGTTCGGACCGGGGCCTCCCTCTCGTCATGTGCACGCCCCTACGATCGGGCCGCACCGATGGAGAAGGCGGCAGGAGGGCGCTCATGGACAGCGACCAGGCGAACGGGCAGACTCAGGGAACGGGACGGCGGGCGCTCCTCGGCGCCGCGATGCTCGGCGCGGGCGGAGCGGTCCTCGGACTGCCCGGCACCGCCCGGGCCGCCGAGGCCCGCACGGCCGGCCCCGGGGGCCGCGGGCTGAAGGGCCTGCCGGTGCCGACGATCATCGGCCACCGGGGTGCCAGCGGCTACCGCCCCGAGCACACCTTCGGCTCCTACGAGCTGGCCCTGGACCTGGGCGCCGACGTGGTCGAGGCGGGCGACCTGGTGCCCACCAAGGACGGCCACCTGGTCTGCCGGCACGAGCCGGAGATCGGCGGTACGACGGACGTCGCCTCCCACCCGGAGCTCGCCGACCGCAAGACCACCAAGGTGCTCGACGGGGTCCCCACCACCGGCTGGTTCACCGAGGACTTCACGCTCGCCGAGCTGAAGACGCTGCGCGCCGTCGAGCGCGTCCCGGCCAACCGGCCGCACAACACCCTCTACAACGGCCGCTGGGAGATCCCCACCTTCGAAGAGGTCCTGCGGTGGCAGGACGAGCAGACCCGCAAGCGCGGCAAGCAGGTCTGGATCTACCCGGAGACCAAGCACCCCACCTACTTCCGCGAGCTGGGCCTCGGCCTGGAGGAGCGGGTGGCCAAGCTGCTGCGCAAGTACGGCAAGGACGGCCGGAACTCCCCGGTCATCCTCCAGTCCTTCGAGCCCACCAGCATCCAGCGGCTCAACCGGCTGGTCGACAACCCGCTCGTCGTGCTGCTCTCCTCGGCGAACAGCCGCCCGTACGACTTCGTCGACGCGAACGACCCGCGTACGGTGGCCGACCTCGTCACGCCCAAGGGCCTGCGCGAGATCGCCGGTTACGCCCAGGGCATCGGCCCGACCCTGGACCTGATCATCCCGAAGAAGGCGGACGGCACCCTGGCCGAGCCGACCACGCTGGTCTCCGACGCGCACAAGGTCGGCCTGATCCTGCACCCCTACACCATGCGGAACGAGAACCCCTTCCTGCCGGCCGAGTACCGCAAGGGCACCGCGGCCGACGCCTACGGCGATGTCTTCGGCGCCTTCAAGAGGTACTTCGCGACCGGGATCGACGGCGTCTTCACCGACAACGCCGACACCGGGCTGCTCGCCCGCGCCGACTTCCTGAAGGACTGACGGCCTTTCTGAACGACCGACAGCGCCCCGGCCGTCAACCGCCGCACCGCCCGGCACTCCGTTCGGGGTGACTGTGCGCCGCCCCGGCAACCCACCGCCGGGGCGGCTCGTCGTTCCGCATATGACGCACGACCTGGTAGCCGCGCTGCACCCCCTGCTCACCGCCGAGGCCACCGCGGAGGCATATGCCTGGGGAGGCGAGCCGGGCGACCTGGAGCAGGCCGTATGGCTCCGGCTCCTGGAGCGGCTGGAGACCGACGGGCCACCGGTGGACCCGCACGGCTGGCTGCGCAAGGCCGTCCGCGCCGAGGCGCGCCGCACCCGCCGCACCACCCGCCTTGAACGGCCGTACGACACCGACCCGGCCGACGACCTCCGCCCCGGGCCGGAGCAGCACGTCCTGACCGACGCCCGCTACCGCGCCCTGCGGGACGCGGTCCGCCGCCTACCCGGCCGCTGCCCCCGTCTCCTCGAGGCGCTGCTCTCGCCGAAGGACCTCACCTACCGGGAGATCGCGGGGGAGTTGGGTATCTCACAGGGAAGTCTGGGCCCGGAACGTTCCAGATGTCTGGGATGTCTGCGTCGATTGCTCACACCGGAGGTTGCGACCCGCGAAGCGCGGGGATAGGAGTGGGGGACGACAGGTGATCAGGTGAGCGGGAGGCATGCGCACATGGGCATGAGCGTGACCATCTCGGTGGCGACCGAACAGGACGCGGAGCAGATCTTCCGGCTCCAGTACCTGTGCTTCCAGAGCGAGGCGGCGCTGTACGGCAACTACCGCATCGACCCGCTCGTGCAGACCCTGGACTCCGTCCGTCAGGAGGTCGTCTCCGACTGCGTCTTCGTCGCCCGGCTCGGCGACGAGGTGGTCGGCTCGGTGCGCGGCAAGGTCACCGAGGACGGGGCCGCGGCCATCGGCAAACTCTGCGTCCACCCCCGCCTCCAGGGCCACGGCATCGGCGCCAGGCTGCTGCGCACGGCCGAGGCCGCGCTGGCGGACGAGCGCGGCGCCACCAGGTTCCGCCTCTTCACCGGACACCGCAGCGAGGGCAACCTCCGCCTGTACCGCCGGTCCGGCTACGAGACGGTCGGCAGGGCCAGGGGCGCCGACGGCGTGGAGATGATCGTCCTGGAGAAGCAGGCGGGCGCGTACGCGCAGACGGCGTGAGGCGAAGCGCCCCGGAAGGGGCGCGGGGAACTGCGCGAGCAACCACCTTGTGCCCGCAGCCGCCCACGCCCCTCAGGCGCCCCTCCGGGCGGGCGCTTTCCGCAACCAGTACATCGCGGAAAGCGGCAGGAGCACGGGAATGAAGATGTACCCCATCCCGTACTTCGACCACACCGTCGCATCCGGAAACGCGGACGGCTCGATCAAGGTCCACGTACCGACGATCAGCACACCCGCAAGCTCCGCCGCGCAGCACACCAACGCCGCCCGACGCGCCGTCTCCCCACCTCGCACCAGCGTGTACGTGATGAACCCGTACACCACGCCGGCCACGGCGGACAGGGAGTACGCGAGCGGCGCCCGGTCGAACTCCGTGGAGATCTGGAACGCGGACCGTGACACCGCGCCGACCACCATCACGCCGTAGAACCAGACGAGCAGCATGCCCGGCCCGCTGATCAAGCGGGCCGGCTTCTCCTGCGCCGCCGTCACCTCAGCCTCCCCAGATGTCGAAGAGCCGCACTTCCAGCACGGCCAGCACCACACCGCCGGCGGCCACCGTCACCGAACCCCAGCGGGTCCGCTCGGCCAGCGACATGAAGCCCGCCGCCGGAACGCACGCGAACGCGCCCAGCAGATACGCCACGAAGATCGTCGTGCCCTGCTCCGGCTTCTCGCCCCGCGCCAGCCGCACGACCCCGATCACCAACTGGACGAGGGCCAGCAGCGACACCACGGCCATGCCGATGAAGTGCCAGTCCTTCGTCGGCTGGTCGCGATACGCGGCCCAGCCGCACCAGGCGGCGAGCAACAGCGCGGCGACCCCGGTCACCAGCGTCAGGGCATTGAGCATGCGGTGACCCTATTACGGCGGAAACGGCCCATCGCCGCCGCCCCCGCCGTACGCCCCCCGGTGGGACCCGCCGTGGCATTGGCCACAACAGCCGGGCGGCCGAGCCGGACGCCGGCCCGGTGGTGCGGGAGCTGTCGGCCTTGTCCGCACTGGTGAGGGACGGGGGAGTGGAGATCGCCGTGCGTGGATGAGCATCCCTTCGCCCCTGTCCGCCGTCGTCCACCATGCGGACAGCGGCCGTCGGTCAGGACCGTTCGTCTGCTTTACTGATCGCATGACCACGACGAGCTGCCGCATCCTTGCGACCGAGGCGACCCTGACGCCCGGTGCTCGTTGTATGTGTCGCCTGATGTGTCGAATGTGCGCCTTCTAGAGGGCCCCCGCATCAGCTGAGCCTCGCGCCCCGAAGCGAGACCCGTGGCATGTCCGTGCGCCGTAGGCCGTACGAGACGCACATCCACTCTCCATGCCGGAACCGCATGCACCCGTGCCCGGGCACACCCACGCCCGCGCACTCGACAGTGACGGAAACCCACGTGATCACCACCTCGGGCCTGACCAAGGTCTACCGCTCCCGCGGCCGTGAGGTCACCGCCCTCGACGGCGTCGATCTCCACGTCCGCGAAGGCGAGGTCTACGGCGTCATCGGCCAGTCCGGCGCCGGCAAGTCCTCCCTCATCCGCTGCGTCAACCTGCTGGAGCGCCCCACATCCGGCACCGTGACCGTCGCCGGGCAGGACCTCACCGCCCTGGCCGGGCGCGGCCCGCGCGCCGGCAGGGAACTGCGCCGGGCCCGCAGCCGGATCGGCATGGTCTTCCAGCACTTCAACCTGCTCTCCTCGCGGACCGTGCAGGACAACGTCGAGCTGCCGCTGGAGATCCTCGGCCAGGCGGGCCGGGCCCGCTCCCGCAAGGCGCTGGAACTGCTCGACCTGGTCGGCCTCGCCGACAAGGCCAAGGCCTACCCCGCCCAGCTCTCCGGCGGCCAGAAGCAGCGCGTCGGCATCGCCCGCGCCCTCGCCGGCGACCCCAAGGTGCTGCTCTCCGACGAGGCCACCAGCGCCCTCGACCCGGAGACCACCCGCTCCATCCTCCAACTGCTGCGCGACCTGAACCGGCAGCTGGGCCTGACCGTCCTGCTCATCACCCACGAGATGGACGTCGTGAAGTCGATCTGCGACTCCGCCGCCCTGATGGAGAAGGGCCGGATCGTGGAGTCCGGCACGGTCAGCGAACTGCTGGCCACCCCGGGCTCGGAGCTGGCCGCCGCGCTGTTCCCCGTCGGCGGCGAGGCCACCGGCAGCGACCGGACCGTCCTCGACGTCACCTTCCACGGCGAGGCCGCCACCCAGCCCGTCATCTCCCAGCTCTCGCGCACCTACAACATCGACATCTCGATCCTCGGCGCCGCCATCGACACCGTCGGCGGCCTCCAGATCGGCCGCATGCGCATCGAACTGCCCGGCCGCTACGAGGACAACGTGGTGCCGGTCGGGTTCCTGCGCGAACAGGGCCTCCAGATCGACGTGGTGGGCCAGGAGGCCCTGCTGGTGAAGGAAGGTGCCAAGTGACCTGGTCCGAGATGCAGCCGCTGCTGTCCCAGGCGTGTTCCGAGACGTTCACGATGGTGCTCTGGTCCACCCTGATCGCCGTCGCGGCCGGCCTTCCGCTCGGCCTCCTCCTCGTCGTCACCGACCGGGGCGGCCTGCTCCAGAACGTCGTCGCCAACAAGGTGGTCGGCCAGGTCGTGAACATCGGCCGGTCCATGCCGTTCATCATCCTGATGGTCGCGCTGATGAGCTTCACCCGCTGGGTCACCGGCACGACCATCGGTACGACCGCCGCGATCGTGCCGCTCGCCATCGGCGGCATCCCGTTCTTCGCCCGCCTGGTCGAGACGGCCGTCCGCGAAGTGGACCACGGTCTGGTCGAGGCCGTGCAGTCCATGGGCGGCAACACCTGGACGATCGTCCGCAAGGTCCTGATCCCCGAGGCACTGCCCTCGCTGATCGCCTCCACCACGACCACGATCATCGCCCTCATCGGCTACTCGGCCATGGCCGGCACGGTCGGCGGCGGCGGTCTCGGCGACCTCGCCGTCCGCTACGGCTACCAGCGCTTCGAGACCGAGCTGATGTGGATCACCGTCGCGATCCTCGCCGTCGTCATCTCCCTCATCCAGTTCGCCGGCGACTTCGCGGCCCGCTCCCTGCACAGCCGGGGCGGCCGGTCCGGCCCCGCGCCCAAGCTCCGCCTGCTGAAGGCCGAGGAGCCGACGGCGGCCGACGTCAGCAAGGTCGCGTAAGCACCCAGAACTCCCCGTCATACCCACCACGGGGTCGCACCACCCTTAAGGAAAGGCACTTTTCGTGCGTAACACCGCCAAGCTCACCACCGCCGTCCTCGCCGCCGGAGCCCTCACCCTCGGGCTCAGCGCCTGCGGCTCGGACAAGGACTCCGGCTCCTCCGACTACAGCGGCCCGCTGGTCGTCGCCGCGAGCCCGACCCCGCACGCCGAGATCCTGAACTTCGTCAAGGACAAGCTGGCGAAGAAGGCGGGCCTCGACCTGGAGGTCAAGGAGTTCACCGACTACATCACGCCGAACACGGCGACCGAGGACGGCTCGGTGGACGCCAACTACTTCCAGAACCAGCCGTACCTGGACGACTTCAACAAGAAGCGCGGCACCCACATCGCGCCCGTCGTCACGGTGCACCTGGAGCCGCTCGGCCTGTACTCCCACAAGATCAAGAAGGCCGACGCCCTCAAGAGCGGTGCGACCATCGCCGTCCCGAACGACGCCGTCAACGAGGCCCGCGCCCTGAAGCTGCTCGCCGCGAAGGGGCTCATCACCCTCAAGGACGGCGTCGGCACCGAGGCGACCCCGCAGGACATCACCAAGAACCCCAAGAACCTCCAGTTCAAGGAGGTCGAGGCGGCCCAGACCGCGCGCTCCCTGGACGACGTGGACGCGGCCGTGATCAACGGCAACTACGCCATCTCCGCCGGCATCAAGCCCGCCCAGGACGCCCTCGTCCTGGAGTCCGCGAAGAACAGCCCGTACGGCAACTTCCTCGCGGTGAAGGAGGGCAACGAGAAGGACCCGCGGGTCAAGAAGCTCGCCAAGCTCCTCACCTCGCCCGAGGTCAAGAAGTTCATCGAGGACAAGTACCAGGGCTCGGTCATCCCGTCCTTCTGAACCGTGCGGCGGACCGGCGGCTGACGGCACGCACACGGCGTTTCGCGACGCACGGGGTCCACTCCCTCACCGGGTGTGGACCCCGTCGTGCGGTTCAGTGGTTTCATGCTGCATGCTGGGCAGTTCAGCAGACCTGACGGTCCTGACGGTCTTTCGAGGAATTTCCGAAGGTTACGGAGCGGCGCATGACGAGCACCTTCCCCAACATCTCCATCAGCACGGAGCGGTTGGTGCTGCGTCCCCTCGACGAGGACGACGTGCCCGCCCTGGCCGACATGATGAACGACGAACAGGTCGTCGCCTGGACCACCGTCCCGCACCCCTGCACCGAGGCCGACGCCCACCGGTGGATCACCCACGTCGCCCCCGACGAACGCACCGAAGGCCGCGGCATCGTCCTCGCCGTCACCGAGTTCCTCACCCAGCGGCTCGTCGGCGTCGTGCATCTGAGGAACACGGACTGGCGCGTCCGCTCCAGCCAGATCGCCTACGTCATCGCCCCCTGGGCGCGCGGCGAGGGCTATGCCTCCGAAGCCGTCCTCGCCACCGCCCAGTGGCTCTTCCACGACCAGAAGTTCGAACGGCTCGAACTGCGCACCGCCGCCGACAACACCGCCTCCCAGCAGGTGGCCCAGAAGATCGGCTGCATCAGCGAGGGCGTCCTGCGCAACGCCTGGATAGCCCGCGCCAGGACCGAGGACGGTGCCTGGACCGAGGTGCGCACGGACGTCATCGTCTGGAGCCTGCTCCCGGAGGACCTCGCCGGGGTCAGCGAGCAGCTGGCCGACACGGGGGGTTTCACGTCGTACTCGGACTGGAACTGAGCCCCCCGAGCCTCACCAGGTACTCTCACGGAGCCCGCCCCGGGCTCTCTGCCCCCGAAGAGTTGCGCAGAACCACTGGAGACTGACGACGATGGCCGACCGGGTCACGGTGATCGGCTGGGACGGCTCGCCGCTGACCGACGCGGCACGGGCCGCCCTCGGCGCCGCCACCCTCGTGGCCGGCGCCGCCCACCACCTGGCGCTGCCCGAGGTCCCGCCCACCGCCGAACGCGTCCGCCTCGGCAGCCTCGCCCTGGCCGCCCGCCGCATCGCCGCCCACCGCGGCACCGCGGTCGTGCTCGCCGACGGCGACCCCGGATTCTTCGGCGTCGTCCGCACCCTGCGCGCACCGGAGTTCGGCCTGGAGGTCGAGGTCGTCCCCGCCGTCTCCTCCGTCGCCACCGCCTTCGCCCGCGCCGGCATGCCCTGGGACGACGCCCAGGTCGTCGTCGCCCACCCGCGCACCCTGCGCCGGGCCGTGAACGTCTGCCGTGCCCACACCAAGGTCGCCGTGCTCACCTCGCCGGGCGCCGGCCCCGCCGAACTCGGCCTCCTCCTGGAGGGCGTGCACCGCACCTTCGTCATCTGCGAGGAACTGGGCACCGAGCACGAACAGGTCAGCGTCGTCACCTCCGACAAGGCCCCCGACCACACCTGGCGCGACCCCAACGTCGTCATCGTCATCGGCGGGCCCGCCGGCGCACAGGAGGGCGGCGGCTGGATCGCCGGGCGCGACCCGGGCGCCGGCCCGCGCGGCTGGGTGCAGCCCGACGAGAGCTACGGCGCCGGACCGGCCGGCGGCCTCGGCGAGGGCGAGACACAGCTGCTGCGCGCCGCCCAACTCGCCCGCCTCGGGCCCCGCGTCGGCGACCTCGTCTGGGACATCGGCTGCGGCAGCGGCGCGTTCGCCGCCGAGGCCGCGCGCGCCGGCGCGGCCGTCATCGCCGTCGACCACGACCCGGCCGCCTGCGCCCGCACCGACAGCGCCGCGCGCCGGTTCGGCGTCCAGCTCCAGATCGTCCACGGCAGCGCCCCGCACGTCCTCGAAAACCTGCCCGAACCGGACGTCGTACGGGTCGGCGGCGGGGGACCGGCCGTCGTCTCCGCGGTCGCCGACCGGCGCCCGCAGCGCATCGTCACGCACGCCGCGAACCGGGACGCCGCCGAGCGCGTCGGCCGCGACCTGACCGAGCACGGATACCGGGTCGAGTGCGCCCTGCTCCAGTCCGTCGAACTCGACACGCGGGCCTGGACCGAGACCGAGCGGAACGTTGCGTTCCTGCTCAGCGGGGTACTGCCGGATCGCGCCCCGTGATCCTGTTGTCGTACCGCGCGCGGTAGGCTGGCCGATCGTTGTACCGCACCGGTGGCCCGAACTTCGTTCGCCAATGTCCGGAACGCACGCCCGTTTTGGGGTGGGTGTGGTACTGCGGAACCGGAGGACGCGCAACGTGGCGCAGTCCACAGCGGGCTGTCGCGGATCTTGCTGTCGCGACGGCACGACGGCCGGGACAATGCCACTGAATGGCTTTGTCGCCTTTTCCGGCGGGTCGTTCGTGCCGCTGGGCACGGACGCTCGTTCTTCACTGCGGGCGGTCGGTGCGCCGTTCCGGGTGAGCTGGTCGTAGGAGCACTAACCGATGGGCGAGGGGTACGCATGACCGACACCGGCCAGGTCCCGTGCGAGGGGCAGCCGGAGAGCGCAGGCATGGTGGAGCAGCCGGGCGTCCCCGCGCACGGTGCGTACACCTACCTCTCCGAGGCGCCCGCCGAGGACGAAGACCTGCTGCTGCCGGGTGCCCAGGGCGCGTGGGGCAACGAGGTGCCGCCACCCGCTCCGGAACCGGTGGTGGAAGCCGTCCACGAGCCGGGCCCGCACGAGACGGCCGGCCGTGACAGCGGCTCGGTCGACCTCAGCGGTGTCCGCCTGCCCGACACGGGACCGGCGTCGGTGCCGCCGTCGCCCATCCTCTCGGCGCCGCACGACCCGACGGCCGCCCCGCAGCCGCCGCGCCGCCCGCTGCACCTCGGCCCGCCGATCCCCGACACCTCCGCCAGCCCGGTCCGCTCCCTCGCCGACCGCGGCCCCGCGGGAGCGCCGGTACGGCAGCCCGGACCGGCGGCCGGCGGCCCCGAGTACCTCGACGCCCAGTCGCAGACAGCTCCGCAGAGCGCGGCCCCCTGGGGCGCGGCCCAGGTCGCCACCCAGGCCCCGGCTGCCGAAACGGTTGGCCCGTCCGACGCGGCCCAGGCGGCGGTGGCCCGCCTCACCGGCCAGGCGGCGTCCCCGACCGGCGACACCGGGCACGTGCAGGTCGTGCACGGCCATGACGGGGTCCAGCCGGTCCATGCGCACGACGGGGTGTACACGGCACCGGGGACGCTGGACGCCGAGGACGCGCAGGCGGACATGGCCGGGGAGGACATGGCTTCCGGTGACGACGCGGCGCCCGCGACTGCTGACGGAGAGCCAGGGTCGGCGCGGGTGGCCGAGGTTTCGGGCGCCGGGCAGGGCGGGGCGGACTCGACGCACCAGAGCGCGCTGCCTGCGGAGGCTTCCGGTACGTCGGCCGAGGCGGTGGCTCAGGCAGTGACGGCGGACGCGGCTCAACCGACGTCACCGGCGGAGGCGGCCGACGACGCGTGGCCCACCGGCGCCGGGCAGCCCGCTGACGCCGGGCAGGCCGCCGCCGCGCAGGCCGCCGACGCGGCACAGCTCGCCGAGGTGCCAAAGGGTGCCGTAGCCGGGCACGCCAATGGTGCGGGACAGCCCATCGATCCCGCGCAGCCTGCCGGTTCCGCGCAGGCTGACGCCGCTGGACAGGCCGTTGACCCGTCTCAGTCCGTCGACGCCGCGCAGCCGACCGGTGCCGAGCAGATGGCTGACGCGCCGCAGCCCGCCGGTCCCACGCAGGCTCTCGATGCTGGGCAGGCCGCCAGCGGCGCGCAGCTCACCGAGGCAGCGCAGGCTGCCACTGCCGGGCATGCCGTTGGTACGTCGCAGTCCGGCGACGCGGGGCAGTCTGCCGGTCCCGCGCAGGCTGTCGCCGCCGGGCAGTCTGCCGCTCCTGCGCAGGCTCTCGATGCCGGGCAGGCCGCCGCCGCCGGGCAGCCTGCCGAGGCGCCGCAGGTTGCCGTTGCCGGGCAGGCCGATGGCGTGGCGCAGCCCATTGACCCCGCTCAGCCGACCGGTGTCGAGCAGATCGCTGACGCGGCGCAGTCCGGCGACGTGGGGCAGCCTGCCGGTCCTGCGCAGGCTCCCGATGCCGGGCAGGCCGCCGACGCCGGGCAGCCTGCCGAGGCGCCGCAGGTTGCCGCTGCCGGGCAGGCCGATGGCGTGGCGCAGCCCATCGACCCCGCGCAGCCGACCGGTGCGGAGCAGGTTGCTGGTGCGCCGCAGCTCGCCGACGCGGGGGAGTCTGCCGATCCCGCGCTGGTTGCCGCCGCCGCGCAGGCCGCCGACGTCGCGCCCCTTGCCGGTCCCGCGCAGGCCGATGGCGTGGCGCAGCCCATTGATCCCGCGCAGGCCGCCGACGTCGCGCAGCTTGCTGAGGCGCCGCAGGTTGCCGCTCCCGCGCAGCCCGATGGCGCGGCGCAGCCCATTGACTCCGCGCAGGCCGCCGACGCCGCGCAGCTTGCCGAAGCGCCGCAGGTGGCCGCTCCCGGGCAGCCCGATGGCGTGGCACAGCCCATCGACCTCGCGCAGCCGACCAGTGCCGAGCAGATCGCTGGTGCGGCGCAGCTCGCCGACGCGGGGCAGTCTGCCGGTCCCGCGCAGGCCGGCGCCGCTGGGCAGACCGCCAATGCCGGGCAGCCCACCGGCGCCGAGCAGATCGCTGACGTGCAGCAGGCTGCCGCCGCGCGCGCCGCCGACGCCGCACAGCCTCAGCTTCCCGCCGAGGCCCAGGCGCTCGCCGAGCCTCAGGCGCCCGGCGAGGTCCAGGCTCCCGTCTCCCCCCAGGGCGCAGTCGGGTCGGCCGACGCGGTTGCCCCGCACAGCGCGGGCGAACCCGCTGACACGGTTGCCGCCCAGAACGCGGCCGCGGCCCCCGACGCGCCCCCTGCCCAGGCTCACGACGCGGCTCCGGCCCAGGTAGCGGTCGACGGCGCCCTCCCGACGGCCGTCCAGGCCGCCGACCCGATGGCCGCCCAGGCCGCCGAGCCTGTCGCCGCCGCCCACCCGACGTCCGCCCAGGCCGCGCAGCCGACCGCCCCCCAGCCGCCGGAGGCACCCATCCCCGCCGCCGCAGAGGTACCCGACGCCGACGCGTCGCAGGTGAACCCGGTGCAGCCCGCCGCACCCGCGGCCGCCCCCGGGCAGGACGCCGTACCCGCCGGTGACGGCGCCCCCGAGGCCGTCGCGGCGCCCGAGCAGGCCACGCTCCAGGGCCCGCAGCTCGCCGAGAGCGTCCCGCACGCCGCCGAGGCCCAGGCCGTACCGCAGCAGCCGGCAGCGGACACCCCCGTACCGGACGCCCCGTACGCGCAGACCCCGGAGCAGCCGTTGCCCTCCGGGCTCCCGGTGGGGCCGGATCCGCAGCCGTTCGGGGAGTTCGTGCCGGTGGAGGGCCAGGTGCCCACCACCCCGCATCTGGCGCCCACCCCGCCGCACCCCCTCGTCGTGCCCGCACCTCGCGACGGCGAGCCGGCCGCGGCGCCCACCCCCGGTGTCGTCCAGCACGCGGAGGACCTCCGGACCAGGGCCGCCGACCAGGAAGAGAGCACGGCCGCAGTGGCGGAAGCACGACAGTCCACCGGCCCCGCCGCGCCCGGCTACGCCGACGCCGAGCGCGAGGCCGTCCTGAAGGTGATGCGCGAGCGCCGCGACATCCGCAACGGCTTCCGCAGCGACCCCATCCCGCACGAGGTGCTGCTCAGAGTCCTGGAGGCCGCGCACACCGCGCCGTCCGTGGGCCACTCGCAGCCCTGGGACTTCGTCGTCATCCGGTCCGCCGAGACCCGGCGGACGATGCACGAACTGGCGATGCGGCAGCGCGAGGCGTACGCCAGGTCGCTGCCGAAGGGCCGGGCCAAGCAGTTCAAGGAACTGAAGATCGAGGCCATCCTCGACACCCCGGTCAACATCGTCGTCACCGCCGACCCCACCCGCGGCGGCCGGCACACGCTCGGCCGTCACACCCAGCCGCAGATGGCGCCCTACTCCTCGGCGCTCGCGGTGGAGAACCTCTGGCTCGCCGCCCGCGCCGAAGGCCTCGGCGTCGGCTGGGTCAGCTTCTTCGACGAGCGGGAGATGGTCCGCGCGCTCGGCCTGCCCGAGCATCTGGAGGTCGTCGCCTACCTGTGTGTCGGGTACGTCGACGAGTTCCCGGACGAGCCCGAGCTGATGCAGGCCGGCTGGTCCAAGCGACGCCCCCTGTCCTGGGTGGTGCACGAGGAGACGTACGGCCGCCGCGCCCTGCCCGGAGAGGAACCCCACGACCTGCTCGCCGAGACCGTCGCACAGATCCGCCCGCTCGACGCCAAGGCGCTCGGCGAGGCATGGGAGCGCCAGAAGCGCATGACCAAGCCGGCCGGCGCGCTCGGCATGCTGGAGATCATCTCCGCACAGCTGTGCGGGTTGTCCCGGCAGTGCCCGCCGCCGATCCCGGAGCCCGCCGCCGTCGCCATCTTCGCCGGCGACCACGGCGTGCACGCCCAGGGCGTCACCCCCTGGCCGCAGGAGGTCACCGCCCAGATGGTGGCCAACTTCCTCGGCGGGGGCGCCGTCTGCAACGCCTTCGCCGGCCAGGTCGGCGCCGAGGTGTGCGTCGTGGACGTGGGTGTCGCCGCCGACCTGCCGGCCACCCCCGGCCTGCTGCCGCGCAAGATCCGCGGTGGTACGTCCGACATGACCACCGGCCCCGCGATGACCCGCGAGGAGGCCAGGGCGGCCATCGAGGTGGGCATCGAGACCGCCCGCGACCTGGTGGCGGCCGGCAACAAGGCGCTGCTCACCGGTGAGATGGGCATCGCCAACACCACCGCGTCCGCCGCGTTGATCTCCGTCTTCACCGGCGCCGACCCGGCCGAGGTGACCGGGCGCGGCACGGGCATCAACGACGAGACGCTCGCCCGCAAGACGGAGGTCGTCCGCCGCGCCCTGGAACTGCACCAGCCGGACCCGGCCGACCCGATCGGCGTCCTCGCGGCGATCGGCGGCTTCGAGCACGCGGCCATGGTGGGTCTGCTGCTCGGCGGAGCCTCGCTGCGCACGCCGGTGATCCTGGACGGCGTCAGCGCCGGCGCGGCCGCCCTCGTCGCCCGGGCCATCGCCCCCGAGGTCCTCGCGGCCTGCATCGCCGGCCACCGCAGCGCCGAACCGGGCCATGTGGCGGCCCTGAACAAGCTCGGCCTGCGCCCCCTGGTCGACCTCGACCTCCGCCTCGGCGAGGGCACGGGCGCGCTGCTGGCCCTGCCGCTGGTCCAGAGCACGGCGAGGGCCATGCACGAGGTGGCCACGTTCGATTCGGCGGGGGTCACGGAGAAGTAGGCCCCGCAGGACGGGTGGTCCGGTGTTCAGCTGTCGGACCACCCGTGTCCCGGGCCCTGCCCACACCCTAAAATCTGCACGTCAGGGCCGCTCCGAAGGTGCAGCGCGCCCATCGCACAGCTGCACGAGGAGTCGCCCCTCATGGCCGAACACCCCGCCTACCCCGTAGGCCTCCGCCTCTCCGGCCGTCGCGTGGTCGTCCTTGGCGGCGGTCAGGTCGCCCAGCGTCGCCTCCCGGCGCTCATCGCGGCCGGCGCGGACATCGTCCTCGTCTCCCCGGAAGCGACCCCCTCCGTCGAGGCCATGGCGGACGCGGGCGAGATCACCTGGGTGCGGCGCGGATACGAGGACGGCGACCTCGCCGAGGCCTGGTACGCCCTCATCGCCACCAGCGACCCCGAGGCGAACGCGGCCGCCTCCGCCGAGGCGGAGCGCCACCGCGTCTGGTGCGTCCGCTCCGACGACGCCGACCAGGCGACCGCGTGGACCCCGGCGACGGGCCACAGCGAGGGCGTCACCGTCGCCGTACTCACCACGCACGCGCGAGGCCGCGACCCCCGGCACACCGCCGCGATCCGGGACGCGGTCGTCGAGGGCCTGCGCGACGGCACCCTCGTGGCCCCGCACCACCGCACCCGCACCCCCGGCGTGGCCCTGGTCGGCGGCGGCCCGGGCGACCCCGATCTGATCACGGTCCGCGGCCGGCGACTCCTCGCCGAGGCGGACGTCGTCATCGCCGACCGGCTCGGCCCGCGCGACCTGCTCGCCGAACTCCCGTCGCACGTCGAGGTGATCGACGCGGCGAAGATCCCGTACGGCCGCTACATGGCCCAGGAGGCCATCAACAACGCGCTCATCGAGCACGCCAAGCAGGGCAAGGCGGTCGTCCGGCTCAAGGGCGGCGACCCGTTCGTCTTCGGCCGGGGCATGGAGGAGGTCCAGGCGCTCGCCGAGGCCGGCATCCCGTGCACGGTGGTTCCGGGCATCTCCAGCTCGATCTCGGTGCCGGGCGCGGCCGGCATCCCGGTCACGCACCGGGGAGTGGCCCATGAGTTCACCGTGGTCAGCGGCCATGTGGCCCCCGACGACGAGAGGTCCCTGGTCGACTGGCCATCGCTCGCCAGGCTCACCGGCACCCTGGTGATCCTGATGGGCGTCGACAAGATCGGGAAGATCGCCGAGACGCTCGTCGCGCACGGCAAGTCGCCGGAGACGCCGGTCGCCCTGGTGCAGGAGGGGACGACGGCCGCGCAGCGCCGCGTGGACGCCACCCTCGCCACGGTCGCCGAGACGGTCCGCGCCGAGGACGTGAAGCCCCCGGCGGTCATCGTCATCGGCGAGGTGGTGCGGGTGGGCCCCGCGCCGTCGGCGTGACCTTGGCCTGATCACGCGTAACCCGGGGTAACCCATCCCTTCCCAGCCGTTGGCACCACACCCAGGACAAGGCAGTATCACCCTGTGGCCGATCTCATCACCGTCGAGGATCCCGACGACCCGCGCCTGACCGACTACACGGGCCTGACCGACGTCGAGCTGCGCCGCAAGCGCGAGCCCGCCGAGGGCCTGTTCATCGCCGAAGGCGAGAAGGTCATCCGCAGGGCCAAGGAAGCCGGCTACGAGATGCGGTCGATGCTGCTCTCGGCCAAGTGGATCGACGTCATGCGCGACGTCATCGACGAACTCCCGGCCCCGGTCTACGCCGTCAGCCCGGAACTCGCCGAACGGGTCACCGGCTACCACGTGCACCGCGGCGCCCTCGCCTCCATGCAGCGCAAGCCGTTGCCGACGGCCGGCGAACTGCTCCGCTCCGCCCGCCGGGTGGTGGTCATGGAGTCGGTGAACGACCACACCAACATCGGCGCGATCTTCCGCTCGGCGGCGGCCCTCGGCATGGACGCGGTACTGCTGTCGCCCGACTGTGCCGACCCGCTGTACAGGCGGAGCGTCAAGGTCTCCATGGGCGCGGTGTTCTCGGTGCCGTACGCCCGGCTGGAGACCTGGCCCAAGGGCCTGGACTCGGTCCGCGAGGCCGGTTTCACCCTGCTCGCGCTCACCCCGGACGAGAAGGCCCGCGCCCTGGACGAGGCCGCTCCGCACAGGATGGACCGGGTGGCGCTCATGCTCGGTGCCGAGGGCGACGGGCTGTCCACGCAGGCGCTGGTCGCCGCCGACGAGTGGGTCCGCATCCCGATGTCGCACGGCGTCGACTCGCTCAACGTGGGCGCGGCGGCCGCGGTGGCCTTCTACGCGGTGGCCACGGGCCGACCGGAGTCCTGACCGGGCGTACCCCCGCCCGCTGAGCCCTTCCGGACGCGGCCCTCAGTTCCCGGCGTCGCGGCTCACCGCCGACTTGTTCGGGTCCGGTACGAACGTTCCGTCGCCCAGCGGCGAGTTGCTCGGCTGGGTGTGCCGCTGCTGCGGGACACCGTCGTCGCGGAGCCCGCGCGCCGGGCCCTGGCAGCCCTGGGCCACCGCGATGCCGAGCGCCACCAGCAGCGTCACCACCACGAACACGAACAGCCGCTGCCGCAGCAGCCGCGGATTGGCCGGCCGCCGCAGGCCACCCGCCGGGCGCTGCCCCGGCCGCCCGGAACCGCGCTGAGCGGGCCGGCCGCCGCCGGAGCGCGGGCCGCCGCCGCGCGGCACCGGCGTGGGGCGCGCCGTACCGGACCGGGAGGAGGCGGCGGTACCGCCACCGCGCGCACCGCTGCCGCCGCGCGAGGACGCCCCGCCCCGCGAGGACACTCCGCCACGGGACGGCACGTCACCTCGTGCGGACACCGCGCCCCTGGAGGACGCGGAGGGCACACCGCCCCGGGCCGGAGTGCCGCCGCGCGGCAGCGGCGTGTCGGGGGAGGGACGCCGCTGGGTGCGCTGCTGCTCGGGGTAGGTGTCGGCGAGCCGTCCCGTGGGCCGGTCCGCCTCCGCGGCACGCGGCGCGGGCGGCCGTACGCCGTCCAGGCCCTGCGCCTCCCGGGCGGCGATCTCCTTCAGCCGCAGCGACAGCTGGAGCGTGCTGGGCCGCTCGTCGGGGTCCTTGGCGAGGCAGGCCCGGATCAGCGGGGCCAGCGCGTCCGGTACGCCGTACAGTTGCGGCTCCTCGTGCACCACCCGGTACAGCATCACCTCGGAACTGCCCTGCCCGAAGGGCGAGTCGCCGGTCGAGGCGTACGCCAGGGTCGCGCCCAGCGAGAAGACGTCCGTCGCCGGGGTGACCGCCGCGCCACGCACCTGCTCCGGGGCGAGGAAGCCGGGGGAGCCGACCGCCGTCCCCACGTGGGTGAGCGTGGAGGCGCCGGTGGCCCACGCGATGCCGAAGTCGATGATCCGCGGCCCCTTCGGGGACAGCAGGATGTTGGAGGGCTTCAGGTCCCGGTGGACGACCCCGGCCTCGTGCACCGCGACCAGCCCCTCGGACAGGGCCGCGCCGATCGCCGCCGTGTCCGCCGCGCCGAGAGCGCCCTCCTCGGCGACCTTGTCGTGCAGGGAGGGCCCGGGTACGTACTGGGTGGCGAACCAGGGCCGCTCGGCCTCCAGGTCCGCAGCGACGAGCCGGGCCGTGCACCCGCCCCGGATGCGCCGCGCCGCCGACACCTCGCGTGCGAACCGCGACCGGAACTCCTGGTCCTCCGCCAGATCCGGCCGGATCACCTTCAGGGCGACCCGCTGCCCCTTCTTGTCGGAGCCGAGATAGACCACGCCCATCCCGCCCGCGCCGAGCCGTCGGTGAAGCCTGAACGAGCCGACGACGCGCGGGTCCTCGCGCCTCAGGCGCATCATCGCCATGTTCATCCCCGCTGCCCGGTCCCTGTGACGTGGCACAGCTTACGTTTCCACGGCCGCCTGCGCGCAGAGGCCGCGCCCTCTCGGCCGGACGGATTGTGTGGGCCGTCCGGGGGACGTGAAACCCGGTCAGCAGGCTCCGGTCTACGGCGACTTCACGCCAGGGGTGACATCAACCGTTCGGTGGGGCAGGGAGGTTGACGTTCTGCGGGAATGCGGTGCGCGGGGTCGTACCCCCACCGGCCCCTGGTCGCCGACGGCTCACGGCCGCGCCCGCGCCCCGGATCCCGATCCACCCCCGGCACGCCTCCCGACCCGGACGGGAGTGATCGAAGTCACTCCGCCTGCCTGATGGAAAGCTGCGGAAATAAGCGGACAGAGTGGACGACCCCTCCGGGAAGACCCCGAGACCTGGGCCCGCGTCTCCACCCAGGGGAGTACTTCCCAGGTCATGGCTCATCCTCATGGAGGCCCGGCAATCGGTACGCGGGCATGACGCCCGATGTGCGCCGCGCGCCTAGATTTGAGGTCAAGCGGCGGGTGACAGCACTCGTCCCCCGAGGTCAGACACCCGCCGCTGCCGACGACAACCGAAACGGTCAGGAGAGGGACCATGGCCCACACGGCACCGCGACGCACGGCGTTCGCCCCCCGCCGGACGGGTCGCCGCCACCCCCTGGTGGCGACGCTCATGGCCCTTCCCCTGGCGGCCCTGCTCCTGCTCGTCTTCGACGGCTGGGAGACGGTGGCCACACAGGCGTCGTCCGTGGGTGCGATGCTGGGGCGCTGAGCGGCGACCCCAGGCCCGGAAGAGCGGTCCGGGCGGGGACATCCACCCATGAAACCCCGTGGGGACGGGGGTACCGCGGACGGCACAAATGCCGGCGCAGCTGGGGAGCTGCGCCGGCATGAGCCGTTCTCAGCACCGCTCGCCCTGCGGTCCGTACACCGACTGCGCCCGAGCGGGTCCTGATCACACAGCTCCCCGCGCCCCTGGAAAAGCCCAGCGGACGACGCTAGGCAACAGCACCCACTCAGCTGCGAGCGGTCGTGCGGCCGGGGCGGCGGCCGTACCGACTCAGCTGCGGGCGGTCGTGCGGCTGGGGCGGTGCCCACCGGGCAGTGGCGGCCGTACCGACTCAGCTGCGGGCAGTCGTGCCGCTGGGGCGGCGCCCACCCGGCTGCGGCGGTGGTACCCGCCTAGTTGTAGGCGTCGTGCCGCCGGGCCTGCGCCCACCCGCCGTAGCTACGGGCGGTCGTGCCGCCGAGGCGACGCACACCCGACAACGGCGGCCGTACCGACTCAGCTGCGGGCAGTCGTGCCGCTGGGGCGGCACGGGTGGGCGCAGCGGCACCCCGCCAGGGCGGGTGAGCGATCCGACCTCCGGTCAGCGGCACCGCGCGGCACCCCGCCAGGGCGGGTGAGCGATCCGACCTCCGGTCAGCGGCACCGCGCGGCACCCCGCCAGGGCGGGTGAGCGATCCGACCTCCGGTCAGCGGCACCGCGCGGCACCCCGCCAGGGCGGGTGAGCGATCCGACCCCCGGTCAGCGGCACCGCGCGGCACCCCGCCGGCGCGGGCCAGCTATCCGACCCCCGGTCAGCGGCAGCGTGCCGCACGCCGCAGGCGCCGGTGAGTGGCCCCCCGCCCCGCCCACCCCAGTACCCTCGCCCCAACACCCCACCCCGCCCCGACGAAGGCACCCTTGACCGCAGATACGGACACCGGCAACCCCGCCCTCATATCCGCGCTGGCCGACCAAGCCAAGGCCGCCGCTCACCCCCGTACCCCCACCACCCCCTGCACCTGCCCCAGCACCCCCCTCGCCGACCGCCAGGACGCCACCGTCGTCCGGCACGCCGGCATCGTCGCCAAGGCCCACGCCGCGGACACGGACCCCGCCGCGCTCACCCTCCGCGTCACCACGGCCGCCCGCCACCCCGACCTGCTCCTGCCCCCGTTCACCCCGGACGCGGCCACCCTGCACGACCGCCCGGTGACCCTCTGGCCGTACGGCGTCCCCGTGGACCCGGAAGATCCGGACGCCGCCCCCTGGGAGGCCGCCGCCACCCTCCTGGCCCGCCTCCACCGCACCCCCGTCCCCGCCGCCCTCCCCCCGATGCGCGGCCCCGCCAAGGCCGCCCGAGCCCTCGACCGCCTCCGCTCGGCCCTCCGCTCGGCCCCCCGCACCTCACCCGGCACAGCGACGCACACGGCAGCCCGCCCCGTCCTGGACGCCTGGGCCGCCCTGCCCGCCTGGGCCCGGGCGGAGGCGCCGATGCCCGGCCCGCCGGCCCTCTGCCACGGTGATCTGCACCTCGGCCAGCTCGTCCGGCACCCGGCACCGGACGGCCCGTGGAGGCTGATCGACGTGGACGACCTCGGCGCCGGCGTCCCGGCCTGGGACCTCGCCCGCCCGGCCGCCTGGTACGCCTGCGGACTCCTCCCGCCCGACGAGTGGACCCGCTTCCTGACCGCCTACCGACAGGCCGGCGGTCCCGCCGTACCCGAGGACGGCGACCCCTGGCCCGCCCTGGACGTCCCGGCCCGCGCGCTCACCGTGCAGACGGCTGCCCTGGCGGTCACCAAGGCGCTCGCCGCGGACCGCCCGCTGGACGAGGTGGAACAGTCCGTGGTGGACGCCTGCGCGCGCATGCCGTCCGTCCCCGCCGGCCTCCCGCGCCCGCGTCGGCCCAGGTCCGGATTCCCGGACTAGGCTGCAACCGCCCGGGGCCGGACGGAGTCTGTCCTGGGGAAACACCTGAGCAGGACCGACCGGCGAGGAGTTGAGCCGACCATGCAGTGTCCGAAGTGCCATGCGCCGATGCACACCTACAACCGCAACGGCGTCCAGATCGAGCAGTGCAGCGGCTGCCGCGGCATATTCCTCGACTACGGCGAGCTGGAGGCGCTGACCCGCCTGGAGTCCCAGTGGTCGCAGCCGGCCCCGCCGCCCCCGCCCGCGGCCCCGCAGGCCTACCCGGCGGCCCCGCCCGCGCCCGCCTGGGGCGCCCCGCAGGGCGGCCACGGCGGTCACGGTCACTACGGCCACCACCGCCACAAGAGCTTCGGCCACATGCTCTTCTCCAGCTGATCGTCAGCTGAGCGCACGCAGAAGCCCCCGGCCGTACGAGACGGCCGGGGGCTTCTTGCTGTGTGGACGATACTGGGATTGAACCAGTGACCTCTTCCGTGTCAGGGAAGCGCTCTCCCGCTGAGCTAATCGTCCGCGGGCTGTGACCCGTGAGTCACAGACAGTGCGCGATACTGGGATTGAACCAGTGACCTCTTCCGTGTCAGGGAAGCGCTCTCCCGCTGAGCTAATCGCGCGGGCGGGGATCTTCGAGAAGATCCAGGACCCGAAGATCCAGTGGACGATACTGGGATTGAACCAGTGACCTCTTCCGTGTCAGGGAAGCGCTCTCCCGCTGAGCTAATCGTCCTTGGAGGTGGAGACGGGATTTGAACCCGTGTAGACGGCTTTGCAGGCCGTTGCCTCGCCTCTCGGCCACTCCACCAGGAGTGTAAGGGGATCGGGACGACCCCTTCTCCTTCGAGCGGACGACGAGGCTCGAACTCGCGACCTCAACCTTGGCAAGGTTGCGCTCTACCAACTGAGCTACGTCCGCTTGTCGTTTCGGTCCGCTTCCGCGTCCCGGCGACGTGTTGAACTCTAGCGGATTCCCGGGCCAGCACAAAAACGCGTTTGCGCAGCGTGCTGCGGTGCACCCGACGGACCCCGTGGTCAGTGCCCCCTCCGGGACATCCCGGAGCCACCTCCCGGACACCGACCTAGACTCGACCACGTGTTCCACCACCCATCCGGACTCCCCCCGCTGGCCCGCTTCGGCGACCGCGTCGCCACCGGCCTGCTCGACGTCACCAGCGATCCCGCCGCCCTGGACTCCACCGGCTTCTGGGCCGTCTGCGCGGACTTCGAGGGCCGTCTGACCTGCGCCCGCTTCGCGGACGTACGCGAGGAGCCGGTGCCCGCGCCGGTGCCCGGCGGATGGCCGGGCCCGCAGCCGGGGGACTGGACCTCCTCCCTGGACCGCGCCGCGTACACGGCGGCCGTCCACCGCATCCGTGAGCACATCGCGGCCGGCGAGGTCTACCAGGCCAATCTCTGCCGCGTGCTCAGCGCGCCGGTCGACCCGGCCGCCGATGTGGACGCCCTGACCGCCCTGCTGGCCCGGGGCAACCCGGCGCCGTACGCGGGAACGATCCGGCTGCCGGAGCACGGCGTGGAGATCGCCACCGCGTCGCCCGAACTGTTCCTGCGCCGGGACGGCCGTACCGTCGAGTCGGGACCCATCAAGGGGACCGGGCGCACCGAGGCGGACCTCCTGGAGAAGGACTACGCCGAGAACGTGATGATCGTGGACCTGGTCCGCAACGACATCGGGCGCGTCTGCGCGACCGGCAGCGTGACCGTCCCGGACCTGTGCGCCCTGGAGAAGCACCCCGGGCTCGTCCATCTCGTCTCCACCGTCCGAGGCGAGCTGCGCGCGGACGCCGGCTGGCCGGAGCTGCTGGACGCGGCCTTCCCGCCCGGCTCGGTCACCGGCGCCCCCAAGTCGAGCGCCCTCAGGATCATCGAGGCGCTGGAGACGGCACCGCGCGGCCCGTACTGCGGCGGCATCGGCTGGGTGGACGCCGACCGGGGCACCGCCGAGCTGGCCGTGGGCATCCGCACCTTCTGGATCGACCGCGCCGCGGGCGCCCTGCGCTTCGGCACCGGAGCCGGCATCACCTGGGGGTCCGACCCGGAGGGGGAGTGGCGGGAGACCGAGCTGAAGGCGTCGCGGCTGCTCGCGGTAGCGTCGGGGGCGTACGACGAGACAGAGGGGGCGCTCCTATGAGGATCTGGCTGGACGGCGAGCTGCGGGACCTGGAATCCGCCCGGATCTCCGTCCTCGACCACGGGCTGACCGTCGGCGACGGCGTCTTCGAGACCGTCAAGGCGGTCCACGGCGCGCCGTTCGCGCTCACCCGGCACCTCGACCGGCTGACCCGCTCGGCCCGCGGCCTCGGCCTGCCCGACCCCGACCCCGACGAGGTGCGCCGCGCCTGTACGGCCGTCCTGGAGGCGAACCCGGTGCCGCTGGGCCGGCTGCGGATCACCTACACCGGCGGTCACGGCCCGCTCGGCTCCGACCGTGGCGAACAGGGCCCGACCCTGGTGGTCGCCGTCGGCGAGACCAGCCGCCGCCCGGACTCCACCGCGGCGATCACCGTCCCGTGGACCCGTAATGAACGCGGCGCCCTCGCCGGCGTGAAGAGCACCTCGTACGCCGAGAACGTCGTCGCCCTGGCCCGCGCCCATCAACACGGGGCTTCCGAGGCGCTGTTCGGCAACACGGTCGGGCAGCTCTGCGAGGGCACCGGGTCGAACGTCTTCGTCGTCCTGGACGGCGAGATCCACACCCCGCCGGTCACCGCCGGCTGTCTGTCCGGCATCACCCGGGCCCTGGTGATCGAGTGGGTCGGCGCCAAGGAGACCGACCTGCCGCTGGACGTCCTCCGTCGCGCCGACGAGGTCTTCCTGACGTCCACCCTGCGGGACGTACAGGCCCTGCACCAGGTCGACGACCGCGAACTGCCCGGCACCGGCGGCCCGGTGACCGCCGAGGCCATGCGGATCTTCGACGAGCGGGCCGGGCAGGACCTGGACCCCTGAGCCGGAAAACGGGCTGACGCGGGCGGTCCTCGTGGGTAGAACACCTGTGATGACCACGACCCTGCGGCCGGCCGAGCCGCTCCAGCAGCATTCCGACGGAACCCGCTCGCGCCGCTACACGGTGTGCGTGAACAGCCGTTCCGTCGGCGAGATCCACCTCGGCACCTCGCCGTCCCTCGGTGCCTCGGTGGCCCGCGTCATCGACCTGCGGATCGCAGAGCCCGACCGGCGGCGCGGCCGCGGCACCGTGGCCGCGCTCGCCGCGGAGGAGGTGGCCCGGGGCTGGGGCTGCGCACAGATGGAGGCGGTGGTGCCCGCCACGGCGGACGCCGCGCTGCGCCTGTTCGGCGCGCTCGGCTACACCGTGCGCAACCGCGGCATGGAGAAACGACTCGGCACCGCCCCGCCCGCGCTGCCGCCGGGCAGCCACGCGCGGCCCATGACCGAGGCCGAGTTCGCGGCCTGGCAGGAGACGGAGAGCGAGCGGTACGCGCGCGGGTGGATCGGGCGGGGCATTCCCGAGGCCGCGGCCCGGGCCAAGGCCCGCGACGATCACGCGCGGCTGCTGCCACAGGGGCTCGCGACCGAGGGCATGCTCTTCAGCGTGCTGGAGCACGAGGGCCCCCGGGTGGGCACCCTGTGGCTGGCCCTGGAGGAGGCCAAGGCGTACGTCTTCGACGTGGAGACCGACGCGGCCCACCGTGGCCGAGGACACGGCCGTACGCTCATGCTGCTGGCGGAACGCCAGGCGATCGAGGCCGGCCGGACGGTCCTCGGCCTCAACGTGTTCGCGGGCAACACCCCGGCCGAGCGGCTGTACATGTCACTCGGCTACGAGACGGTGACCCATTCCGTGAGCAAGCCTCTGCTGTAGGGACCGGGCGAGGCTGTGCGGCGGGGGCTGCCGTGCCCCTGCTGTAGGACCGGGCGAGGCTGTGCCGCGGGGCTGCCGCGCCCGTGTGGCGGGGCTGCCGTACGCGTGCCGCCGGGCTGCCGTGCCCATGTCGCGGGGTTGCCGTGCCTGTGCCGCCGCGCTGCCGTGCCCGTGTCACGGGGCTGCTGAGCCCCTTGTGCAGGCTGCCGATCCCGTTGCGGGGCTGCCGATCCCGTCAGGGCCGCCCCGGACGCTCGCCCCGCCCCAGGTCAGGCCTCCCGGTCGGCCAGCAGCCGATCCGCGATCTCCTCGATGCGTTCGCGCAGGCCTTCCTGGCTCTTGCCGCCGTCGAGGCGCTCGCCGCCGATGACGTACGTCGGGGTGCCCGTCACGCCGATCGCCTTGCCCTCGGCCTGGTCGGCGTCCACGACCAGGATGTGCCGGCCGTCGATCAGCGCGGTGTCGAACTCCTCCGCGTCCAGGCCGAGTTCCCGGGCCACCTCGACCAGGAAGGGTTCTCCCTGACGGTCCAGCTCCGCCACCCGCTCCAGCACTGCCTCCACGTACGGCCAGCCCTTGCCCTGTTCCAGCGCCTCCTCGGCGGCCTGGGCGGCGGCGAAGGCGTGCTTGTGCTTCTCCAGCGGGAAGTGCCGCAGCCGCAGCTCCAGCCGGTCGCCGTAGCGGGCGCGCAGGGCGCGGACGTCGTCCAGGGCGGTGCGGCAGTCGGGGCACTGCAACTCGCACCAGACGTCGAGGACGAGGGCTTCGGTGCGTGCGGGGGAGGAGTCGCTCATGCCCACCAGTCTTCCAGGCCGGACCCGGGCGACCCAATCGGGACCTGAGCGGGGCCATGGAGCCCGGGACCGGCACGCCAGGCCCGTTGACCGGCACTCCAGTAGGAGGGGACCCGGAGATGTCCCTGATGTCTGGCCGGGGCATGGCATCGAGGGGACCCGGCGGTGCACGATGGAAGCGACGAACGAGCCCGCCAGGAGGACGGATGATTGCCGAGACAGTCTGCTCCGCCGTGTCCGCGGCGGGCCTGGGTATCGCGGTGGTCACGGCCTACCGCAAGCGTTTCCTGGCGGCGGCCCGCCTCGCGGCCTACTCGCTCGTGCCGGTCGGCCTGGTGATGACCGGGGTCGTCGGCTGGCTCGCCGACACCGCCCTGAGCCCCACCGCCTGGGCGGGCTTCGGGGTGCTGGGCGCGGCCTGGCTGCTGTTCGCCGGCACACGCGCCGTGGAGCGGCGGCGCGGAGGTGCCGGGCGCAGGGCGGCCGGGCGGGCCGAGCGGGAGGCGGTGGCGCCCGCGGCCTCGGCGCCGTCCCTGGGCGAGGCGCCCCGGCAAACGGCACGCGAGGCACCCCGGCCCACGGCCGGACCCCGGACCGGCGCGCCCCGGGCCGCCGACTCGGCCGAGGACTTCAGCGACATCGAGGCCATCCTGAAGAAGCACGGCATATGACAGTCACATGACTCACTGAAACGACACAGTGGGTCCACGGACGTCCGGAATCGTTCACGAGCCGAACGAGACCTCGTGGTATTCGGCGAACTCCCGCAAGATCCGTGTGTGTTGATCGCGGAGTGGCTGCCGGGTGCGCCATCATCGGCCGCGAGATGCTGGACACGCAACAGAGCGAGGCCGCGCCGCCGAAGGACGAGCCGCGCGGGTGCCTCTTCGCCCTTTCCCAGCCACCGCTGATGATCTTCCTTGCGGTGATCGGGTGTCTGCTCCTCATGGCTGCGCTGCACGACCTGCTGTTGCTGTGAGCCGTACACGTCCGTCCCGGCGTCACCCGCCGGGACCGACGTCGCACCGAGGCGGGCGGGGGACACCTCGGCCCGCCGCCTCCTCAGCCCGCCGCCTCCTTGCGCCGGGCCCGGTAGGCGGCGACATGCAGCCGGTTGCCGCAGGTGCGACTGTCGCAGTAGCGCCGCGAGCGGTTGCGGGACAGATCCACGAAGGCGCGGCGGCAGTCCGGTGCCTCGCAGCGCCGCAGCCGTTCCTGCTCGCCGGCCACCACGAAGAAGGCGAGTGCCATCCCGCAGTCCGCTGCGAGATGGTCGGCCACGGACGCGCCCGGTGCGAAGTAGTGCACATGCCAGTCGTAGCCGTCGTGGTCCGTCAGACGGGGCGTGGTGCCCGCCGCGGCGACCAGTTCGTTGATCATCATGGCGGCGGACCGGGCGTCCGGGGCCGCGAAGATCGCCGCGAACCGCGCCCGGACCCTGCGCACCGCGGAGAGGTCGAACTCCGAGAGCAAGCCGACATCGCTCATCTTGTGGTTTCGCACGAAATCCGCAAGAGCCGGGACATCGGGCAGTCCGTCCGCCGCCGCGTCGTCCTCCGGCGCGGTGTTCACCAGATCCACCACGGTGTCGAGGGCGCACCGGGTGTCGTGGGTGATCAGCACGTTTCGCTCCCTGGCCTGGGGGGTCGGGCGGGCGCCCGCCGATGCTGGCCGATGGTAGCGACAACAGCGCCCACCGCACCCGTGTGTGCCCGACCTCTCGCTCGCCTGTAGAACGCCGCCGATCCCCCAAGGGTTCCCGGGGCCGCCGCCCGGACGCAACGCAGTCGGACGCGCACGGAGGGCAGTGGGAGCACACGGAGGGCAGCCGGGCGGGCACAGCCCGACGCCGCCTCCGTGACGGCTCACGGTGACGGCGCCGGCCTGTGCCGTATGCGGTTGTCTTGGCCCGAGCCGTCTCCCCGAGTGGACGGCGCCGGGCTGCTTGGAAGGGCCGCGACCTAGCTCTCCGCCAGGATGTGCGAGAGCTCCTGATCCAGATCGAAGTGGCGGTGTTCCGTGCCGGGCGGCACGGCGGCGTCGGTTCGCTTCAGGAAGGACTCCAGGGCCCGCGCCGGGGCCTCGAGCAGTGCCTCCCCCTCCGGGGAGCTGAGGGCGATGCACACGACGCCCTGACCATGACTGCGGGATGGCCAGACGCGGACGTCGCCGGTGCCGGTGGGCCGGTGAAGCCCCTCGGCGAGGAGGTCGCGGGCGAACACCCACTCGACGGTCTCCTCGGCTCCGGTGTGGAAGGTGGCGTGCACGGCGTAGGGGTCGGCCGTGTCGTACCGCAGGCCTGCGGGGACAGGCAGGGAGGACTCGCTCGACACAACGAGGCGCAGGTGCAGCTCGCAGCTGACCGTGGTGTTCATAAGCGCCAGGGCCTTTCGCTCAGTGTGCGCTCGGGGATTCGCACGTCGGCGAAATCGACATGCCACCTACGGTGCCGTTGTAAACCCCTCTGAGGGTTTTGCGTGTGTTTACGTAACTCTTCCGGCCGAGAACTCGTACCAGACCTACGACCATTCCGGTGACTGGATTCACTCAGGTAGGGTTTGTCTGTATGAATACGGGGAGTGACGAGCCGGGCGAGGTCGCCGTGGCAGCGGACAAGGCGAGGACGGACCGGCCGGAGGCCGGGCGGGAGGCCGAGCACGGGCTCGGCTCAAGGGCGCCGGAATTCATCAAGGCCCGCCGGTTCCTGCACCTGAGCTGGCAGGTCGGGGTCTTCGTGATCGGCCTCGCGGTGGTCGGCGCGGGGATCGTCATGCTGCCGCTGCCCGGGCCCGGCTGGGTGGTGATCTTCGGCGGCATGGCCATCTGGGCGACCGAGTTCGTCTGGGCACAGCTAGTGCTCCGCTGGACCAAACGCAAGGTCACCGAGGCGGCCCAGCGGGCCCTCGACCCCAAGGTGCGCCGCCGCAACATCACACTGACCGTGATCGGGCTGGTGATCATCGGCGTGCTCGCCGGGACCTACCTGTGGAAGTTCGGCCTCGTCATGCCGTGGAAGATCAAGGACCAGTGACGCGGCTTCGGGGGCGGGTGGTGCCCGCCGCTCGGCCCCCGGTCGGAACCACCCGCTGACATGGGGTAATGTTCTTCCTGCGCCCGGGCGATTAGCTCAGTGGGAGAGCGCTTCGTTCACACCGAAGAGGTCACTGGTTCGAACCCAGTATCGCCCACCCGGACCGACGGCCCACCTGCGACCAGCAGGTGGGCCGTCGGCGTATGCGCGCCCTGTCGGCAGCGGGTGCGAGGCAGCCGGGTGCAGGGCTCCCGGCTGCCTCGCGTTTTGCCGAACCGGCAACAACTCTCGTGCCCTCCGGGCCGCCCGCCGGATCATCGTGACGCGGCCACCGACCGGCAGCCACCCACGCGACCGTCCCGACGCCCCCCGACTCGCCCACACCGCCACGACCGGCGGCCCGCACCGCCAGGACCACCGGCCCACACCCCGGGGACCACGCGCCGCGTCCCCGACCGCACGCCCGGCTCCTCCGTCACGGACCGCGCGTCCCGGAGCGCTTCCTCGTCTTCGCCGCCTCACCGCACTCCCGGACCGCCTCTCCGGCTCCGCCGCCTCACCGCCCGTCCCGGATCGCACGACCGGCTCCTCCGTCACTGACCGCCCGTCTCAGAGCGCCTCCCCGGCTCGGCTCTCTCACCGCACTCCCGGACCGCCTCCCCGTCTTCGCCCCCTCACCGCACGTCCCCGACCGCCTCTCCAGCTCGGCTCCCTCTCCG